>JAKAED010000086.1 GCA_021820105.1 Actinomycetes bacterium | reverse complement strand
AGGGCTGCCATGAGCGCCTTCAGCATATGCCGCGCCGCAAACCCGCGTGCTCAGTTGAGTGCTTGGACGTGCCCGGAGTGCAGAGCAGGCGAGGCGAACGATGAGACCTTACACCCGAGTTTCGCCAATAACCGGTTCGCTGAGTCGAGCGCGGCGATCACTGCCAGGCGCTCGCGCCGGTCATAGGACTCGCGCAGCGCCGAGTCTTGGAAGAGTCGCGCCATGCTCACGCCGCGCTTGTCCGCAAATGCCTTCACGCGCGCGTGGTCATCCTCGCTCATGACCATCACGAACGGCTTAGTCCGCCTCTCGGGGGCGAACGGTCTGCGCGCGGTGACGGGCTTGTTCCTGTCCTCGGCCCATTCGCTTCTCGGCCAAGCGCAGCTCCCCACATCGATATGTGGGGAGGGTCCAGAGCTGTCGGTGGCGGTGGTCGGGCGCCGATTAATCCCAGCTTGCTACCCGGACGTGATGGGCTTCGTGTAGCGCGCAGGAAGAGGTTGCCGGCGCTGAAGAGCGACGTTAATGGGCGACGATAACCTTTCACTGCTTGTTCGCATATGTAAGGTTATGCGCTAATCTTACATACTGTGGGAAGCTATGAAAGGTTGCACTGGGCACCGAACAGCAGCGGGCAGACCCGCGCCGACCAGCGCGGCTGCGACTACGACGCCTACCTTCCCGACACGCTCGCCGGCCAACGGCTGACGCTCGACGGCGAGGTCGCCTCGGAGGTAGCCCGTGCAGAGGCGGCCATATCCTCGCTCGACCGTAGCGCGGTTGCGCTCACGAACCTCGACGCGCTGGCCCGCATACTGCTGCGAGCCGAGGCGGTCGCCTCATCGCGGATAGAGGGCCTGTCGGTGGGAGCTCGGAAGCTGCTGCGTGCTGACGCTGCCCGTGAGCAGGGCGACCCGAGCCAGGATCCGACCGTGACGGAGGTCCTCAGCAACATCGACGCGGCTGCCTACGCGCTCGAGACGAGCAGCCCGATCACACCAGACCTGTTGTTGGAGGTTCACTCGCGGCTGCTGACGGGCACCCTCCAGGCCAAGCACGCGGGGCGCTGGCGCACTGATCAGAACTGGCTCGGCGGCAGTGACTACAACCCCTGCTCGGCCCAGTTCGTGCCGCCACCGTGGGAGCGCGTCGAAGGCCTGATTAGAGACCTCTGCCAATTCGTCGCTGACGCACAGCTACCAACGGTTGCGCTCGCCGCAGTCGCGCACGCGCAGTTTGAGACGATCCACCCGTTCGCCGACGGGAACGGGCGCACGGGCAGGGTTCTCATAAGCACGATCCTGCAGCGCTCCGGCCTCGCCGAGCGGGTCATCCCGCCCGTGTCCCTCGTTCTCGCCACTCTCCCACGCGAGTACGTCGGCGGACTAACCACCTACCGTCACTCCGCGAAACCGGGCAGCCCGGAGGCGCACGACGCGCTCAACGAGTGGGTCGGATGGTTCGCTCGCGTGTGCGTGCGCGCGGTCGAGAATGCTCAGGCCTTCGAGCGGACCGTCACCGAGATCCAAGCCAAATGGCGAGAGGCCGCCGCGCCCGTGCGCCGAAACTCCGCCACCGACCTCCTGTTGGACCGGCTGCCGGGCACCCCAATCGTCGGAGGTCAGGCCGCAGCCAAGCTGCTCGGACGCTCATTCCCGGCTGCCAATCAGGCGATCCAGAACCTCGTGAGCGCCGGCGTGCTCCACCAGGTGACGATCGGTCGGCGGAACCGAGCCTACGAGGCATCGGCCATCGTCGACGCCTTCACCGACCTCGAACGCAGACTGGCAAGCCCTGCCGCTGACACCCGGGTGGCGGCGCCCGTGCGCCCGGTTCCGCCGCGACGACGCGCGGCTCGCTCGTAGCCAGAGAACGCCTGATCCTGGAGCGGCGCGATCGTGGGAGGCCGTCGAAGAATTCGGCTGCGAGCTTCCTGGTGTTTCCGCGACCGTGAGCCGTTCCAGCAGCGCCATGCGAGGCGTCCGAAAACCGGCCTCGCCCGCTCAAAACCCGTTCCCAGCTCTGCAGGACCTTGACCCAGAGCTTGACCCGAGATCCCCTAAACACCAAAACCCCCGTAGAGGCCGGGGGTTTTGGCAGTACCGCTACCGGGATTCGAACCCGGGTTACCGCCGTGAGAGGGCGGCGTCCTAGTCCCCTAGACGATAGCGGCGAGGATGGAGTGGACTAGGGTAGCGAACCGCCCACAATCGCGGCTGCAGGGCTGCCCGAGCGTCACCTGAATCGGCGCAATTGCTAAGCTCACGTGCTCACCGCGGCTGTGGTGAAATTGGTAGACACGCAGCGTTCAGGTCGCTGTGCTCTTACGGGCATGGGGGTTCGAGTCCCTCCAGCCGCACTCAGTGATCGGGCCCCGCTCAAGGTGGGGCTCGATCACGAGCAGACCCGTCTGCGCGACACGCAGTCGCGCGGACTAACCTCGGTTCAGCCGTGAAGACGCCCGTCCGCATAAGCAAGACGACCATGATCTCGGTGCTGGCCGTCCTTGGAGGGCTGGTGGCGCTAGCCGTTGTGTCGAGCCTCAGAAGCTCCGGCTCAGGGTCTGTAAAACCACCGGTGCCCAACGGCGTGGCGCTGTCATCGACGCTCGACCCCGGCACACCGCTGCATGGTTTCGCACCCGACTTCACGCTCACCGACCAGTTCGACAAGCGAGTCTCCCTGCACTCCTTCCGCGGGAAGGTGGTGCTGCTGGCCTTCAACGATTCCGAATGCACCACCATCTGCCCGCTGACCACCACGGCGATGGTGGATGCGAAGCGCATGCTCGGTAAAGCCGGTACGGACGTGGCGCTGTTGGGGGTCAACGCGAATCCCACCGCGACCGCGCTGAAGAACGTGCGCGCCTACTCCGAACTCCACGGAATGACGCACCTTTGGCACTTCACCACCGGCCCGCTACCGGAACTCAAGCGCGTGTGGCAGTCGTACCACATCGCCTCAGAAATCCAGCGGGGCCAGATCGACCATACTCCGGCGCTGTTCGTCATCAGTCCTGCCGGCCGGCTCGAGCGCCTGTATCTGACGCAGATGTCTTACGCCAGCATCGTTCAGCAGGCACAGATCGTGGCCAGAGAGGTGTCGCGCCTGCTGCCCAATCACCCTCCGGTGTCCTCCAAGCTCTCCTATGCGGCCGCCAAGACGATCGCCCCCACCCAGACCGCACAGCTCCCCCTGGTAGGGCGAGGCCAGGTCCAGCTCGGACCGGGAAGCGCTCGCCTGCTGCTGTTCTTCGCAAGCTGGGATGTGGAGGTGACTGACCTGCCACGGCAACTGCAGCTCCTGAACGGCTATGCGCAGCGGGCCAAGGCCGGCAAGCTGCCGGCCTTGGTGGCAGTGGACGAGGCCAGCGTCGAGCCCAACGCCAGCGACCTGCCGCACCTGCTTGCGCGCCTGAGGACGCCGCTCCGTTATCCGGTGGCGATCGACCGCACCGGTCAGGTGGCCGACGGGTACGGAGTTCAGGACGAGCCCTGGCTCGTGCTGGTGTCAAAGTCCGGACAACAGCTCTGGTACCACGACGTCTCCACCGGCGGCTGGCCGACGCCTGCCTCGTTGGCGAAACAGATCCACGCGGCGCTGCAGGGATCGTCGAAGCCACTGAGCTCGGCCAGCGTCAAGCGGGCCCTGGCAGGTTCGCCACCCACGCTTGCGAAGCTTCACCGTCAGGCAGATCAGCTGCTGGGTAACCAGCACGCTCTGATTGCGAGGATTCACTCGCTGCGCGGATACCCACTGGTGCTGAACGTCTGGGCATCGTGGTGCGCGCCGTGCCGCGCGGAGTTCGGACTGCTGGCCTCCGCCTCCGCGCGTTTCGGTCAGAAGGTCGCGTTTCTTGGGGCCGACGTGAACGACAACTCAGGCGACGCCCGCGCGTTCCTCGCACGCCACGGAGTCAGCTACCCCAGCTACCCACTGACGATCGATCAGATGAACGCCGTCCTCCCGCAGGGGCTGATCGCGACCCCGACAACGATCTTCTTCAACCGCGCGGGCAAGATCGCCTACGTGCACACAGGTCAGTACGAGTCCCAGGGCACGTTCGACGCCGACATCAGAACCTACGCGCTGGGCGGCTGAGCTGGGGGCTGGCCCGGCCGCGCCGGGGCGCTCCACTGACCGCGCCGGCGCTGGAATGGCTGAATCGGCGCCGAAGTCACAGGGGGCGTCTCCCCGAGCGCGCACCCAGGCCGCCGAACCGCCCATGGTGCACGCCGCCACGCGGGCCACACCGTAGTCGGAGTCGAGTCGCACGCGGTATCCGTGCATGCCCGGCTCAATCTCCGCGCCGCCTCCATCGACGCGTCCAGCGCTTCACGGGTCGGACTTCTGAGGGCGCCGGCGAGCCTCCTCGCCGGCGCCCTCAGCAACGCGCTCAGACGGCCGCGCTGACCGCCGCCGCCACAAACAGCAGTGCCAGATAGAGCAACGAGAAGTGGAAGGTCACAGCGGCACGGTCCCGCACTGGGGAGCGCCACAGGCGCCAGGCGAGCGCCAGGAAACCGGCGCCAAGCAGCGCTGCGGAGACCAGGTACACGGGTCCGAAGGTGCCGGTGAGTCCAGGGACGAGCGTCACCGCCACCGTCAGCAGCGTGTACAGCAGCACCCGGCGCGCGGTGGCGGCGGTCCCCTTCACAACCGGAAGCATCGGGACGTTGGCGGCCCGGTAGTGATCCTCCAGCAGGACCGCCAGCGACCAGAAGTGCGGCGGTGTCCAGACCAGCACGATCGCGAACAGGTACCAAGCCCCCAGCCCAAGGTGACCGCTCGCAGCAGCCCAACCTGACAGAACGGGGATTGCACCGGCGGCGCCTCCGATCACGATGTTCTCAGAGGTCCGTCGCTTCAGGCCAAGCGTGTAGACGACCACGTAGAAGATGCCGCCGGACATCGCGAGCAGCGCAGCCAGCAGGTTGTCCACTGACGCCATGATCAGGAATGAGAGCACCGCGAGCACCGCCGCGAACGACACCGCCGCCGCCGGCGAGACTCTCCCAGCCGCTACCGGGCGTGAGGCCGTCCGCTCCCCCATTACTCGGTCTATGTCGCGATCGAGCACGTGGTTCAGCGCGCTCGCGCTACCACACGCCAGACCCCCTCCGATCACCACTGCCAGCAGCCGCAGAAGGTCGGGATTACCGCCCGCACCGGCGATCATTGCGCACGCCGCTGTCAGCACCAGCAGCGACATGATTCGTGGCTTTGTCAGCGTTATGTAGTCCCGCCAGCTCCACGATTGTGCCGGTGCAGATGGCAACGCGTATTCATTCAGTGCCGTCATCACGCACCCCTCCTGGTAGCCAGCACGCGCATGTCATAGCTTGCGAACTTAGACTCGAACGGCCATAGGAAGGCCGCACGCTCAAAGCCGCTGCGGTTGATCAGATATAGAGCCTCTGTGTGGTTGATGTCGCCATTGACCGGCGGCGACACCTGAATGTGGTACTTGGCCCAGACGGCGGATAGCTGGCGATGCGTACCCATCAACCAGTGCCACGGAGCGATCGCGGACAACCCCCAGGCGTTCACGGCGTGTCTGACACTCGCGTACGTGTCCTTCGGGTTCACGCTCACGACCACCAGTGTCGGGCGTTGCGCACGCGGCAAAGTCCGCTCCGCAGCGGCCAGCTGTCGTCCCTCAAGCGGGCACTCCTGATGGCAGTGTGAATCGAAGAAGACCAGCGCGACCGTCCGGCCGCGAAGTGAGCTGAGCTCAAAGTGGGCACCGGTCTGGTCGGGCAGGGTTGAGATCTGCGGTGCCCTGACTGCAGTCGGGCCCCAGGTGGCAGCTCCGTACAGGCCGTGTCGCATGAACACGGCTGACGAGCTGAGCGACGCCGCGGAGCGCCCTGTAAGCCCGTGCACCAGCGCGGCCGCGCCGACCCCGAGTGTCACGGCGAGCACCGTAGCGCCCAGAACCACGCGGCGACTCAGCCCGGCGGGTGACCCGGCCGTGGCGATCTCTGGTCCAACCGCCATGTCCTCAGCCTGTGATCTGCCCCGTTTGGGCGGACTGCGCGTCGGAGCCTGCATCCGTGGTTGCCGGCTTTGACTCGACCGGCAGGTCATTCGCTGTGTCCGCACGCGCTTCCTTATGGAAGTACGCCCAGAGGATGATCGCGAGCCCAATCGGGAGGAACGTTCCGAGGAACGACCCGAACAGGTAGGCACTTCCAAAGATCAACGGCATATCAGTTTTCCTCCGTCATATGACTCTTGCAGGCAGAAGCGATTTTCATGTGGCGGGAGCAGCCCGCCGCGCGGGGCGCTGGGCATCGGCACTTGCCCAACGCGAGAAGATGACAAGCAGCGCGATCGAGTAGGCGACCGAACCGGGGACCCACATCATCCCCCCGGCCAGCTGTTGATCGGTGAGCGCAGAGATCCCACCTGGCCGGTGCAGCAGATGAGCATAGTGCGAGTAGAGCGGCACCTTCGCAAGCACCAGCGTGATGGCCAGCGCCCAACCCGTCACCATGGAGCCGAGGATGTAGGCCGCACGCACGTACCAGCTGAGGCGCTTGCGCAGAGGCCCTGGATCGACGACGTGAGCCCAGAAGAGCACTCCGGTGAAGAAGAAGAGAGCGTGCTCAATGTTGTGGATCCACTGGTAGCGCAAGGTGAGGTTGTAGGCTGCCGGCAGGTGCCACAACAGCAGGTCCGCGTTGAAGAGAATCCAGGCTGTGGCCGGTCTCGCGAGCAGCCTGACAGGCGCCGTCCATCGGGCTCCGGCTAGTGTCCGTCCCACTGAAGTCCGCCACCCAAGTGGAAGGGCCTGCCACATCCGCGGCCACGGCCTTCCAAAGAGAATCAGCGGCGCCGAAACACTCAGCAGGATGATGTGCTGGAGCATGTGGACCCAGAACAGCTGCTCGCTGTAATAGTCGACTGGCGAAGACAGCGCGATGACGATGCACGCCAGACCAGCTAGGAATGAGAGCTCGCGGAGCCACTCACCGCCCCGCCTGCCGTGGCGGCTGCGCGAGGTTCCTCGACGCATGCCGCCTAGCAGGTACATCAGGCCGGCCAGGACCACATAGATGATTGAGGGGTCCCACGACCAGTGGGCGGTGAGCGAGCCCATCGCGATCAGCTGTCAGACCAGGTAGAGCACGACGTACATCAGCACGCCGAGCGCCACGTAGTACGACCACCACAGAGCACAACTCTGAAGACCCACGCGGAGAAGTTCCTCGTCGGTGTCGGCGAACCCGTTCTTCCGAGCTCTCCAGAGCGCCGCAACCGAGGTCTCCATCCAGTAGATGCCTCCGAGCGCCCCGAGCGTGAATACGGCCGTCCAGCCGTAGAACACGCTCGCGTACCCGCCTCGGTACGGACCGAAGCCAAGCACCCCATAGTCGACGAACTGGAGAGCAATTCCGACGACCGCCAGGACGATCGCGACGACACCTGTGGTGATTTCGTCCGCTGGACGCCGTGATCCGAGCCACAGCAGCAATCCGCTGAGCACGAACACCGCCATGATCGCGACACCGAGACCGCCGGATGGGTTGACGTTCTTACCAATCTTCCAGCTGTGGTTCGGGTCAAGCGCCAGCAGGTAGAAGTACGCGAACAGGAAGGCTCCCATGAAGCCAGACGTGCTCCCGCACCACATCTTTGCTCCGGCTGACAGCGACCGCAGCCGCCACTGATGTGGCTCCTGCTGGTATCCGGAAGAAACTGCATCCATCGCTAGTAGGCTCCTGCGGTCGCCGGTTCGGCGCCGGCCGGAGCCAGTGCCTCACCGTAGGGGTACGGGTCTCCTGAGAACACGGGGATCTCGTCGAAGTCCTGAGCCGGCACCGGAGTCGGGAGCTGGAACTCAATTGACCTCGAGTGCCACGGGTTGTCCTCCGCCGGGATTCGCTTGTACATCCACGAATACACCATGTTGAAGAGGAACAGGAGCAGCGACAGCCCGAGCACGTACGCGGAAACGCTCACCCAGTCATTGAGACCGGTGAGGTTGGTCGCGTAGGTGACGACGCGGCGCGGCATCCCCAGGAAGCCGACGGCGAACAGTGGTCCGAAGGTTGAGTTGAACGCGAGGAACATAACCCAAAAGTGGATCTTGCCCAGGCGCTCATTCAGCTTGTAGCCGAACATCTTCGGACCCCAGTAGTACATCGCCGCCATCACGCTGAACAGCAGGCCGCCCATGATCGTGTAGTGGAAGTGGGCCATCACGAAGAACGAACCGTGCGTGGTCACGTCACTCGGGGTGTCGGAGTTGAAGACTCCCGAGATTCCACCGAACAGGAAGTTGAACGCCCAGCCGAGGCAGAAGAGCATCGGCACCGTCAAGCGGATCCGGCCGCGCCACAGCGTGGCCATGAAGGCCAGGAACGTGAACCCGGTCGGCAGCGAGATGATCTCCGTCGACAGCATGTAGAACGGCCGCAGATCGGCGTTCATGCCGCTGACGAACAGGTGATGCTGCCAGACGAAGAAGCTGAAGATCGCGACGCCGAGCATGCCCGACACAGCGATCTTGTAGCCCCAGAGTGGCTTCCGAGCAAACACCGGCAGAATCTCCAGCACGATCCCGAATCCCGGAATCGCAAGCACATACACCTCTGGATGTCCGAAGACCCAGAAGAGGTTCTGCCAGAGGTAGGCGCTGCCGCCGAGGCCCGGATCGAAGAACGCCGTGTAGAGCGTGCGATCGGAGATCCCCATCAGCAGCGTTGCGGTGAGCATGGGTGCGGCCAGGACCATCAGGGCCGCGGTAGCCACCACCGACCAGCAGAAGATCGGCAGACGCGACCAGGTCATACCCGGTGCCCGCATCGTCGCAATCGTCACCGCCAGGTTGAGGCCGAGCAGTGTCATTGAGATCGAAACGAGCCCGAAGAAGCCAAGGTAGGCGTCGTAGCCGGCCGTGCCCTGGTTTGCCAGCGGCTCATAACCGGTCCAGCCGGTCTGGAATCCGCCGAAGAACACGGTCGTGATGAGGACCACGCCTGCTGCCATCAGCAGCCAGAAGGTCAGGGACTCCATGCGCGGGAACGCCATGCGGCGGGACCCGATCATCAGCGGCACGAGCCAGTTCGCAAACGGACCCAGCACGCCGGAGGTCATCATCCCCATCATCATCGAGCCGTGCACGCCGACCAGGGTCAGGTACTGCTGCGCACCGAAGACATGAGTCGTCGGCGAGAGCAGTTCCGTCCGGATCAGCATCGCGTTCAGACCGCCAACAAAGAAGAAGAAGGCGATCCCAACGAAGTACTGCTGCGAGACGACCTTGTGGTCCGTCGTCAGCCTGAAGTACTTGCCAAGGCCAGGCTCCTCCACCTCGTGGTCAGGAATGTTGGGCGGGTAGCCCATCATCCGCTGGATCGGGTAGTTGAGGAAGCCCAGACCACCGAGGAAGCCGATGACTCCCCCGAGGTAGCCGAGCATGATCTGCACGTCGTTCTGGCCGGTCTGGCTGAACCCGTGATTCGTGTAGCCCTGTATCAGTCCGCCCAGCAGGTAGAAGACCCACCAGCCGACCACACCGAGGATGATCCCGGTGAGCATGTTGAAGCCCAGCAGCCCACGCTGCCGCGCCGGCGACTGTGCCGGCACCCTGTTCGCCGTAGCGGTCATCCACTTCTCCCGTTTGGACCTGGGAAGTACGTATGCGAGTACGGCGGCAGCACCTTGCTGGCCGCGCTGTACTTCTGTTGCTGGCTCTGGATCCAGCTGGCAAAGGCAGCCTTGGAACTCGCCACCTTCCCCGGGTTATACATATAGCCGTGCCAGACACCGCAGAGCTCGGCACAGCGGACCTCAAAGCTGAGGGGTCCCCTGGTCTCCACGTAAGCGATGTTGTCGACCCCCGGGTTCGCGTCGGCCTTCACCCCGAGCTGGTACGCCCAGAACGAGTGGATGACGTCGAGCGAGGTCACGTGGAACTCCACCAGCGTATCCGGCGGCAGCACCAGGCTGTTTGTCTCAAGCCCGTATGCCGGGTAGCGATAGGTGAACTGCCACTGCTGGCCGATCACCTGCACCTGAAGCGCCTTGCCGGAAGGCACGACCAGCGGCGACGGCCCCTGGCCTCCGCCTGATCCATCCTCCAGGAGCCGGACTGAGCCGAAGCCGGCAAGGAAGAGGACGAGTGCGGTTGTGGTGATTAGCCACCACATCTGGACGCTCGAGTTGCCCGTTACTGCCGGTCCGTCAAGGACAGGTCCGTCGAGATTGCGCTCGCGGAAAGCCCAGATCGTGTAGCCGAGGAACAGGAGCACCCCGAGTGCTACGGGCGTCGAGAGCGCGAGCAGAACGGTGTTGTCGACGACCTGGCCGGCAGCCTGCTCCGTGCCGTTGCCGGGCGGCATGCCGGGCGCCAGCACAAAGATGACGATCGGCAGCATGATGGCGTTTGCAAGCAGCCAAAGGGCCACGAACCGCCGCATGTGATTTGGTTCAGAACGCATCTCAGACAACCTTCAGGTAGCCGTCCATGTAGCCGATCGACTGCATCGGTCCGCCGAAGCCGTCGATGTAGCCCGCTGCGCAGGGCACGAAGCACTGCCATCGGTAGAGACCGGCGGCCCCCGTCTTGATCGTGAACGTGATCGTCATGTGTGCCTGGCTGAGCGTGCACGGAGCGTTCGGACACTGGTCCTTGGCGTTGCTCGCGACACCAGCGAGTGGCACGGAGATGCCCAGTTGCGGCAGCGCGAACACGTGCGACGCATTGGCAGGGTCGATCGCGTTCATCGTCTTGCCGTTGAGCGTGAAAGTGCCCCCGACTGTGCCCGACGCCTGCGAGATGAACGGGTTACGCAGGCCTGAGGCACCGTCGTATTGATAGACGGTGACATGCACCAGGCTGTTCGCGGGAACCACGAACGTGGTCTTGTGCTGCCAGTTGGTGTCCTGCTTGTTGGTGACGTAATACGAGACCCACGTTGGATGTGGATCGTTGGCGGCTGCGGCCGGAACCGTCGCCAGATATAGGTTGACCCCCGAGGAGGTCTGGGCGGCTCTCGCGGAGCCGGGTACGTTGGCCAGGTATAGGAATAGGTACGCCGCTATTCCCACGAGCGTGGCCAGCGCTACAGATAGAACTAGAAGGGATCTTTTGGCCATCGTTGGCCGGAATTTATATCTGGTTCACACCCGCAAGAGCGAGGCCTAATGACAAAGCTGTCATCCATGTGTCATCATCCGGGCCCTGAGACCGAGCGCCTGGAGAGGACCTTCGCTCGGCGGCGCGTCGACCTGCGTCGCTGCTACAAACTGCTTGCGCCGGCCCTGAGCGACCGGCATTGCCGTCATGAGGATCCTGATAATCGAAGACGAGCCGCGTATCCGGGACTTTCTGACGCGGGCCTTCAAGGCTGAGGGCTTCACCCCCACGCCAGCGCTGGACGGTCACACAGGCCTGCGCTACGCGGTGAGCGGAGAGCACGATCTGGTCATCTTGGACCTGCTGCTGCCCGGGCTCAACGGGCTGGAGGTTCTGACCGAGATACGGATGCACCAGCCGCAACTGCCGGTGATGATCCTGTCGGCGCGAGCCGACCTGGCGACCCGGTTGCGCGGCTTCGAGTTGGGCGCCGTGGACTACATCGCCAAGCCGTTCTCGCTCGACGAACTGCTGGCGCGCACGCGCGTGCACCTCCGGCGAGCCGGAGGTCTGAACGGACCACTTGTGATCGCCGTTGGCGGACTGACGCTGGACCAGGCTTCGCGCCAGGCGAGGATGGGAGACCGCGTGGCCGACCTGTCTGAGCGGGAGTTCCAGCTGCTGCGCTACCTGCTCACCCATGTCGGCGAGGTGATCAGCCGGGAACGCCTGCTCTCGGAGGTGTGGGGATACGACTTTGATCCTCGTTCCAATGTGGTGGATGTCTGCGTTCGCAGGATCAGGCGCCGACTCGGTTCAGAGGTTCCGATAGAAACTGTCAGAAATGTTGGCTATCGGGTCGCGGCATAGGTCAGGAGCACTCAGTGATCGCGATGGAGCCCGGATCCCGCGGCTCCACGGACCCGAACTCGCCTGGTTGATGGTCTCACTGACCAGCGACGTCGCGATGGTGGTCTGGCCCGGATGGCAGACGCTCCCGTTCTATGTGATCTGGATCTCACTCGCACTGCTCTACAGCCTGAGCGTCTGGGAGCTCCGAACGACGGTGATGGTGCTGCTCGGAGTGGGCGTGATCAGCGGCGGGACGGTCACCTTGGATGTGATCACCAGCCACGGGGATTGGACACTGCTGCTCAAGGGGCCGCTGATGGCGATCCTGTTCATGGTGATGATCTGGTACGCCCGCGGCCGGGTCGACGCGCTGCGCGAATCTGAGCGCCAAGCTGCCGAGCTGCACGCGATCCTGGAGCGCCAGGAGCGCTTCATCCACGATGCCTCGCATGAGCTCAAGACGCCTGTGACGATCGCGCGAGGGCACCTGGAGCTGCTCCGCAAGGAGGGGCGCCACGACGTTGAGGTGGCGCTGGATGAGCTCCGCAGGATCGACACTATCTTGGGCCAGCTGTTGCTTCTGGCCACCGCCGGACAGCCGGACTTTCTCAGGCTCGAGCGGATTGACATCGAGTCCTTCCTGGAGGATGTCTTTATGCGATGGTCGGAGGTGGCTCCACGCGTCTGGCAGCTCGGGGAGCTAGTCAGCGGCACGTTGCGCGCCGACCCCGACCGCCTGCGAACCGCCCTGGACGCCCTGCTGGATAACGCCGTGAAGTACTCCGACGAGCACTCAGAAATCGAGCTGCGCACCCACTGGGAAGGACGCGATGAGGTCGTGATCGAGGTGCGCGATGAGGGTGTCGGCGTACCGCGTGAGGCGATGACGCGCATCTTTGCGCGCTTCGGTCGAGCCGACACGGCACGCACCCGAACAGTCGGCGGCGTCGGCCTGGGACTCGCAATCGTCGAGGCGATCGCTGAGACCCACGGCGGCCGCTGCACGGTGAGCAGCGACGCTGCGGGTTCCACGTTCTCGCTCCATCTCCCTGCGATACCGGCCCCTGATCCGGTCTCAACCCTTCACTCGACGCGGTTTGAGCACAGACAGCTCGACGTGGTCCAGGTCAAGCATTAGGGACCACGGACAGCAAACATAGGCCGTTCTAACGCCATCCGGGAAGCGTTGGGGGTACGGGCACAGCTCGTCCTAAACCCCAATTCCACTCTGCCGGGGAGACCGCTTCCATGATCGCAATCAACCTCGTCCTCATGATCACAGCAATCATCGCGGTCGTGTCATCGCTCAGCTGGGCGATCATCAACGACCGCAGAAGTCCCAGAGCCGCCGGCGGCAGGCTGCCACCCGCCGCCTCACCGCTGCGCAACGACCTGATCATGCCGCGAGCGCTAAGAACACCCCTGTCCGCCAACTGAGGCTCGGGGCTGGCTCAACTGACGCCGAGCAGCCTCGGCTGAGCCGACGCGGCCAGCGCCGCAAGTTCGGCGCCCCAGCGTCGCGCACGCTCCAGCTCACCGGGTGCGAGCGGACCCTCTGACTGCGACACCAGGAAGCTCTGAAAAGCCAGCACGTCATAGCCTCGGCGTCGTAGGCGACTGGAGATCCCGTGTGAAGCACGGCCGGTGAGAAACGGTGAGCTGTCAAGCCTCGTGTCAAAGGCAGCTGCCGGCCTGCCGTTCCCATCAGGCAGCGTGCGCAGCCAGGTCCGGAGCCCGGGCTCAGAATCCGCGTGTTCATCCACATCGACCTCACCGTCCTGCCGGGCCACCTCCGCAGCCAGTTCTCGGCTGCGCTTGGTCGTCATGCCGTGCATGTGGGTCGGGCCTCCAACGACCAGCAGATCCAGTCCTGAGACGTCCTCAGGACCAATCTGGCTGACAGCAAAGGCACCGGCGGCCAAGCCCTCAGCGATCGCCTCCGCAACCTTGTGGGTGTTCCCATAGACCGACTCATATACAACCAGCGCGCTCATTGCCCACCCCGTTCGACCGTAGTCGTCAAAGCATCGGAGCTTCCAGGCCACTCGGCATCAGGGAAGAGCACGGACCGGCCGAGGCGGAAACCCGCGCTGCCGCTGCACCGGGGTCCGCTCCACGCGAGCCCCTATTCGGACAATGGCATGTTCCAGCGCTCGATCACGCGATAGCCGTGCTCATGGCTGAGGATTGAGAGCGTCGCTGGGCTGAGCTTGAACGCAGCGCCGACAAAGGGCCGCTCAAAGATCCAGCGCGCCACAAGGACCCTCAGGATATGCCCGTGCGCGAAGATCGCGACCGGTCCGTCACCGCTGACCGCGTCAGCAATCACCCGATCAGCACGAACCGCCACCTGCTCTGGCGTCTCCCCTCCGGGCGCACCGTCCGCCCAAAGCTTCCAGTCAGGTCGCTGCGCCCAGATTTCCGGGCTGGTCAACCCCTCGTAATCACCGTAGTCCCATTCCCTGAGGTCGTCCACGAGCTCAGCCTGCTGAGCCAGACCGGCGCACTCAGCCGTCTGCCTGGCTCGCTGGAGCGGGCTCGTCAAGACGCGTGCGAAATGGAACTGGCTCAGCACCGGGGCCAGCGCTCTGGCGCGCTCTACGCCCGAAGGCAGCAGCGGAAGGTCGGTGCGGCTGGTGTGCCGCCCGTTCTCGCTCCACTCGGTCGCACCATGACGGACCAGCACGAGCGTCGGTTCACGCGAGGCGGGATCTCGCGCACTCACGTCCCCGGGAGCGAAGCTGCTCAATGGTTCACCAACTGCAGCTCATGCACCGCCAGCAGCGCCGCCCCCAGCACTCCCGCCGTAGCCCCCCAGCGTGCCAGGCGGACCCGCGCCCTGCCCTGCAGCCCTGGATGTACGTAACCGGCCGCAAATGCAGCCGCCGGTTCGAGCAGCAACTCTCCTGCCGCGGCGCCCCCGCCGCCAATGACAACCTCGTCAGGATCAAAGGTGTTGATCGCATTGGCGATCCCGACACCAAGTGCGTGCGCCCAGCGCCTGACGGCGGCAGCGGCGTACTCATCGCCGTCGCGGGCGGCGGCAACGGCGTCCGCACCGAGCACCGGACGACCCGTGGCCGCCAACCTGCCGAGCGCTGAGTCGGGCCACTCCACCGCAGCGGCTCGCGTGAGCCGGTCAAGCGCCGTCCCGGAGGCCAGTGCCTCCACCGATCCCGGCTGTGGAAAGTGCTCTCCAGGAGCCTGCACGTCCGGCTCGCAGGCGAGGCCGATAAGCGTCATCCCGAGCTCCCCGGCACCGCCGCTGCCGCCCCGGAAGATCCTTCCGTCGATGACGATGCCGCCACCGATTCCGGTGCCTACGGTGATCATCACGAGATTCCGCGCGGCTGGCTGAAGCTGCTCATCATGGGCTTCGGCGAGCGCGGCGACGGTCGCATCGTTATCGACAAAGACCGGCACGCCGAGCCGTTGTCCGAGCACCGCTCGCAGCGGCACCCCTTTCAGCGGGATGTTCGTGGAGGCCGCGATCTCGCCCGTGGCGAAGCGCACGATCGAGGGCACACCGATACCAACAGCGTCGTAGGAGGTACCGCCCGCCGCCTCACCGACGATCTCCACCAACTGGTCAATCAGCGCCTCGCCACTGTGCAGGGCCGTTGGCTGCTGTTTGTGCTGTCCCATCCCGCCCGGGCCCAGCAGCGTGGCCGCGACC
This sequence comes from Actinomycetes bacterium, assembly GCA_021820105.1. Classification (GTDB taxonomy): domain Bacteria; phylum Actinomycetota; class Thermoleophilia; order Solirubrobacterales; family Solirubrobacteraceae; genus Palsa-465. The sequence continues at coordinate 1,408 of JAKAED010000086.1, read as the reverse complement.
TTCGTGCCGCCCACGTCGATCCCAATGACGGTGCTCATAGGCGCGATGCGGCGTCCTCGTCGAGCAGAACGATGATCTCCTCCACATGCTCAACCAGCAGCGACGCCGGCACATCACGCGTGCGTGGCGCGTCGTCGGCAAAGGCGGCGGCGATCGGATCGGCCTTGCTCTCCCCCGTCGCGAGCACGAGCACGCGCTTGGCATGACTGAGCGCGGTGAACGTGAGCGTCACCCGTGGCACAAAGGGTTCGAGGCCTGCCACGGGCACCCCAACGACCATGCGAGCGCGTTCGTCAAGAGACTCCTGTCCGGGAAACATCGAGCAGATGTGGCCGTCAGAGCCAATGCCCAACAGTGCCAGCTCGAAGCGGATCGCGCCGGGGCCGCCACCCACGTGCTCAAGCTCACGCTCGTATTCAATGGACCCCTGCTCATGCCCGCGCTCCCCGAGGATGCGGCGGCAGAAGTCAACCTCGACGCCGGCGCGCTCGAGTGGCTCGAGCAGAGACTCGTTGACCATCCTGAAGTTGGAGAGCTCATGGTCGGGCGGCACACACCGATCGTCGCTGAACCACAGCTTTGCGCCTCGCCAGCGGTCGGCATGCTGCGCCGCCGCCAACTCGTAGGCGGACCTGGGCGATGAGCCGCCGGTGAGGACCACGTGGCCGCCGCTGGAGACAGCGTCACTGAGGGCCTCAGCGCACACCTGCGCTGGATTGTCTGACACCTGGATCTCAATGCTCATGGGCTGAAGCTCCTTGCCGCTTGGAGGGCAGGCCCATAGACCTGGTCCCTGATCAATGCCTGTCTGACGCCTTCACCGAGTATTCCGGCCTCTCCGCGCGAGGCACCGAACAGCTGCCACTGCCGCGGCGTGACCCCCGCCCGCTGCTCGCGCGCGACCAGCCCCCCGGGCGCACGCTCCAGTGAGAGCGAGAAGCCAGACCCGCCAGTGACAGTAACCCCGGCCAAACCCCGGATCGACTGCTCGACCGGGTTGAACTCGATGCCGATGGAGGGGCCGCCCTCCGCGCGCACGGCGGCGGCACGACGAACTCCGCCCGCAGCCGGCTCAAGGGCGCTGGGGATCCAGCCAAGGCGCGATGACAGCCAGCCCATGAGCAGCAGCGAGGAGACGATCGAGCCCGGATGGTGGCGCACATAGATGCGCCTCAGCCCGTCGAGCAGACCGCTTCTGGCGGGGTCTGAGAAGCTGCCCGCCAGCCGCTCACGCCAGGCGATTGTCCGCAACCAGGCGAGGTCCACGACATCCAGGTTGGAATCGAGCAGATCGGCGGCTCGAGCCAACGCCGCGCCGGGCCCGTCGAAATAGACGGGATCATCAGTGTCGATCAGGATCACGTCGACGATCGGCAGCAGCGCCTCAACCGCCTCATCGAGGCTATGC
>JAKAED010000085.1 GCA_021820105.1 Actinomycetes bacterium | reverse complement strand
CAGACGACCGTTGGCAGCTCGGTGATGATGATCGGATCGATGATCGTGTCGAGTCGGCTCAGGTGCTGGGCTCCAAGCGCGATCTCCACGGATTCCCTCAGCACGCCAACGCCGCCGCCGTCCGCGGCATCTCCACTGACGGTGGCGTACCCGTCGACTGTTCTGCGGTCCTGCTCGACGGTGCACAGGATCGTACGCGACGGGTGGTAGCGACCAACTCGCTCGAGCCGGTTCACAACCTCCCCACGCCACTCACGATCCGCCACCACCACAAGATTCAGAGCTCGTGCCGGAACCAGTGTGTTGTTCTCAGCATGGCGCTCACGGAGCAGTTCGCGCAGTGCCGCGTCGATCCGCTCAGGGGTTGTGTCGTGCTCAGACCAACGGGCCTCGCTCATGATCTGCTCCAGGGCGGCCTCGCCGCAGCTTCGGCCGCCCTCCACCCCGCTGCTGTCGCCTGCATCACAACCGGCGCCAGGAACGTCCGTCAAGCAGCATCTCAGCCTCCTGCGGCCCCGCCGACCCCGCCGGGTACTGCGGGATCGAGGACTCTCTGTCCTGAGCCCAGGCGGCCAGAATCGGATCGATGATCCGCCAGAGCGCCTCAACCTCGTCATTGCGCGTGAACAGCGTCGCGTCACCACGCATCACATCGAGGATCAACCGCTCGTAGGCCTCCGGCGACTCCGAGAGGAAGGAGGTGCCGTAGTGGTACTCCATGTTGACGGGGCGGATGCGCATCTTGGTGCCCGGCACCTTCGCGCCGAGCGACACGGAGACCGCCTCATCCGGCTGGAGCGTGAGGATGATCTGGTTGGGCTGCACGCCAGCGGAATCTGGCCCCTGAAAGGCTATGTGAGGCACAGGCCGCAGTGTCACCGCTATCTCCGTGAGCTTGCGTGCCATCCGCTTTCCGGTCCGGAGGTAGAACGGCACTCCGGCCCAACGCCAGTTGTTGATGAAGAGGCGCAGCGCGACATACGTTTCGGTGCGCGAATCGGGCGCCACACCGGGTTCCTCGCGGTAGCTGACGGATTCAGCACCGGATACGACACCCGGCCCGTACTGGGCGCGAACCGCCATCTCCTCCACCTGCTCCAGTGTCGGTGGTGCTATCGCCTCCAGAACCTTGACCTTCTCGTCACGCAGGCGGTTGGCCTCAAAGGCGGTTGGCGGCTCCATCGTCAGCAGCGCCAGCAGCTGGAGCATGTGGTTCTGCACGAGGTCCCGCAGCGCCCCGGCGCCCTCGTAGTAACCGGCGCGCGTGCCGATCCCGATGTCCTCAGCCGCGGTGATCTGCACGTTGTCAATGAAGTTGCGGTTCCAGACCGGCTCAAATAGCGCGTTGGCGAACCGCAGCGCCATCAGGTTCTGGACAGTCTCCTTACCCAGGTAGTGATCGATCCGGAAGACCTGAGCCTCATCGAAATACGCAAGCACAGCCTCGTTCTGAACCCTTGCGGAGGCGAGGTCGTACCCGATTGGCTTCTCTATGACCACGCGGACCTCCGCGTCGTCAGAGCTGTTCAACCCGGACGCACCGAGCCGTCCCGTGATCACCGGGAAGAACTCAGGCGCCGTGGACAGATAGAAAATCCTGTTCAACGGCGTGCCGATGCTCCGGTCGAGTTCGCCAAGCGCCTCTCCGAGACGGGCGTAGAGCTGGTCGTCGTCAAAGGACCCTGAGACGTACTGGAGATTCGCGAGCAGTCCGTCAAGGACATCCTGATCAGGGTGCCTGCGCGAGAAGCGGCCGATCGATTCACGAGCATGCTCGCGGAAGTCCTCATTGCTCAACTTGCCGCGCGACACGCCGATCAGCTCGATCCGCTCTGGCAGCCCGCCCTCATGAGCGAGGTTGTAGATCGCCGGCAAGAGCTTGCGGCTGGCGAGATCCCCCATGGCACCAAAGATCACCACGGCCGTTGACCGCAGTGGAAGCCGCTCGAGGCCGGTGACCAGTGGGTTGACCACCACCTCTGGATTCAGATCCAATGCGGTCACGACGCGTTCCCGAGGACGTTCCGGATCCGGGCCGTCAGATCACGGATCGCCTGTGAAGGCTCGCCCTCAAGAACGACCCGCTCCGCCGCGAGCCCGTGTGCGCGCAGCGTCTGCAGGTTGCCGGCGGAGGCGGCATCGATGAGGGTCGTGAAGTCATAGCTCTCGCCGGGAATCGGCAGCTCGGCGACTGGCCTGTCCACCAACTGAAGGAAGCGACCGTTTGGCGCGCCGCCGCTGTGTTCCTGACCGGTCGAGTGCTGGAAGCGCGGTCCGTAACCCCACGTGGTGGCCATGCCCGTGAGCTCGCGGATGGTCGAGCGCAGCTCCGCGATGGCAGCATCGATTCCAGCGTTACGTGTTCCTGCGGTGGGCAGGTAGCCGAGGATCGCCACGTAGTGGGGTGCGCCCACGTGCAGGAGCTCTCTGAGCGCGGCATCGTCTGCTGGGCCGATCTCCGGCAGCGAGCCTGAGGCAAGCACCTTGTTGGTGTTGTCCTTGGCCTCCTGGACGTTGGGCTGGTCAAACGGGTTGATCGCGAGCGCCCAACCAGCGACCGCCACGGCGAACTCGGCGATGAAGAAGAGCCGACCCAGGTCGGTGCCGTCACCGCAGGTGAAGGTGAGGGTCGGCTGTCCGGCAGCGGTAAGCCCGTCAACGAAGCGATCGAGTTGCTCGTCCGGGTGCTCGCCGTTGCGCAGGTAGACGAAGACACGATCGTCACCGTATGCGTCGGGCTCGCCAAGCGGCTCATCGGCCACCGGGAGGATCCCCTTGCCCTGCTTGCCGGTTGACTCCGCCACCAACTGCTCGACCCAGAGGCCGAAGCTGTCGATCGGTTCAGAGACGATGAACGTGAGCTTGTCGCGTCCGCGCAGCGCGAACTCACCGATCGTGGCGCCGTACCAAAGGCCGGGGTTGTCATCTGGCTCGGTTCCTGGTGCGCACGCCCGCGCGCCCCCCAGAGCAGAATCGATCAGCGCGTCGACCGGAACACCCGCCAGAGCAGCGGGCACCAGGCCAAAGTACGAGAGCACCGAGTAGCGGCCACCGATGTCGCTCGGGTTCAGAAACGTCCTGCGCAGAGCGTCTGCTTCCGCCCGGGCAGCCAGCGGGCTGCCCGGGTCGGTGACCACGATGAACTGCTCGGGCCGAGCCTTCGCCTTGAAGTAGGCGTAATGCGAGAGCGTCTCGATCGTGCCACCGGACTTGGAGGAGACGATGAAGACCGTCTTGGCCACGTCTACCGACTGCTCCACCGCGCTGATCGCGTCCGGATGGGTCGAGTCGAGCACCTGCAGGCGCAGGCCGTCGGCCTGGTCGCCGAAGCTCTGGCGGATCACCTCAGGGCCGAGCGAGGATCCACCCATGCCAAGCAGTACCGCATCCGTGTAGCCCTCGGCCTTCAGTTCATCACGCAGCGTGACCAGCTCGCTGACATGCGGGCGCAGCTTCTCGGCCACGTCAAGCCAACCAAGGCGGTTCTCGATCTCCGGCACTCCGGGGCCACCCCAGAGCGAGGGATCGCGTTCCCAGAGCCGCTCGGCAACGCGCTCTGAGATGGCATGCTCCAGCCGCTCCGCGACAGCGCCGTCAAAGTCCTCGGGCAGGCTGGCATCAATCGTCGGCGTCTTTGCGGCCGCCGCCGATCGGGCCCTTTCAACGCCCTCCAGCAGCGATGTCATCGCGTCTTCGAAGAGCTTGATGCCCTCGTCGAGCAGCTGCTCGGTGACCTGCTCCATGTTGATGCCCACGGCCTGCAGAGCGTTGAGCTCGGCGGTTGGATCGATGCGCGCCGTTGCTCCGGGAACCGTGCCGTGGTCAGCCACAGCGTTGAGCGTCGCCAGCGGCATCGTGTTGACGGTGTATGGAGCAATGAGTTGGTCGACGTAGAGGGTGTCCGGGTAGGCGGGGTTCTTCACGCCGGTGGAAGCCCAGAGTGGGCGCTGAACCGATGCCCCCGCCGCCGCGAGGGTCTCCCAGGGGTCACCGTTGAAGATCTCCATGAAGCGCAGATAGGCAGCCCTGGCGTTCGCGATCGCAGCCGTTCCCTTGAGCTTGGCGGCCTCGGAGCCGCCGATCGCCTCGAGCTGTTTATCAACAAGCGTGTCGACCCGCGAGACGAAGAAGGAAGCCACAGAATTGACCTCCAGCGCAAGTCCCTCGGCATGACGGCGCTCCAACCCGCGAATGTAGGCCTGCGCCACCGCCTCGTAGGCCTCCACCGCGAACAGCAGCGTCACGTTCACGTTGATGCCCTCAAAGATCGCCTGCTCGATCGCCTCGACACCCTCAGCCGTGCCCGGGATCTTGATCATCACGTTCGGGCGGTTCACAGCCTTCCAGTACGCGCGGGCGGACGCGAGCGTACGCTCGGGGTCGTGGGCAAGGTCGGGCGCGACCTCGAGCGAGACGAACCCGTCGCGACCTCCGCTCTGCTTGTGCACCGGCGCGAGCACGTCACAGGCGGCCTGGACATCCGAGATCGCCAGTGCGTCGTAGATCTCCTGCGCGGTGCTGCCGGCGAGCGCCAGCTGCGCAATGGCCTCGTCGTAGTCCGAGCTCCCCAGGATCGACTTCTGGAAGATCGCCGGGTTCGATGTGACTCCACGCAGGCTCTCCTGCGCGACCATGATTTCAAGCTCTCCGCTCTCAACGAGGGAGCGACCGAGCTGGTCCAGCCAGACGCTCACCCCCGCCTCGGTGAGTGCTTTCAGGTTCGGGTTCACATCGGCCACTGTGCTCATCTCTCCGCGTTGTTCCTTTCAGATTGACTGCGCGCGGGCCAGGGACTTCCGCGCGGCGTCGGCCACGTTCTCAGGCGTCAGACCAAAGTGCTCGTAGAGCTGCTCAGCCTTACCGGACGCCCCAAAGCCGGTCATCCCGACCGTCTCGCCCAGGTCCCCCACCCAGCGGTGCCAGCCGAAGGTGGAAGCCGCCTCGATCGAGACCCGTGCCCGTACGCTCGGGGGGAGCACCCGGTCGCGGTACTCGGAGGGCTGCTCTGCAAAGTGATCTTCGCAGGGCATGCTCACCACGCGTGCTGCAATGCCTTCGTCGCTAAGCAGCTCGGCCGCTCGTAGGGCAATCTGCACCTCACTGCCCGTGGCGATCAGAATCACGGGCGCCCCTTCACTCGCGGTGGCGTCTGTGTCCCTGAGCACGTAGGCGCCGCGCTCGATTGCGTCCGCCGGCACGACCGCGGGATCGAGCGTCGGCAGGTTCTGGCGCGAGAGGACAAGCGCTGACGGGTGATCCTCGGCGGCAATTGCGTGCCGCCACGCCAGCGCGGTCTCGTTTGCATCGGCGGGGCGGATCACCGACAGGTTCGGGGTGGCGCGCAGGTGGGCCAGGTGCTCAATCGGCTGATGGGTAGGACCGTCCTCCCCGAGCCCGATCGAGTCGTGAGTGAAGACGAAGATCGACGGGATCCGCATCAGCGCCGCAAGCCTGATCGAGCCCTTCATGTAGTCGCTGAAGGTCAGGAAGGTGGCACCGTAGGCGCGCAGGTTGTGGAGCGTGAGGCCGTTGACGATCGCCCCCATCGCGTGCTCGCGGATGCCAAAGTGCAGATTCCGCCCAGCGAAGCGTTGGGTGTCGATGCTGTCGGCGCCCTCGATCAGCGTCAGCGTGCTGGGGGCCAAATCCGCCGAGCCGCCGACTAGCTCGGGCACCTGAGCGGCGGCCCACTGGAGCACGTTCTGGCTGGCCTTACGGGTGGCAACGCCCTTGGGATCAGCTGGGTAGCTCGGGACCTCTTCATCCCAGCCCTCCGGAAGCCTCCCTTGGGAGATGCGCTCGAACTCAACCGCCAGCTCGGGAAAATCCGCCCGGTAGGCGGCGAAACGTTCAGACCACTCCCGCTGCTGAGCCGCACCACGCTCGACCGTTTGACGGAAGTGGTTGAGTGCCTCCTCCGGAACGAAGAAGGGCTCCGTGCTGGGCCAGTTGTAGAAGCGCTTGGTCGCGAGTATCTCCTCCTCCCCCAGTGGACTGCCGTGCGCGCCGGCGGTGTCCTGCTTGGTCGGAGCGCCAAACGCTATGTGCGTCCGCACGATGATCAGACTCGGCCTGTCGCTGATGCCCTGGGCCTCCGCGAGCGCCAGCTCAAGCCGTTCAAGTGAGATGTCCTCACCGAGATCCTGGACGTGCCAACCGTAGGACGTGTAGCGCATGTCCGTGTCCTCGGTCAGCGCGATGCCGGTGTCGCCCTCAATCGAGATGTGGTTGCGGTCGTAGAAGGCGATCAACTTGCCAAGCCCGAGGTGGCCGGCGAGCGAGCTGGCCTCACTGCTGATGCCCTCCTCAATGTCACCGTCGGAGGCGATCACGTAGGTGAAGTGGTTGACGACCTCATGGCCATCCCGGTTGAACCTCTCAGCGAGGATCCGCTCGGCCAGGGCAAAGCCCACGGCGTGCGAGATCCCCTGACCCAGGGGCCCGGTCGTGACCTCAACCCCTGGAACGTCGTGGTATTCCGGATGTCCTGGCGTCTTGGAGCCGAGCTGGCGGAAGTTCTCAAGGTCCTCCAGCGCCAGGTCATAACCGCTGAGGTAGAGGGTCGCGTACAGCAACATCGACGCATGGCCCGCGGAGAGCACAAAGCGATCGCGGTCCGGCCAGTGCGGATCCTGCGGGTTGTGGCGCATCGTGCGCGTGAACAATGCGTAGGCAAGCGGCGCGAGCGCCATCGGGGTACCCGGATGACCGGAGTTGGCCCGCTGCACGGCATCCATGGAGAGTGTGCGGATCGTGTCGATGCACAGCTCGTCAAGGGGGAGGCGGTTGCCGGTCGCAGTCAATGCACTACCTCTCAGATCGTGGGGGTTTTGGCGCAGGTACGCACAAGATGCAGCATAAACCGTCGCTCTAACGCGTAAGTCACCTGGTGGTGAACGCCGCCGGCCACGCTCGCGACAACCGCGTGATCCGCCGCGGAGGCGCTAGCGCAGGTGACGCAGGTCACCGACCACCACCGCACCGCTGCTGATCGTGTCGCTTCCGCGGCGAGGCTCTACGTAAACGGCGACCACGTACCAATCGTGATAGTCGCCAGGAATGGTCACGCCCGCCTCGCCCCGTGCATTCAGGTGCAGCCACACCGTGGTCGGCAGCAGTCGATGTGTGAGCCGGTCGCCCACCCACACCTGGTAGCGCGTGCCGTGCTGCGGCTTGGGCATGTTCAGCACAAGCAACTGCAGGCTCGTACCCTGAAGCTTGATCGCGGCACCGCCGTTTGGCCAGCCTGCCTGGATGCGTCGGTAGCGGGTGCTCGCGGCCTGGTGGCTGAGGGCCACGGTCATCACGGCGAAGATCGCGAGCAGGAGCAGCCCGAGCAGGGCCGGCTTCGGAACCGGTGACTGCAGCAGTCGCCGACGGCCACTGATCCGGGGTGAGTCTGGGCGGTCCGATCCGCCGCCCTGGATCGTCCGCAGCTCAGGCCTGCCCGACGGCGAGCGTGCCTCGACAGGCACCGGCCGCACGGCTGAGGCTTGGGGTCGGCTGTCGGCTCGGCTGGCGCCGGGAGCGACAGCCTTTGGGATCTGTGACGGAGGCGGCTCGAGCAGGGGCGGAGGTACATGGCTGACGGCCAGGAGAGGCACCGCCTGGGCGGCGTGCTGCAGGAGATCTACCTCCTCCGCGCAGACCTCGCAATGCCGCAGATGTCGCGCATAACTCTGCTGTTGGCGCGGGCGCATCTCTCCCAGCACATACAGGGAGGCATCGCTCGCGCGCGCGCAGGACTCGTCTGCAGCTGTCATACCCATCCTTATCGGCTCCTCGCGGAACCGCTTCAATCTCCCAACCGGTGCTGTTTGCGGGGCACGGACCACGATCCGCGCCCGAAGCACCGGCGCGGGCTATCATCGGCGCACCACGGGGAGTGGCGCAGTCTGGTAGCGCACCCGGCTGGGGGCCGGGCGGTCGCAGGTTCAAATCCTGTCTCCCCGATTCATGAATCACCTGTGGATGGGCGCCTTAGCGAATTCCGCTGACGCGCCCATGTTCTGAGCGCTTCGGCGACCCGGCACCAGCAACACACGGGCCACCGAGCGCCCTCCACTGCGGGACGAATCCGACAATGTCCAAGCGCGTCCGCAATGTCGCTTCTCGACCACTCGCAGCCCTTGTGAAGGCGTCACGAGAGACGCACCGCGGTCACAGCGAAGGTGAGGTAGTTCATCGTGAAGCTGCCACCAACGTCAGTGATGGCCTGCCCGACGCCTTCCAGCAGACCACCCAGCCGGTCGTCCGGGATGGCGCCGCCAGTGGTCTGCAGGGCGTCCAACCAGGCCTCGCGGGTGTAGGACTCGCTCCATTCAAAACTCCACTGTTCTGGCTCGTCAAAGGCTCGCGCAGCGCGGATACCGGCGGCCGTCCGCGCACGCAACGCCTCGTGTGCCTGATCCATCGCCTCGCGGTTCAGCCGCCTGGCGAGCGATTCCGGTAGGACGCGCCGGTAAACCTCAAGGAACGCCTCATCGAGCCCCACCGGCGGTTGACCCGTGTTCCAAAAGGCGGCAAAGCGGCCCCCCGGACGTAGGACCTCGGCAGCCTTGGCGGCTCCCAGCGTCGGGTCCACCCAGTGCCAGCTCTCCCCCGACGCAACTATGTCGAATGTTCGGCCGGCCGCCTCCCAGTCCTCGAACGTCGAGACCTCGACATCGACTCCTGTTCCCCGCGCGAACGCGGCAAGCCGCGCATCAGGATCAACGCCGAGGACTCTGCAACCAGCTGCCAGGAATTGTCTGGCCAGAATCCCTGTGCCAACACCAACGTCAAGCACTGATCCACCAGGCGCGTCGGCGACGATTCGATCTATCAGTGCAACTGGGTACCTCGGGCGCGCTCGGTCATAGAGCGCAGGGTCGGACCCGAACGCTTCAGCCGCCTCCCGTTGTTGATGCGGCTCGCTCATAGTGCGTGACGCAGGCGCCAACGCCACAGCTCGTCTGATGCCCAGATGATCACCGGGAAGCAGAGGAGCACAACCAGATACCTGGCAGGCAGTGCCGCGGTTCCAAAGACTGATTGGAGCGGTTTCAGGTAGATGACCGCCCCAGCGAAGGCGATCGCCAGCGCGACTCCCCGTAGCAGCGGCCGGTTGCTGAAGACGCCGATTGCCCGCAACGAAGCATGGCTTGTCCGTACTGCGAACGCCGCTCCCAACTGACAGGCGACGATCCCAGCCCAGGTCATTGTGGTGGCCACCAGGTAGGTGTGGTGGAGCGCCGATCCGGGTCCAGTCGGCTCGCCCGGAGCCCAACCTGCGGCGAGCAACACCAGCAGGAAGCCGCCGGTGACCAGCAGCGCCTCCAGCACCCCGATGCGCAGCCAGGCGCGCGCAAGCAGCGACCGACTGATGATCCCGGCAGCCCTTGGACGTGGCGGACGGTCCATGACTCCAAGTTCAGCCGGTTCGCGACCGAGCGCAAGCGCGGGGATCGTATCCGTGCCCAGGTCGATGGCGAGTATCTGCAGCGCGGTGAGCGCCAGCGGAATCTGACCGCCGGTGAGCGCATAGATCACAAACGGAACGATCTCAGGCACAGCGTGCACGAAGATGTAGGTGATGAACTTGCGGATGTTGTCGTAGACGGCACGTCCCTCCTCGATCGCAGCCACGATCGAGGCAAAGTTGTCGTCGGTCAGGACCATCGTTGCTGCCTCACGGGCTACGTCGGTCCCCGAGGCGCCCATCGCCACCCCGATATCGGCCCGCCGTAGGGCGGGAGCGTCGTTGACACCGTCGCCGGTCATCGCAACGGTGTGCCCCAGCGCCCGCAGCGTGTCGACTATGTAGAGCTTGGTCTCGGGATTGGATCGGGCGACAATCAGCTGCTCGGTATCCCGTAGCAGCTCGTCACGTTGAGGTTCTTGCATCACCTCCAGTTCGGCTCCGGAAACCAGCACCGCCTGGTCACCAACGATTCCAACCGTGCGCGCAATCGCCTGGGCGGTGAGCCCATGATCGCCTGTGACAACGATGATCCGGATCCCCGCTCGATGGCAACGTGCGACCGCCTCTGCAACCCCCGGACGGGGCGGATCCTCGAGCGCCGCCATGCCAACGAAGGTCAGCCTGGACTCGACAAGTTCACGATTGCCGTCCTCAACCCGGGCAACGTGGCGCTGCGCAAAACCGAGCACCCGCAGTCCCTGACGCGCGTAACGGTCAAAGGCGCCGTGCACCTCAGCGCGATCGCTGTCCGTCAGTCGCCGGTCGCCGTTGGCGGTCCGGATGGCCGCGCAACGTTCCAGTAACTCCAACGGGGCGCCCTTTGCGTGGTACCACAGCTGCCCCCGAGGCTCCTCGTCCAGGGTCGTCATCCGTTTGAGGTGTGGGTCGAAATGGAAGACCAGCCGGCGGCGTAGGTCGCGCTCGCGTTGGGCGGCTGCGACGTCAACGCCGAGTTGAGCAGCCGCGAGTAGCAGCGCGCTCTCCCCCGGATCGCCGCCACGCACCCACGCACCGTCGCGGCGCTCCAGGTGAGCGTTGTTGCAGCGCACAGCCGCTCGGAGCAGAGGGGCGAACAGTCCCGGCGCCTGACCGCCCTTGAACGCCGCCAACTCCAACTCCGAACCTGCACACCACAGCAGCCTCACGCTCATGCTGCCCTCCGTCAGCGTTCCGGTCTTGTCTGTGCAGATCACGTCAGTCGAGCCGAGTGTCTCGACCGCGGTCAACCGCTTGACCAACGCGCGACGACCAGCCATCCGCCGTACACCCCCGGCAAGCGACAACGTGATGGTCGGCAGCAGTCCCTCGGGCACGTTCGCCACCAGCAGTCCTATTGCAAAGGTCACAGCTGCTGACAGGGAGAGACCCGCGAGCACCGTGCCAGCAGCGAAGAAGAGCCCCCCGGCGGCTACCGCGATCGCCGCAATCAGCCAGGCGACGCGGTTGACCTGCCGCTGCAACGGGCTGATCTCCGGCTTCACCCGCTGCGAGAGCGCGGCGATCCGTCCCAGCTGGGTAGCCATACCAGTCGCGTAGACGACCCCCTCAGCCTCACCGCCCGTGCACAGTGTGCCGGCAAAGACCAGGTCCTCGGCTGCAAGCACCGACTCTGCGGGCCCCACGGCGTTGGCACTGCGCACCACAGGCTGTGACTCTCCCGTGAGCGGCGCCAGGTCGACCTCGAGCGAGCCGCTCGTGAGCCGAGCGTCGGCCGACAAGCGATCCCCTTCCCCCAGCACCACCACATCCCCCGGCACCAACTCCGCTGCGGAGACGTCCAGCTCGGCACCATCGCGCCGCACACGTGCGTGGTTAGGCAGCAGCTCGCGAAGCGCCTCCGTTGCCCGCTCGGCCTGTAGCTCCTGGACATAGGCGAGTCCGGCGTTGAGCAAAATCACCGCCACAACCGCCATGGCGAGGGTGCCGCTACCGCTGGCGGCCGCCAAGCCTGCGGCGATCCATAACAGCAGCGCCAACGGATGAGCCAGCTGCGGGGCCAACTCCCGCCACCAACTCCGGGAGGCGGTGCGCGAGATCTCGTTCGGCCCGTACTGCTCGAGCCGCCGAAGCGCCTCGCGACTATGAAGCCCTGTGGGTCGAGTCCCAAGATGTGTCAGCAGCCGGTCAATCCGCTCCTGGGGATCTACCGGCAGCAGAGCCGAATCAGTGGCGCCCGGGAAGTTCTCAGCCGGTCCACTGGACGCCGCGGAGGCAGTGGTCATCACCCATCGGTCGGACCGTCGGCCCGGCCTTCCAGAAACGCGCGCAGATGCTCAGGCAGAACGCCCAACACGCTGGCCGCCTCTCCCGCCGAGATGTGGCTCTCAAGGACCCGGTACGCCGCTTGCGCCGCAAACGATGCCTCAGTCTCTCCTGCGAGCCTCGCCTCGTCGGCTATGCGCCGGAGAAAGCGGTCCAGATCGCGGGCACCATCGGGGGTCCTGCTGGGATCCCAGCCTTCGTAGAAGACCCCGCGGACAAAGATCGGTAGCTGTGCCGCCAGCGCGGCCGCCTCATCAACGGGAAGGTGGTCCCGAAGCGCGTGCAGGAAGGCGCGTAAGACTCGATACGCCTCTGCTCCGTCATCGGTGCCGAACTCCGCGGCAAGCCCATTGACCCAGATGTTGGCCTTCTCCACACTCCGATCGATGATGTCGACGTGGCTGGTGGCCATGAAATCACCTCCGATGACAGCAGTCGCCCGGTGAGGCTGTCCACATGCATCGTCTCGTCATTCCGTGCCTTCCGGAATCGGTATTTACCCCCCTTGCTGGTCCGCGACTTGCGCCGAATTCACAAGTGCGTGGCGCCAGGGCCCAACCACTCGGGCGACGTCCGCAGCCCCGCCGGCTTGGATCTGACCTTCGTCAGACGGGCGATACCAAGCGGTAACCGGCTCCCCGGATCGTGCTCAGCATCGGCTTCTGGTCAGGACCGTTCAACTTCCTGCGCAGGTAGCCCACGTAGACGTCGACGATGTTGCTGCCCGGATCAAACCCGTAGTCCCAGACCCGGTTCAGGATCTGGACGCGACTCAGGATCTGGTTGGGGTGGCGCATGAACAGTTCGAGCAAGGCCCACTCGCGGGGGGTCAGCTCAATCGTGCGGTCTCCGCGCCTGGCGACCTTCGTGACCAGATCGAAGCTCAGGTCCTCCACCACCAGGAGCGTTGACGTTCCCTTGCCCTCAGCGGCGCGTAGCGCCACACGCAGACGCGCCAGCAACTCGTCAAACGAGAAGGGCTTGACGATGTAATCGTTGGCGCCGGCGTCGAGTCCTGAGATCCGCTCGCTCACCTCGCCGCGCGCGGTTACGATCAGAACAGGCAGGTCGGCGCTCATCGCGCGGATCGCAGCCAGAACCTCAAGTCCATCGATGCCCGGCAGCGTGAGGTCGAGCAGGACGGCTGCCAGATCATCGTCCACCTGTTGGAGCGCATCCAGAGCCGCCGCGCCGTTGTTCGCCGTGACCACCGAGTAACCGTCGGCGATCAGCCCCTTGGCCAGGAAGGAGGCGATCCGCTCGTCGTCCTCAACCACGAGGATCCGCATCAGTGCGACCCCACCGCCTGCAGAGCCGGTGAGCGGCTGACGCGACTCTTCGGCAGCACGATGGTGAATTTCGCTCCCGACTCCGGCTGACTGTCCAGTTCGACGCTGCCGCCGTGCGCCTCCGCCACCGCCCGGACTATCGCCAACCCCAGACCACTGCCTCGGTAGCGATCGGTCGAACGTACAAAACGACCAAACAGCCGTTGTTGCTCCTGCTCCGAAAGCCCTCGTCCGGTGTCACTGACCTGCAACCTGAGGTCACCCTCATGGATCGCGCTGAGCCGGATCGTGTCACCTTCGCTGGTCGCCTTGACGGCATTGTCGAGCAGATTCAGCAGCGCCCCGCGCAGCTTCGTACGGTCCCCCAGAACAACCAGCGGCCGGCCAACGTCCAACTCCCAGCGCCGTGGCGCCAGGTACTGAGCTGCGTCAAACACGTCCTGCAGGAGTGAGACGACCTCAATCTGCTCCTCCTCCACAAAGTCAGGCTCGATTGAGCGACCGAGCAGCAGCAGGCGCTCAACCATCAGCGAGACGTGCTCGAGCTCGTCCACGACCAACGCAACGGTCGCCGCCCGTTCCTCGGCGTCGGCGTTGGGATCCCGAGCGAGCACCTCCAGATGCCCACGAATCACTGTCAGCGGAGTACGCAACTGGTGCGAGACATCCGACAACAACCGCCGCTGAGCGGAGAAAGCTCGATCCAACCGCTCCAGCATCGTGTCGACAGTTCGGGCCAGGAGCCCGACCTCATCCTCAGGCCCCTGATAGTCGATGCGCAGACTGAGGTCGCCATCCGATGCTCGCCGCGCCGCGCGTGAGACGTCTCCCACGACCCGCAGCACACGCCCCAGGAGCAGATAGCCGGCAAGTACGGAAGCGATCAGCGCCGCCACCCCTTCCAGAATCGCGATCGTCAGCTCAGGCGCTCGCTGCTCTGCCAGCCGCGCGAGGTTCCGCACAGCCACCAGTGTGGCCACCCGCCGACCTGAGGCATAGATCGGGGTGGCGTAGGCACGATATTGGGACTCCCCACTGCCCACATTGACGATGCGGTCGAGGCGCGTACCTGGAGCAAGCGTCGCGGCCACCACGCGGTGGTAGAGGTCGTGCCCGATGCCAGCCGACGCGAGGGTCCGCGGCCGCTGATGTGGTCTCGGAAGTGCGATGATCAGCGACAGGCGAGAGGGTCGGCGGTGCGTCTCCAGGTAGATGCGCGTGAACTGGGCGATGCCCAGGCCGTCCGGTCGCATGGTCAATGCGTTGGTGTACTCAATGCCCTCTTCCGTCAGATCACGGTTGAACTGAGTGTTCAGACGTGCGCTCAGGATGCTGTCTGACTGAACGACGATCCCGCCGATCACGACCGTCATCACCGCGAGGTGCATCGCCATCAGGCGTGTCCGAATCCCGAAGCGCCGACGGGGCCTGATCGCACGCGTCGAGCTTTCCAGACGGTTTAGGAGGCTGGCTGTCAAAGCGGTGACTCGCAGCATAGTGAGCCGACGGCCCCGTTCACACGGTAGGCGCGTGGTGCTGCGTGCGGCACGACGATCTCAGCGAAACGCTCCAGCTCAACCCCCTCCAGCTCGGCGATCAGGACGCGGAGCGAATCACGGTGGGCAACAACTGCGACAGTGGCGCCCGCATCCAGCTTCGGCTGAACGTGCGTTTGCCAAGCTTCGAGCACACGCCTGCGCACGTCAATCATCCGTTCGGCATCGGGAAGATTTACAGCCGGAACCCTCGCCAAATACGGGTCGTGCCGCGGATGCCGCGCATCCTCGAGCTTGAGTGGTGGCGGCAGCGCTTCCGGGTCGCGCCGCCACCGCTGCCGCTGATCAGCTCCCCACCTGCACTTGATCGCCTCCTTGCCAAGTCCCTGGAGCTGGCCCCAATGGCGCTCATTGAGCTGCCAGAGCGAAGCGACCTCAGGCAGCGGCGCAGCCATCGCGGCGGTGACCTCCCCCACGCTCTGAACTGCACGTCTCAGGGCGCTGGTGAAGATCACGTCGACTCTGAGTCCATCAGCGGCGAGCATCGCTCCAGCCGCCGAGGCCTGCGCATGGCCGCGTGGTGTGAGCTTCACATCCGCCCAGCCGGTTACCAACCCCCGAACGTTCCACTCACTCTCGCCGTGCCGCATCAGAATCAGGTTGGCAGCCGATCCCATCGGGGTCACCGTCACTGGGTCCAGGCCAGCGGCCTGAGAATCACCGGATGGATCTCCGCCGGCGTGCCACGGTCTACGCCAAGGACCTCCAACCCGGCCGCCTCAAACTCGTCTGCGGAGATGATCCCGACCGCATCGACAACGACGTTTCCAGCCATGGTGGCTGCCAAGCGTCGGGGGTCCAGCCGCGCAAAGTCATCCCAGCCTGTTAGTAGCGCGACGGCATCAGCATCACGGACGGCGTCATAGGGATCACCAAAACGCTCGACCACCTCCACCCGACCGGCCAGCGGGTCAAACCCAGTAACCCAGGCGCCGCGCTCGCGGAGCACGGCACTCACATCCAGCGCGGGCGAGTCACGCACATCGTCGGTCCCGGGCTTGAACGCCAACCCCAGGATCGCCACGCGGGCACCGTCAAGTGTTCCCAGAGCCCGTTCCAGTTTGTCCACAACACGGCCGCGCGCCCAGCCGTTCACCTCCTGAGCAGCCCGCGCCACACGCGCATCAAGGCCCACTCCCGCCGATACCGCGATCAGTCCCGAGAGGTCCTTGCCGAGGCAGGATCCGCCGAAACCGGGTCCCGGTCTGAGGAACTGAGACCCGATCCTGGGATCGAGACCGACACCCTCCAGCACCGCGCCCGCCTCGGCACCAAGGTGCTCGCATAGCGCAGCGATCTCATTTGCGTAGGAAATCTTGACGGCCAGGAAGGTGTTGGACGCGTACTTGATCAGTTCCGAACTCCGCCGGTCGGTCAGCAGCAGAGGCCATTCCCGGGGGTACAGGTCACGCATGCGGCCCGCGGCGTCCGCCGTTGCGGTTCCGATCACGACGCGATCCGGATTCATGAAATCCTCGACCGCTCTGCTCTCACGAAGAAACTCAGGATTGGAGGCTACGTCGATCCGAAGGTCGGCCCGCGCCTCCTCGCGACAGACCAACTCGATGGCGTCGCAGGTCCCCGGCGGCACGGTGCTCTTCACCACGACGAGCAGATCCGAGGTGGCGTGGCGGGCGACTTCCGCGGCCGCCGCCCCCAGCTGGCGGAGGTCAGGATCGCCATCTGGACGTGGCGGTGTTCCAACACAGAGCAGCGCCACACTCACACCATCCACGGCGGCGACCTCCGAACCAAACTGCAGCCTGCCCGCGATTCGAAGCTCCTCCACGAGTTGCTCAAGGCCCGGCTCCACAATCGGGAGCTCACCGCGCTCGAGGATTCGCAGGCGTTCGGCGTCCGTCTCCACGACTCGCACACGATGCCCGAGGGCTGCGAGCCCTGCGGCGCTGGTGAGCCCGACATAGCCCGCACCGATCACGCAGATGTCGGTCTTCCGGAACGCCTGCGGCTTGCTGGTCTGCATTGGATTCCTCTCCTAGGCGGCGAGCCGCCAGTAGGCTCGCCGCGAAGCGAGCAGGTCGTCATGTTTCCCGCGTTGCAGAATCGTCTGCTCGCCGATCACCGCGATCTCATCGCAGTCACGCACGGCGCCGAGCTGGTGCGTGATCAGGATCGTGGTTCGTCCCTCACCAACCTGTTTGAGAGCCTTCAGCAGCAGTCCCTCAAGGTCGACATCCAGCCCTGTCGTGGGCTCATCCAAGAGGAGAATCGGCGCGTCGCGAATCATTGCCCGCGCAAGCGCAACGCACTGGCGCTGGCCGCCGGAGAGCGAAGCACCCCGCTCCGCGACCTCGGTGTCGTAGCCGAGCGGTAGACCGGCGAGCACCTCATGGACGCCGGCGGCGCGCGCAGCCGCCTCCGCTCCGTTCCTGCCGGCCGACGGCTCGTTGTAGACGATGTTGCGCCAGACGGGGCCGCGGAACAGGTAGGGCTCCTG
>JAKAED010000084.1 GCA_021820105.1 Actinomycetes bacterium | reverse complement strand
TAACACGGCTGCTCGGGCGCCGCGATCGCGACTACTTGCAGGACGACAGCTAACACGCGCAGCGTGCGTCAGTGGGAACATCCTCAGCGCCCAGCGGTTCGGCGGGCCGCCCGCTGGCGACAGGCTGACCGACATCGAGCGACCGGTGACCCGCTCCGGTAGGGTGCCGCCGATGGTCAGCGTTTTTTGTCTCGAAGGAAACTGGCAGCCTCGGGATCTGACGAGATCTCCTTCACTGGAGCCGGGGCTCGAACTCCTTCAGAAGCATGAAGCGATCTCGTATGTGCACCGGACTGTCGCAACCCGGACCGAGCTGGAGCACTACCTGCGGCTGCTTCGCCGACGGCCACTCAAAGACTTCGAGTTCCTGTACCTAGCGTTTCACGGCAACTCTCGCCGTGCCCTCGTCTTCGACGACGAACCGGCGCTTAGCCTGCAGGAACTAGGGCAGCTCATTCGAGATAGCAACGTCCCCAAAGACTTCATCATCCACCTAGGTAGCTGCTACGGCTTGCGAGTCGAACAGGACGAGCTCGACGCGTTCCGCGCGACCACCCGCGCAATTGCCGTCAGCGGCTACAGAAAGAGTGTCGACACCCTGCAGGCGGCGGCTCTCGAACTCTTGCTTTTCAACCATCTGGGTGGGCCCTGGCGAGACATCGTCAGGCGCTTCCAGGTCGTAGCGCGGGAATACCCGGACCTGTGCGAGCATCTCGGGTTCAGATTCTCGCCTGAAGCGTAACCGCGAGGCGGACCAGAGACCCCGAGGCCGCTGGTCTTGCGCCGTCGCAAGCCGTGCTCACCGACGCAGGCCGGGGTGACGACGGGAAGCGTGTGCGGCTACGACGGCCCTACATATCGCCAGCGCACCGAGCCGCGTCGCGCCCGCTGGTTCCCGCGGGTGAACTCCCGCTGGATCGGTGCTCCGGGCCTGAGGCGATACAAGGTGGCTGACATAGTTCTACGGGGCGTCAGTCCGGACGAAGGCACGAGCCCGCGGCTGAGCACCAGGTCTGTTAGCTCAGTCGTAGTCATCGCCCGGCCCTCTTCCCGGAGGACCACCAGAGCCGCCTGCCGGAAGGTCATCGAGGCGTAAATCTAGAGCGGCACCAAGCTAGCCGCTACCAAAGCTAGCCTCTCCCGAAGTCGGTGCAATGCTGAGCGGAGGTTTGGACAGGTGAGTGTGCGTCTCGAGTGGGAAGGCAAGCCGGCTGAGGTCGAGCGTCTAACGCTGCCGTTCCAGGTGGTTGAGACGATCAATGAGTCCGGCGCCACGCGGGAACGCGATGCTGGTGCTCTCTTCGGGAACGTGCTGGCCGATGGGGCTGTCCGAAACCAACTGATCTGGGGCGACAACAAGCTCGTCATGAGCAGCCTGCTACGCGAGTTCGCTGGTCAGATCAGACTCATCTACATCGATCCTCCCTTCGATACCGGCACGGACTTCTCGTTCCGCGTCAGTGTCGGCGATGGCACGCTGACGAAAGCGCCATCGGTTCTTGAGGAGCACGCTTATCGGGACACGTGGAGCGGCGGGCGTGCGAGCTACCTGCGCGTGATGTACGAGCGACTGATCCTGATCAACGAGCTCCTGACGAGTGATGGCTCCCTATATCTCCATTGCGCACCGAACGTCAGCCACTACCTGAAGGTCCTCTGCGACGAGATCTTTGGGGCTGAGAACTTCCGAGCCGAGATCGCTTGGAAGCGCGTGTCCGGGCATGGCGACGCCAAAAAGTGGTCACCGGTTCACGAGGTGATTCTGCACTTCTCCAAGAGCGCTGACTTCGTTTGGAACGCCCCACGGGAGCCGCTCTCAGACGCCTACGCCGGCACGAAGTACGTGCACGACGACGGCGACGGTCGCGGGCTATACCGGCTCGACAACCTCACAAGTCCAAATCCGCGCCCCAACATGACGTATGAATGGCGAGGCTTCCCGCCGCCACCAAAGGGCTGGCGTTATAGCCGCGAGACGATGGCGGAACTCGACGCGGACCGCCGGATCTACAAGCCGGCCGACAAGACGAAGCGCCCGCAACTAAAGCGCTATCTAGCGGAGAATGAGGGACACCTCGTCGACGACGTCTGGGACGACATTCCGCCTGTGAACTCGCAGGCGGTCGAGCGAACTGGCTACGACACGCAGAAGCCCCTAGCCCTCTTGGAGCGCATCATCGAGGCCTCCAGCAACAGCGGGGATCTGGTCGCCGACGTCTTTTGCGGTTCCGGCACCACCCTTGTCGCCGCCGAACAACTTGGGCGGCGGTGGATCGGCTGCGACCTTGGGCGGTTCGCGATTCACACGACTCGAAAGCGCCTGTTGCGGATTCCGGATTGTCGTCCGTTCGACATCAAGAACCTCGGCGCTTACGAGCGTCAGCGGTGGCAGGTCGCGACCGGCAACGGGGCGCTCAGGGCCTACCTGGACACGATTCTCGCGTTCTACCGGGCCGAGCCGGTCGATGGGTTCGAGCACTTGCATGGCCGTAAAGCTGGCCGGATGGTCCACGTCGGCGCGACCGACGCGCCCGTGACGATCGACGAAACCGAAGATGTCATGGACGAGATGGCCGACAACGGGATCCAGGCTTGCGATTTGCTGGGTTGGGAATGGGAGATGGGCCTGCACGACACGATCACGGAGACGGCGCGACGCCGGGGCCTGGACGTCCGACCGCGCCAGATTCCACGCGAGGTGATGGAACGCCAGGTCACTGAGGCGGACGCTGTGCGGTTCTTTGAGTTGGCCCACGTTGATCTGGAGGTCCGCCGCCAGGAGCGTGAGGCGAGCGTGGTGCTCACTGACTTCCTGATCCCAAGTGAGGAGCTGATTCCGGCGAAGGTTCGTGAGGAGATCACCTCCTGGATCGATCTGATCGACTACTGGTCTGTGGACTTCGACTTCAACGACGAGGCTTTTCACAACCAGTGGCAGGCGTACCGGACGCGCGAGCAACCAGCGCTCGCCACGCAGAGCGACTGGCACGAGTACCCGGGCCCAGGGCGCTACTCGATCGTCATCAAGATCATCGACATCTTCGGCAACGACACCACGAAGCTCGCCGAGGTACGGATCAAATGACCGACGAGTTGCTGTCGACCGCCGGCGATCCTTTCGCCATCCCGGAGCGGCGAAAGCCGAGTGAGGGGACCTACGTCGTCAACGGGGTCCGGGCCCGCGTGGACGCATGGCGGGCGCAGGATTATCCGAGAGCATCCGACACGACTCGCCGCCTACTCGGTTTCTGGTTTGCCGATGAGCACCGGAGACCGGACGGGGCACCATTCCGGTTCTACTTCTGCCAGCGCGAAGCAGTCGAAACGTTCATCTACCTCACCGAGATCGAGCCGGTCCGCAAGCTCGCTGACCTACTTGAGTTCGCCGAGCACGGGATGAGGATCGAGCCGGGCGAGCCCAAGCGACAACGGCTAGCGATCAAGATGGCGACCGGATCTGGCAAGACGATGGCTATGAGCCTCTGCGTTGTCTGGTCCTACTTTCATGCGCTGTACGAGGCCGGGTCGCCTATGACCACATCGTTTCTCGTGCTGGCTCCCAATCTGATCGTGTTCGAGCGTCTCAAGACCGATTTCGGTGACGCCGCGACGTTTCGTCGAGACCCGTTGATTCCGCCGGAGTGGGAGCCGGACTTCGACCTCACAGTAGCCCTGCAAGACGATCCGGCGCCGATCACCAGCCGCGGGATCCTGTATCTCACCAACATCCAACGGCTCTACGAACCAGCCGCCAAGGAGGGCAAGAACGCGCCTAATCCGGTTGAGGCGATGCTTGGACCACGCGTGAACCCGAACGCCGCGATGATGTCCTCCTCGGAGGACCTCTTCGACCGCATCGCGCGCCGCGGCCGGCTGATGGTGCTCAACGACGAAGCCCACCACGTTCACGACGAGCGGCTCGCGTGGAACCAGACGATCGAGCGACTTCACGTGGAGCTTCGCCACCGCGCCACCGATGACGAGTTGGCGGGTGTGGTCTCTCAGCTCGACTTCTCGGCGACGCCCAAATATGAGACCGGCGGCTTGTTCCGGCACACCGTCGTTGACTATCCGCTGGGCCAGGCGGTTGCGGACGGGATCGTCAAGACCCCGGTCATCGGTGAAGTGACGGGAGCCAAGGTCGAGCTCGGGGCGACTACGGTTCAGCGAAACCGTCAGTGGCTCGACGTTGCGGTCGGGCGCTGGCGAGTGTTCCACGAGAAGCTGTCCCCCGCCGGCAAGCGGCCGGTGCTGTTTGTGATGTGCGAAAACACGCAGGCAGCCGATGAGGCAGGCGATTACCTGCGGCGCTTGCCGGACTTCGCGGGCGACCAGCTTCTGGTCATCCATACCAATAACAGCGGAGAGATCACTAAGGCCGACCTTGACGTGGCGCGCCGGGCCGCACGAGAGGTTGACGGGCCCGACAGCCCGATCCGGTGCATCGTCAGCGTGCTGATGCTTCGCGAAGGCTGGGATGTGCGCAACGTCTGCGTGATCGTCACGCTGCGGCCGCTGACGGCCGCCAACCGGATCCTGCCTGAGCAGGCGCTCGGGCGCGGCCTGCGGCGGATGACGCCGCCTGGGTCAGGCTTTGACGAACGTGTAGTCGTGATTGAGCATGAGGCGTTCCGCAACCTGTGGAGCGCTGAGCTCGACGGCGGTCTAATCGTCGAGAAAGAGGACGCCGACAAGATCGAGCCGGGCGCGCTCACGATCTTCCCTGATGAGGCTAAGCGCCGCTACGACATCACGATCCCTCAGCTCACTCGCGCCCTGGCCCGCGCTGACAGCCCGCTCAGCAAGCTGAACGCGACGGATGTGCCCGATCCCAAGGTCCGCCTGAGCGTGCCCGACATCAAGCCGGACGAGTACGTCAAATATCGGGGACTGCACCTCATCGACCAAGGTGTGATCGAGGAGTACGAGTTTCATGTGCCCTACGCCGAGGACCCCTCGGGCGTCATCACCTACTACACCCGCATGGCCGCGAAAGAGGCCGGGGTCGAGCGACTTGCCGGAACATTCGCCACGCTGGCGCCGATGATCCGGGACTACCTGAAGGAGCGCGTTTTCGAGCGCCCCGTAGAACTGGACGACAAGGTGGTCCTGAGACGGCTGGCCGAGAACGATGCACAGGCTCTGGTCACGAGGGCATTCGTGGAGGCGATCCGAGCGCTCGCGATCACCGAGCGTGAACCCACGATCGAGGAGAGCGCACTGCGGGTATCCGAGACTCCACCGTTCCCCTGGTCACGCGCGACGTTCGACGGAAAGAAAACCGTCTTCAACCTCACGCCGGTGGACAGCTCGCTTGAGACACGCTTCGCCGCCTTCCTGGACAAGGCCACCGACGTGGCGGCGTGGGCGAAGCTGACGATGAACTCACGCTTCGCGCTCGAGTACATCTCCCAGAGCGGGGCGCTGCGCTACTACTACCCGGACTTCGTCGTGCGCCTGACCGACGACACGTGCCTGATCGCTGAGACCAAGGGGCAGGAGGATCTCGATGTCGCTCACAAGGACCGCCGTGCTCGACGGTGGTGCGCGGACGCCAGCCGCCTGGCTGGCCGCGACTGGGCGTACGAGAAGGTTCCACAGAAACTGTTTGACAAGTTCGACGGCGACTCGATCGACGCCCTGCGCCGCTTCCTGCATGCCAGCGGCACAGCTAGCTGACGGCAGCCGCTTCGTCGGCTGCGCGTCGGCGTCGGCTGTCACCATTAGGTCAATGTCCCCCTCGCGGAGCACCATCCAAGGCGAGCAGATCGACCTGAGCACTTGGGCCCTCGAGCTTCAAGAGGAGCGCGAGCGAGTCGCCGAAGTCAACGAGCGGCGTGCAGCTAGCCGCGGCTTCCTCGTGTTCGCCACTGACCCGGAACGCGCCCCCGACGAAGAGGGGTATCGCAAGGTCTACGCCACAGAGGCCCGAACGGCCGGCGAAGCTACAGCCAAGATCCGGCCGCTGGCGGAAGGGCGCCGCCTCCGCACGTACCTAGCGACCGGCGTCTACAAGGACGAGCTCGCCGACGCGCAGTGGGTCCCGTAGGGGCTCACGCCTACACCCCCGGGTCGCAAATATCGAAGCCCGCTGCTAGAGATGTCCGGTTCCCTCATCCGGCCCGGCCCTCGCGCGCGTGCACAACCGCGCCCCGGGTGGAGGCTGCCTTTAGACGCGGGCGTTCAGGCGGCGTCAGAGAAGCGCAGCGCCTCGGCGGGGACGTCTGGGAAGACCCACCAGCGGCTTTCGGCCTGGGGGTCAGATGCGGCACACGGCTGCAAGATGTCTCCGACCGTCTTGTACCAGAGGGGTACCGGCGTGGGCAAGGCCTCGCGGACGAGGTTGTGGCCCCATTGGCGGGGTGCTTGGTCGAGGAGCGCGGCGGTGGCGGCTTCAGCGTTGGGAGCGTGATGGTCGGCGAGGACGAAGAGGCAGTTCAGGTCTTCGCTTGCGGAGATTGTCGGGTGGTCAGTCGTTGGCATTCTTGCCTCCGTCGACCTGCTGGCGAAATAGAGCGGCGAGGAGCTGCTGACGGACAGCTCGGTCCTGGCTTCCGGCATGGAAGTGGTTGGTGTCGATGACGGTTCCGTTGGGCGCTACTAGGTAGCGGAAGACGGCGGTCTGGTGGTAGACGTAGACGGTAGCGTCGCCTGTGCGGTGAGAGCGCCGTACTACGCGCGGTTGGTCGAGCAGCGCGATCCTCCTGCGCTGTGCGCCGGTGAGGTCCTCGGCGTCGAGTTCGTGAACAGTCGGTGGTGGGGTGTTCGGTCTGGTGTTCTTCACGGGGTTCGTCCCTCGGGGTGGGGCCGGTGCGGGGCCTGCGATGCGCAGGCCCCTCCACCGGTAGGACGAGGTGAGAGGGCTGATTGGCGGAGAAATGGCCGAGTTCCCTCTCAGTGCTCCAGTTGCAGCCGAGCGGAGGCCTCGGCGGCGTTGCGAGCGGCGATCGCGGTGCGGAGCCCGAGTAGGTTCTGGGGGGCAAACACGTCGCTTGGCAGCCCGAGCTCGGTCGCGGTCTGTCGCGGGTTGGGCAGGTCGCGTTCGAGCAGCTCGAGCGGCACGAACTGGCTCAGCGCCCAGGCCAGAGCGTCGGCGTCGGTGTACTCGGGCTCGAAGCCGAGGAGGACGTTCTGCGCGTAGACGCCCATCATGGCGACCAGCCGGTACTCGGGCTCATCGGTGGCGAGGTCGGCGAACGGCCCGACAGCCTCCCAGCCGTCGCGGGTTACGTACGCCTTGACGACGCCGTCGTAGCTGACGGCGAGTGCGCCTGGCGCGGTGCTGGCAGCGGAGTGGCCGGCGAGCGCCATGCGTGCGCCACGCACCCCGGGAATGTCCTCGAAGCTGTGATCGTGGAGGGTGGGCGCAGGCTCCGGTTCGGCCTGCTGGGTGTCCACGGACGCTATGACGGGGAGTTGCACGGGCTCGCCGCCGAAGTGCAGGGTTACGGCTGTGACGCCGGCGCCCACCGCGGTCGGGGTTTCGTCGGCGTCAGGATCCTGATGTGCGGCGAGCTCGCCGCGTCGTGCCGCGCGTCGTCCGAGCCAGCGCGCCATGCCGAGGCCTGCGCAGACGACAAAGATCGTGTCGCACAGTAGGACCGCGGCGTGGTTGTGCTGCCCGCCGAGGAGGCCGAAGAGGCCTCCGAGAATGAAGATGAAGAGGGTCCAAGCTAAGAACGCGCGGACGATGCGAGAGATGAGTCTCATGGTGAGAGTCCTGACTGGGCTTACGGTGAGGCTGGATGCCTCCTGGGGATTGATGAACTGGCCCGCCCCCGGATTGCTGCGGTGTCGGGGAGGACGCTGCGCCCGTAACAGTGCCTGCGAAGCGGGCGCTACGGTGCGCGCAAAGCGGCCTCACTGAAACCGGAGCCATGTGGCGCCGCTTTTGCCAGTGCGCTACTCGTCGTGTTCGGCTTGGTCGACGATGACCGCAGCGAAGCTCTTAAGTCCTCTGGGTGCTTCAGCGAGGTCGTTGACGAAGAGTTCCCACGGGACTTCGTCGTCGCTGAAGGAGGACCACTCGAGCGTCCGCAAGAACCTTCTGATCGACGCGTACGTACGCATGATTTTGGGGTCGAGGACTTCGACCTCGATGCTTCCGTCTGCTGCTGCTGGGATCCGCTCGAATCGCTCGCGGGCTTGCGCGTACTCCTCGTCAGTCCAAGCGTCGTCGTATTCGATTGGGGGGTCGTTGCTGATGAGCCAGTTGGTGAAGGTGTAGCCGTACGCGCGGTCCCGGGCGAAGGCGCTGTCGGTGAACGCGGGGACCCCCATCTCGCCGTCGATCTCGAACGGGGTCGGCCTGTAGGGTTCGACGAGCCAGTCGTCTAGACCCCAGGGCTCGTCCCGGTCGGGGCACTCGTAGGAGAGGTCGTGGAGGGCGACGCGAGAGCCGGTCATCGCGAGGGTGACGGTGAAGTCGCAGCGCGAAGCTCGGGGATCAAGGGACCCGGTCGGGGTTGCGAGCTGCTCGATCTGCTGCTGAAGCCAGGAACGCTCCCCATCCGGGGTGTAGCGCCTGTTGAACCATTCCCGCGTGAGATCGGTGGCGAACACCATGTATGCGGGGAGCCCGATCGCCTTGGTGACCTCCACCAGTGCTCGGGCAACGCCCTTGCGCCGCCACGCCGGCTTCACATAGGTACCTCGGCCGACAAGCACCCAGGGGATCGCGGGGTGAGCCGGCCAGAACCACGGTTCCTGCAGAAAGCCGCCGTGCGCCTCCTCGTTGGCCGCGACGTGAATGCTCCCGCGATCACCGATGGTCACTTCAGTGGAGCCAATCAGCGCGCCACGCGGCGAATACGCGTTGAAGACAAAGCGCCCATAGTCCGGCTCGTAGATGCGTTTCCTGACGGTGCCGCCAAACTCGCGCTTCTGCCCGTAGTTCCAGGGGAACCATTGTTCTCCAGGCCTCGCACGCCGAATGGTCCAGCCGTCACCCTGCAGAGTTCCGTGGTAGCGGCCGGGGATCGCGGCAGCGATCTTCTCCTCGAGCTCGGAGGCGGGCTGTGGGGTTACGGTGTTCACGGTCGACTAGAGGTGCGGCAATGCGAGGACTTGGGTTGAGGTGCGGCCGAAGTGGATGATTAGCTGGAGGCCTCGGCGAACTCGCAGTGCTGTCAACGTGAGAGCGAAGTGGCCGGACGGTGTCCGGGCGGTCTTGAGCGCGACGAGCCGGGGCGTCTGCCGGTGAGAGCGTCCGGCGTGCCCTGAAGGGAGCACGCCAAGCTGAACAAGGGTGACCCGGCTCGCGCCGTGTGCGCGGGTGTCGGTGTATCTGACAAGAAGGGTCTGGTGAGCAGCGGGACCACTGATCGTGAGCACCAGCCTGAGGACGTGGCCGTGGTAGCGCCGAGTGATGCGGATGACGCGCGGCTTGGGGCTGTTGACGGGCCCCCCTCCCCCAGGCGTTTGTGTTGGCTGGCTTGTGGTCTGTGTCGGCCCGGGATCCGGCGAGGTTGTGATGGTCGGCTGTCCGGTGACGGTCCACTGCACGATCGCGGTCTTGGTCGCGCCGTTATCGGCGGCGGTGACGGTTATCCGGGCGGTGCCGTCGAAGTTGGAGGTGGGCGTCCCGGTGATCTCCCCGGTGGCCGGGTCGATCGTGAGGCCGGCGGGCAGGCCGGTGGCGCTGTAGCTGACCGCGTGGCCTTGGGCGTCGGTGGCACTGATGCCCGTGACGCTGACGGGCTGGCCGTAGGTGCTGGCTTCCGAGGTGGGCGTGGTGAGCGTGAGGGTGTCTGCGGCTGCGCACAGGCTTGCGCCGAGCTGCGCACCGAGCGGGGTGCCGAGGCCGGTGACGGGGTCGTATCCGCGGGCGGCCGCGAAGTAGTAGCTCGGCGAGTACGCGCTGTCGTTGTTGTTCCCGGCGGTGATGTCGGTCAGGCCGGCCATGCCGGTGATCGCCACCTTGTAGAGCAGCGGGTTAATGAAGCCGAGCGTCTGGTTGCCGCAATCGTGCGAGCTGTTGATGAGCGAGGTCATGGCAGCCCACAGGGGCGCGGCGGCGGAGGTCCCGCCCCACGGGACGGCGGTGAGTTTCGGCGACGTGGTGCCCGTGCTCGGGTCGGTGACGTTCTGGGTGAGGTAGATGATGTAGCCGGTGTAGGGGTCGGCGTCGGCACTGACGTCGGGCACCGCGCGGCAGTAGCCGGAGGTGCTCGCGCCGGGACAGGAGAGCTGGCCGGCGGCGGCGGCGGCGCTTTGTGCCGGTACGGTGGCGGCCTGCTGCCAGGTGGGCTCGTTCCAAAGTGCGGAGAAGCCGCCGCCAGTGGAGCCGTCGCTGACGCTTGAGCCGTTCCAGGCGAACTGCTGGTTGACGCTGCCGATGTTGGGAAGGGTGGTGCCGCCGACGCCCGTGACGTACGGATCGCTGGCGGGGTCGTCGACGGCGGGGCTGCTTGTGCCGCAGTCGGTGGAGCCGCTGTCGCCGGCGGCGGCGAACACGCTGATCCCGTTTTGGGCGGCTTGGGCGAAGATGGGCTGCTCCAGGGATGCGAGCGCGTTGCCGGTCTCGCATGCCCCCCAGCTTGTCGAGATCACGGTGACCGCAGGGTTGCTGACCATCGCCTGGTAGGCGGCGAGTACGCCCGCGGCGGAGTTGGGTGCCTGGTAGACGTCGATGGTGGCCTGAGGGGCAAGGCCGATGATCTGCTCGATGTCGAGGGCGGCCTCGCCGGCGCCTGGATCGGTGGTGTTGGTGGTGCCGCTGCCGTCCAGTCCACCGTCGACCGCGATGTAGTTGACGGTTGCGTGGGTGCCGTAGCAGCCTTGGTAGGCGGCGATGTCGGTGGCCTTGTCGGGTTCTAGCTCGAGCAGCGCGATGGTCTGTCCCTGCCCGAATGCCCCGGATGAGTAGAGCGGGTCGAGGTCATAGGCCTGCGCGACCTGGTTCGCGAGGTAGCCGAACCCGTAGTAGGCCTGCGCGTCGCTGATCGTGCCCGGTCCGGTGCAGGGCTGCGGGGCGCTGGTCGCGTTGGCTGTCCGCGGCGCTAGCGCGGGCCGCTGGGAGTGGGCGGTGGCCGGGTAGGGTGTGACTTTCGCGGGGTCGCCTGTGGGGTGGGCGATTGGTGGTGCGGCCAGCGCGGCGGTGGCACCGGTCGCGGCGGTGAGCGCGAGGGCGCCAAGGAGCACGAGAGCGTGGGTGCAGCGTCGGATCATGCGGAGGCGACTTTGGTGTTCGTATCGCGCTCGCGGCGGCGGATCTTGAGTTCGCGGGGCGCGTGTACGGCCAGGCGCGCGTCGTTGGAGGTGACTCGCGCGACCGTGACGCCCGCGAACGAGAGCTGGGTGGACGGACGGGCTGGGGCGCGTCGGCGCTGGATCTTGTTGCGTGCCGAGATGTGAAGCGAGTCGTCTACCTGGAGGCGAAACGTCGCCTGCGCGGCGGCGCCGGTGACGGCGATCGTGACGAATTGAGCGTTGATGTTCTCGACCTGGAAGTGCCATTCCTCGCCGATCGAGAACCCCTCCCCCACGCTCCGGGAGATGACGAGAACGCTTGGGCCTTCGGGAGCGCTAGGCACGGTTCGGGCCTTGAGCGGCGTCGCCGTGGAGGTCGTGTGTCAGCCAGACGAGGCCGGCTAGGGCAAGCAGCGAGCACCAGACGATCGACGTCATGCCGAGGATCACGCGGCCGATGGTCGGTATCCCGCAGACGGCGAAGACACCTTGGATGGCTGCGACGATGGCGAGCAGCACGCAGGCCGTGAATCTCAGTAGTCGCGGGTCGTCTTGGCCGAGGGTGTCGGGGTTCATGCGGTCTCCTTGACGGCGATGTACTGCCAGTTGGGCTGGGTGTTCGCGAGGACCCGTAGATGGGCGGCGGATCCGCTATTGGCGGGAACGGTGATTCGGGCGCGCCCGACCGGGTTGGTGGTGTAGGTGCCTCCGAGGTGGTGCCACGCTCCAGCCCGGAACTGTTGGACGCGGAAGCGGGCCTTGCCCGTCGCCCCGAGTAGCCGGACGAGCAGGCTGCGTCCGTTGAGGTGCACGACTGCCGTCCCGTGCACGCGGATCCTGGCGGTGCTCGAGACGCCCGCGACCGTGTAGGTCACGGTGCTGTTTCGGTGAAGCGGCAGCCGAGTTGCGAACGCCCCGCTTGCGTTGGTGGTCGCGGTGAGGCGCTTAGTGATGGACCCGGACTGCTGGACGATCGTGACCTGTTGCTGGGCGACTAGTCCGGAGGTCAGCGTGAGGGTGCCGGTGAGCGTGACCGGCTGGCCGTAGCTGAACGTCAGCGACTTTGCCAGCGGTTTGCGGTTGATCTCCCAGACGTACTTCTTGCGGAGCACGAGTACCCTGACGCGGCGCCGGATCGTGCGGCCGTTGACCGTGATGGTCTTGATCTCCGTGCAGTAGGTCCGGACGATCTTGAGTACCTTGCCGCGGGCCCCCGGCGCAACGCTGCCGGCGTACAGCCCGCCACTGAGGGCGGCGCCAGCGTCGGGATTCGGCACGCTGCTGGAGGCGGCGGAGCCGTCCTGCATCGTGCTGATCACGCTGCTGTTCCCGGCGTAGTCGACGGCGAGCGCCTGCAGGGTGTACTGCGCGCCGGGCTGCTGCAGGGCGTAAGGGATGTCGGCGGTGACCTCGCCGGTGCTGGGGTTGTAGCTGCCGGTCAGCGTGGTCCACTGGCCACCTGGCGTCTGGTACTGGACTGTTGCGGAGCGAATACCGGATCCGTTGCCCGGATCGTTGATGGAGGCGATCGCCTCCTTTGGCCCGGTCTGCAGGAATTGGCCGGTGGGTGCCTGCGTGTCGATGTGGACGGGGAATGTGACCGGGGAGCTTTGCGCTCCGGTGCTGTCGACGTCGTAGCACTGGACGTTGCCGCCCGGTGGGGGAACGCTGATGGTGATGGTGCTACCGCTGGCCGGATAGGTCGTGCTGGTGCCGCCCTGGGAGCAGACAACGGAGGCGACCGTCGGGCCGGTGGTCGGGATCCCGATCACGATGCTCTGCGCGACGCGGTACCAGCGGTCCGGATCGGGTGCTGAGATGGTCGCGAATGTGGGCACGGGCACCGCTACGTGGGCCGTGTAGCTGACGTTCGCGCTGACGCCAGCGCCTGTGGTCATGGTGCACGCGAGCTGGTGGGTGCCGTTTCCTGTGAGCGCCACGGTGAGCGTGCTGGAGCTGGCGGTCTGCGGCGAACCGCTGTCGACGACGCAGGATTCTGAGGCGATCCCTGAAAGCGGGGTCGGCTCTGAACCCAGGAGCGTGATCTTCTCCCCCGTCGATGTTGGTGTTGTCGACCAGGTCGCGGTGGGGGCCTGGTTGTCGACCCGGATGAGCTGCTGGACGGCAGCGGTCTTGGCGCCGTTGGCCCCGGTGGCGTAGCAGTCGAGCCTGTCGGTGCCGGAGGCGGCGACGTTGACGGTGCCGCTGGTGCCGGTGATGGTGGTCGGGGCGGCGCCGTTGACGGTGCAGGTCAGCGACTGGTAGTTGCTGGCGGTGGCGCCGGTGAGCGCGACGGGGACCGCAACCGGGCCCGCCTGCCACGAGGTCGCGATGACGCCATAGCTGAGCGAGAACTGGGTGGGATCGGCGTTGACCGTGTAGGTCTGGCTGGAGTCGGTGCTTGTTATGCCAGCGCCTGTGGTGCTGGTGCAGTCGAGCGTGTGCGCCCCAGCAGAGCTGATCGCAACCGACTGGTGGGAGCCGGTGACGACGGTGGGCGTCTGCCCATCAAGCGAACAGGACGTGGACGCGATCCCGGACAGGCTGTTGGTCTCGCTGCCAGTGATCTGAACCTCCACGGTGCCGGCCGGGGCGGTCGCGGCCGCCGGAATGATCGCCTGCGTGACGGCCGGGCTTTGGGAGTCGATCTTGACGGTGGTGGTCGCAGACTGGCCCGCTACGCCGGCCCCCGACTGCGGCTGGCAGGTGACCGTGTGGACGCCGTCAGCGGTGACGTCCTGGGTTGCCGTTGCTGCGTTGGTGACGGTGGGGGTTCCCCCGTCGACAGCGCATGAGATTGACTGGACGCCTGAGGGGTTGGTGTTTGCAGACGCGTCGGCCACGACGGTTTGCGCCGACGGATACCAGGTCGTCTCGTCGGTGCCGGTGAGCACGATCGTCGGGCTTGATGCGTCGAGGAGGACGGTGCGGGTGATTGACGCACCCACGACGCCGGCACCGCTGACGGGCGCACACGAGATGGTGTTGGTGCCGCTGGCAAATCGGCTGGCGGTTATCGTGCCGCTCCCTCCATTGATCGTTTCGGTCGCGGAGAGGCCGGTGCAGGTGATGTGGTCAACGCCGCTTCCGCCAGTCGTGGTCGCATTGACGTTGATCGCGGGCACGCTGGCTGCGGACGAGTACCAGTTGGTCTGGGATTCGGTGCTGTCCCAGGAGGCGGTCGGGGTTGAGCTGTCGAGGTTCAGTCCGAAGGACGCCGTTGCGCTGGTGCCCGCACCGGAGGTGACGGTGCAGGTGATCGTCCCGGAACCCTGGTTGAGGCCGGTGAGGTTGACGGGCGCGCCGCTGAAGACGGCGGACTGGCTGGTGATGCCGTCGCCCGAACAGTCGATGGAGGCCAGGCCACTGGGGCCAACGGTCGTGTTGGTGTCGATCTCGGGAATGTCGGCGACGCTGTCGTACCACTTGGTTTGACTCGCGTGGCCGGCGAACGCGAGGGTGGGCGTCCGGGAGTCGAGGTTGACGGGCAGCGTGACGGACGCCCCGGAGATGCCAGCCCCTGAGACGGGGGTGCAGGTGATGGTGTCCGAGCCGTCTCGCAGGCCGGCGAGGTCGACGGCCCCGCTGGTGTTGTCGATGGTGTCGGTGACGCCGGGGGCCGAGCAGGTAATCCATGTGATCCCGGATGGACCGGATGCCGCGGACACGTTGACGGCGGGGATTGAGGCGACCGTCGTGTACCAGGTCGAGGTGTTCGCGGTCGAAGTGATGGTGGCCGTCGGGACGGTGTCGTCGATGTTGACGGTCAGGCTTGCGGTGCTGGATGTGAGCCCGGCGCCGCTGGTGCTCGAGCAGACCACGGTCCCGGTGCCCTCGTTGAGGTCTGCGGAGGGAAGGATCCCGCTTGCGCCGCTGATGGTGTAGTTGTTCGGCAGGCCGTCGCCGTTGCAGGTCACATCAGCAATGCCGGACCCGCCGGTCGTGCTCCCCCCGACGGTTACGTTCGGCAGATCCGATTTCGAGTACCAGACGGTGCTTTTCGCGTTGGTGGTGTACGCGACGCTGGGCGTCGTTGTGTCGAGCTGCAGCGCTTGGCTTGTGGTGGCGCTGAGGCCGTTGTTGGCGGTGAGCGTGCAGGTGATGGTGCCCGAGCCCTGGTTGAGGCCCGTGAGGTTGATGGTGCCGCCGGTGTTGTTGGCGTAACTCTGCGGGGAGATGCCGTCTCCCGAGCAGGTGAACGACTTCACAGCGGAGGCGCCGACGGTGCCGCTGACCACGAGGCCGGGGATCGCGCCGACCGAGGAGTACCAGACGGTGGAGCTCGCTGAGGTGCTGATCTGGGCGGTCGGTACCTGAGGGTCGTAGAGGACCGTGAACGAGCGGCTGCGCGTGTTCCCAGCGCCGGTCGTGCTTGTGCAGGAGATCGTGTTAGTGCCGATCGCGAGGTCGCCGGTGGGATATGTGCCCGTGAGCGACGCCGACGCCGAAACGGCCTGTGTGACGCTGTAGTTGCCCGCCGAGCCGTTGTTCGGATTGGTGCAGGCGATCGACGTGATGCCGCTGTAGTCGGTGGTCTCCGACGCACTGAGGCTCAGGGTCGGTATGGCGGCGAGGCTGGTGTACCAGGTGCCGGTGCTCGAGGGGACGCTGTTGGATGGCGTCTGGTTGTCGAGCTTGATCGTGGTAGCGGCGTCGGTCGAGGCGAGGCCGTTGTTGTCGCGCACCGAGCAGGTGACGGAGTTGGTGCCATTACTGAGGCCGGTGCAGGTCGGGTAGCCGCCTGCGATACCGGAGGGGCCGACATTGGAGGTGGAGGCGGTGATCGACGGAGCGGTGCCGTACCAGCCATTGGCCTGGGCGCCACCGCTGACGTTGGTGGAGACGGCCGGCGTGTCCGGGTCATAGTTGATCGTGGTTCCGGACGAGCCGCCGAGGTTGTTGTAGTCGGTGATCGAGCAGGACCACGCGTCCGAGCCGGGGTTGTAGCTCCCGCCGCAGCCCGAGGACCACGTGCCCGACGGGCCCACGTTGCCGTAGGTGCCCCAGACCGACGGGAAGCTCGTGTACCAGCCGTTGGCGCCCATCGTTCCGCCGCCGACGTTTATCTGCGCCCACGGCGTCATGTTGTCCATGTAGAACGTCCCGGTGCCGGTGTCAGAGGCGGTCTTGTTGGAGTTCACTACGGTGCAGTTGAAGGTGTGCACGCCGTTCTGGTTGACGTACCACTGCTGCTCCATGAGCACCCCGCCGCTGTTGGGGCCTGCCCCGTAGTAGGTCATGGTGCCGCCGCCGCTGTCGGTGCAGCTCATGGTGGCCCCGTTGTTGTAGGAGTAGCCGTCGGTGATCGTGACGGTGAAACCGCTGGTCTGCCAGCCGCCGGGGCCGTTGACCGGTACGGTGGCCAGCGCCACCCCGCTCATCGCCACGAGGGCGATGACGGTGGAGGCGACTAGCAGCAGGAGCCTGCTGCGGAAGGCGGAGAGGCGCTGGCGAACCATCAGCCGATGACCGTGGTGCTCAGGATGGCCGAGGTAGCACCGGCGTACGCCCACCCATGTGTTGTCGGGACGACCGCCCGAAGCTGAATGTGGGTGCCGGGCGCGGCGTTGGGAACCGGAACGCCGATACGCAGCACGCCGTTGCTGTTGGTCGGGTGCAGATGCGCGAACTCAATCCAGGGCGAGTTGGCGTTGCGCCGCCATTGCACGACAACCCAAAGACCGCGCGCTGGGATCCCGCCACCGTGCACGTTGGCACCAACGAGGGTCCATTGGCCGAACCTCATGGGATTGACGGCGAGGGCCACTGCCCCCTGGTTGAGGACGGTGATCGTGTGCGAGCGGGCTGCGAGCCCGACGCTGCCGGCGAACGAGATGCGGACCGATC
>JAKAED010000237.1 GCA_021820105.1 Actinomycetes bacterium | reverse complement strand
TTTGACGGGAACGGGCGCTATGTGCGGGCAACCGTCGGTGGCGGCGCTATTGGCCTGCAGACCCGCCCACTGAGCAGCGCCGGTGCACTGTACGGCAACGCTGTGCTGCCGGTGCTTGGCACCTTTCCCAGCTGGCCGACTTCCGGGAGCGCGCCGGTGCAGCGATCGAACGTTCCCTGTTACAGCCAGACTCCGCCACAGCTGAACCGGGCGACGCAGGGGCAGGGACCGTGAGACGCGCGATCCGAACCCACCAACGTGACTTTGCCGCAGTGGCGGCGCTGTTTGCGCTGGCGCTCGGGTCCGTCGCCTACATCCTGGGACACCAGCCCGCGTTCACCTTCGCGCGCAGCTACTACCAGGTCAAGGCGGTCTTCGCCAACGCCGCAGCGGTCACGCCGGGACAGGGACAGGCGGTCACGATCGCCGGCGTTGAGGTCGGCCTGGTGGGCGGGGTCCAGCTCGAACAGGGCCGGGCGGTCGTGACCATGGACATCTTCCGCAGGTACGCGCCCATATATCACGACGCGTCGGTGCTGCTGCGACCGCGGACGCCGCTCAAGGACATGTACCTGGCGCTGGATCCGGGCACACCAGGGTCGGGACGGATACCGGACGGCGGCACCCTCGGCATCGCGAACACTCAGCCCACGATCGATGTCGGCCAGATCCTCAACTCGTTGGACGCGGACACTCGCACCTACCTGCTGCTCCTGCTCTCCGGGGGCGCCCAGGCGTTCGGCGGCACGGGAGCAACCCCAAATCGTCCCAGTGCCGCAACCGCCGCGGCCCTCGCCGCGGATTTCAAGCGCTTCGCGCCGCTGGACCGGAGCGCGTTTGACTTCACCGGCCTGCTGTCACGCCGCAGCGCCAATCTGCGCGCGGCGATCCACGACCTGGACCTCGTGACAAGCTCGCTGGGCGGGGTGGACTCGCAGCTCGCGTCGCTTGTGCGTGCGGCAAACGCCAACTTCAGTGCCATCGCCTCTCAGGACAGAGCGCTCACGCGCGGGATTGCGCTGCTGCCAGGAGCGCTTGCCCAGACTCACTCGACACTGACCAAGGTGGGTGCGTTCGCCTCCGCAACCGGCCCAGCGCTGGGACGGCTGGGGCCGTTCGCCAAGCGACTGGGCCCCGCACTGACGGCTCTGCGTCAGCTTGCGCTGCAGACCAAGCCCGCGATCGTTGGTCAACTCGAGCCGTTCGCTTCAAGTCCCGGGATCCGACGAGTGGTCCGCACGCTGGCGCCGGCTGCGAGCTCGCTGGCAAAGGCCGCCCCTGCGTTCACCGGCTCCTTGACGGTGCTCAACAAGCTGGCCAACGAGCTCGCCTACCAGCAGCCCGGCGGACCTCCCGGCTACCTCTACTGGGGTGCATGGCTGGCCCACAATCTGGATAGCCTCACGAGCCTTCAGGATGCGGTGGGCCCGTTGATCCAGGGACAGTTCCTGGCGAGCTGTCCGTCACTGAACCTGCTCGAGGTGGCGCTGCAGCCTGGCACGCCGTCGCTGACACCGATCATCGACATGCTCAACGCTCCAGACTGGTCCAAGATCACGAACTGCTACGGACGTTGAGCTCAGGACGATGAACACGATGGCACCCAGTCGAGGCAGGATCGCCGTGATGATCACGTTCGTGGCGTCCTGCTTGGCCCTACTCACCTACCTCTGGCTGTCGTTTGGTGGCTCGCTGCCGCTGGCTTCGCAGGGCTACAGGATCACTGTCGAGTTCAACCAGGCCGTGCAGCTCGGAGCGCAGGCAAACGTCGACATCGCCGGTGTCCCGATCGGCCGAGTCCTGAGCGTGGGGCTCGACCGCCACACCGGGCTGTCCCGAGCGGTGCTGCAGATCGATGCCAAATACGCTCCGCGACCGGCCGACACACGTGCGATCCTGAGGCAGAAGACGCTGCTCGGCGAGACCTACGTCGAGCTCACGTTCGGTGACCCGCACGGCGGGATGCTGCATGCGGGTGACCGACTTCCCCAGGCGCAGGTCGCGCCCACGGTGCAGCTGGACCAGGTGCTCAGCACCTTCGACCCGAAGACCCGCAGAGCCTTCCAGATCTGGATGCAGGACAGCGGGATCGCACTGACCAAGCAGGGGCAGAGCTTCAGCAACGCACTCGTCGAGCTGTATCCGTTCGCCAGCAACGTGAGCGCGGTGCTCGCGGTCCTGCGGCGTGACGGTGCGGCCACCGGCACGCTGCTGGCGGACGGTGGCCAGGTTTTCAGGGCGGTCGGCCACAACCCGGCCCAGCTGCAGGGTCTGATCCGCAACGCCGACGCGGTCTTTGGCGTGACCGCCGCCCGCAACCGCGAGCTCGCAGCGGCGGTGAGCGCCTTCCCGCGCTTCCTGCAGAGCGCGCGCCAAGCGGTGCAGAGCCTCAGCGGTTTTGCCGCTCTGACCAAGCCACTGGTGGACGTGCTGAAGCCGGCCGCGCGTCAGCTCGGGCCTGCGCTGGTGTCGCTCTCGGGGCTGGCGCCGACGCTCGCGCGCGCGCTGCAGGACCTGGGGCCACTGAGCCGCGCGGCAAAGGCGGGAGTGCCGGCATTGGCCGAGTTGTTGGCTTCCTCCAGCACGGCAGGTCCCGGCTCCGCCAAGCGCCTGTTCAGCACGCTTACGCCATATCTCGGACAACTCGTGCCGGTGCTCGACTACCTCGGCGCCTACCGGCGTGAGCTGGCCGCATTCTTCGCCAACGGGGCTGCTTCGACTCAGGGTGCAGCACCGGCCTTCAACGGCAACAAACGACTCAACTACCTTCGCTTCTCAGCGCCGCTCAATCCTGAGGAACTCGCCGCCCAGCCGCAACGGCCCTACAGCAACCGCGCAAACGCGTACGCCGTGCCGGGCGGCAGTGCCACCTTGAGCGGTGCGACCAACACGCTCGGCACCGCACTGGACAGCTTCGGAACATATCTGTGCACCACCCACCCACTGCCTCAGATCCCGACCCAGCCGGGAAGCGTGAGCTTCCAGAGCGAACTACCCTTGTTCTACGGAGGAGGCGACGCGACGAGGGTGCCGAGCCCCGCGTGCCGAGCGCAGCCACGCCTGGGCGCTGCGTTGGGCGGCGCACTGGGCGCCGGTCTGGGAAGCGCGAGCAGCTTCTATCCGCAGCTCAAGCCCCTTCCGTGAAGGCGGTGCAGGGTGACAAGCCGGCGGCAGCGCAAGCGAGCATCAAGGAGATATGAATGAAACGCAGACTCGTGGCGATCACAGCGATCGCATGTCTGGGCGTGGCAGGGGTCGCATACGGCGCCGGCCCCGTCACGGCCGGACCAAACAGCTACTCAGGTGAATTCGCGGTATCAGGCGCTGCTGGCACGGTCAAGAAGCCGGTCGCCGTGGCAATGACAGAAACGCTGGGGATGACCAGCACCACGGCAGGTAACGTCGGCGCCCCACTGACTGAGATCAAGACCACCACCTACGGTCTGCGTGCTCCCTACGCCAAGTACTTCCCCAGGTGCACGGTCGGGCGGATCAGCGCCAACAACGGCAACAACGGCAAGTGGAACGCCGTCTGCCCAAAGGGCTCGCTTGTTGCCCGCGGTACCGT
>JAKAED010000083.1 GCA_021820105.1 Actinomycetes bacterium | reverse complement strand
TGCTGCTATATTGAGTTTCCCATGTCTCCCCACCATCAATTGTTTTTAAAATTACTCCCGCCTGGTAGCCGTGCTTGTAGAGCCAGGCCATTTCCGCCTTGAAGTCGCCGTAGGAGACATACAGGCCGGGGAAGGGGGAGCCGGCGGGCACCGGTCCCAGCGCGTGGTAGACGAGGATCGGCACCGGCCCCGTGTACCGGCGCCAGCCGGGCTGCGGCGTTGCGTTGCGCACAAGCTGGCTCGCTGGCTTGGCTTTGTGTTGGCGCTTACCAACCGAGGCCCTTTTTCCGGCCCCGTGTCGCTGAACGCGCGCGGCCAGTGCCGGCTGCTGCTTGGTGGCGGCGAGCTTGTTCGCCGCCACCACGGCGATGACGGCGGCAGCGATCACCAGGACGATCAGCCCTGTCAGCCTCGCGAGCCCGGCCGCACGCCTGCGTCTGCGCCTCTGCATGCGCACAGCCTAGCTGCATGGTTAAGCGAGCCGTGACCGAGGGCCAACATAAACTGACGCCTCTGCCGGACCCGGCACATACGACGACTTAGCGGAGTGGAGTCATGGAACTGACTAGATGGAGGCCGGGGCTGCGCCGGCATTGTTACGTTGGCGTTTCGCTGCTGGCAGCGGTGGCCTTGGCACTGACGCTTGCCCAGCGGGCGGCCGCGACGGCAGCGGTGCAGTACATGCAGACAGCAAGCTCGCCAACGCTTCCAACCGGAGGCACGCAGGGCTATCTCGGCTGGTCGTACCCCGCCACCACGGGCGGCGTTGACTGCGTGTCCGGCTCGTGCGTCGCCGTCGGCTCCTACAGCGATGCGTCGAACAACAACTTCCCGCTCATCACATCGACCGTTCAGGGCACCGCCGGCCCCGGCATCCTGGCGCAGCTGCCGGCCGGTGCAAGCGTCACCGGTTCCAAGACCGGGCTGAACAGTGTGAGCTGCTGGTCGGCGAACGCGTGCATCGCCGTTGGTGAGTACGGCACCCCTAACAGCGACTACCTGGCGATGGTCACGCCAATCAGTGGCGGGCAGCCCGGCACCGGAATCGACGTTTCGATGCCAGGCGACATCAACACCACATACCCGACGTCAAACCTGAACAGCGTGAGCTGCTGGTCAGCCGGATCATGCCTCTCAGTTGGTGACTACTACAACGTCGACTCGCAGATTCTCCCGATCGTGGTATCGATCAGCAACAGCAAGCCAGGAGCCGCCGTCAACGTCACGCTCCCGAGCAACGCCAACAAGAACCTCCAGCAGAGCTCAGCGCTCAACGACGTCAAGTGCTGGTCAAGTACGCAGTGTGTCGCGGTGGGCGACTACTACGACGATTCCTCCTCAAGCGTCACCGGGAACTTGGTGCCACTGGTCGTCCAGATCAGCAATGGCGCTGCCACCAGCCATGGAGTGACGCTGCCGAGCACTGGTTCCGGAACATCCCTGAACGCGCTCAGTTGCAGCGCCAACGGGTCCTGCTACGCCGTCGGATACTACGGCGACGCCTCAGGTTCTGAGGCGCTGGTAGTGCCAATCGCCAACGGTGTTCCGGCAGCGCCTGTCAGAGTCCCGCTCCCCACAGGCGGCAGCAACGCGGCGCTGTACTCCATCAGTTGCGTGTCAGCGACCGAGTGCTACGCGGTCGGCAACTACGAGGACGGCGCCGGGGCATACCAGGCGATGCTGGTGCCGATCACGAACGGGAACGTCGGCAATGCTCTTGAGATAACCGCGCCGTC
This sequence comes from Actinomycetes bacterium, assembly GCA_021820105.1. Classification (GTDB taxonomy): domain Bacteria; phylum Actinomycetota; class Thermoleophilia; order Solirubrobacterales; family Solirubrobacteraceae; genus Palsa-465. The sequence continues at coordinate 15,328 of JAKAED010000083.1, read as the reverse complement.
GAGTCCGACCGCTTCCGGCAAGCTGCAGAACGGCGAGCTCAAGGCGATCGGCTGTGTACCAGCTGGCACATGCATCGCCGGCGGTGACTATCTGGACACGAACAACATCGGCCAGGCAATGACGCTCAAGATCAGCAATGGCTCGATCGGTTCAGCCGCCGAGGCGCCACTGCCGAATGATGCGTCAACCACCGCGCCCTTCCCCTACATCTCAGCGATCAACTGCGACCAGAGCGGATCATGCCTCGCCGTTGGTGAGTACGACAACACCACGGGCAACATGGTCCCGCTCGAGCTCCAGCTGCAGCAGCAGTTGGCGATCACGACCACCACGCTGCCCGCCGGAACCGTGGGTTCCGCCTACCAGCAGACGACTCTGTCAGCCTCCGGGGCATGGGGCTCCTACAGCTGGTCGGTCAGCAACGGCAGCCTGCCGGCCGGCCTGACCCTGGACCCGCAGACCGGCGTGATCTCCGGAACGCCGTCGGCAGCTGGCAACTCCTCGTTCACAGTGGAAGTAACCGGCACCGGTGCATCTGCTCAGACCGCCACACAACAGCTGTCGATCGACGTCGCGAGCGCACCCGTGACGACAACGCCGACGCCGGCGCCGCCACACCCGAGCGCTCCGGGCGGAGCCCTGAAGCTCAGCGGCAACCTGGTCAACGTTCCGATCCTCTGCACCGGATCCACCTGCACGGGCACCGTCAAGCTCACGGTCACAGAGGTGGTCGTGGTCAAGCATGGCCACAAGCGGGTCCGCAGGCACAGAACGGTCGTGATCGGAAGCGCCCACTTCTCCGTGACCGCCGGTCATAGGGGCAACGTGCATGTGAAGCTCAACGCAGCTGGACGCCGCCTGCTCGCCAAGGCCAAGCGCCACCGGCTGAGGGTACGGGTCGTGGCCTCCGCCAAGGGCGGCCACCAGACCTCGCACTCGGCGACGATCGTCAGCGCGGTCACCAAAAAGCACCACAAGCGCTGAGCCACAGGGGCGGAGCTCCGCCCAAGGAACGGCGTTCTTCCTGGGGGTGGCCAGCGGGCCACCCCCAGGAGGGCGAGCGTCAGGCGGCCGCAACCAGTTCGTCGCTGTATGCCTCGCCGCGCTCGGCGCGGGCAACGAGCGATGCCGGCGGCTCGAAGCGAGGACCGTAGGCGGCGGCCAACTCGCGGGCGCGGGCCACGAAGCCGGCCATGCCGCCCGCGTAGCCGTTGATGTACTGCAGCACGCCGCCGGTCCAGGGCGGGTAGCCGATGCCCATGATCGAGCCGATGTTGGCGTCGGCGACCGACTCGATCACGCCCTCCTCAAAGCATTTGACCGACTCCAGCGCCTCAATGAACAGCATGCGCTCCTTGAGATCGTCGAGCGACAGTGAGGCTGGATCGGAGACGGGCGGGAAGGCGTCGCGCAGGCCGGGCCAGAGGCCGGTGCGTTTGCCGTGCTCGTCATACTCGTAGAAGCCGCGGCCCTCCAGGCGCCCCGGCCGGTCGTGCTGATCGAGCATGCTGTCGATCACGGCGACGGCGCCCGTGTTGTCCCAGCCGGCCCCGTCCGCACCCGCCTGCTCGGCGGCCACCCGGATCTTGCGCATCAGCTTGAGGTTGAGCTCATCCGAGAGTTGCAGCACCGGCGCCGGATAGCCGGCCTGCGATGAGGCCTGCTCGATGCTCGCGGGCGGAACCCCCTCAGCCAGCATCGCGATCCCCTCGTTGATGAACGTGCCGATCACGCGACTGGTGAAGAAGCCACGACTGTCATTCACGACGATCGGCGTCTTCTTGATCTGCTTGACGAAGTCAAGTGCCCTGAAGGTCGCCGCCTCACTCGTGCGCTCGCCCTTGATCAGCTCCACCAGCGGCATCTTGTCCACCGGTGAGAAGAAGTGGATGCCGATGAAGTCCTCGGGGCGGGTGACGTACTGAGCAAGACCGGTGATCGGGAGTGTGGAGGTGTTGGAGCCGAGCAGCGCGTCGGGGGCGACGTGTGGCTCGATCTCCTTCCAGACCTGCTCCTTGACCGACGGGTCCTCAAAGACGGCCTCGATCACCAGGTCGGCACCGGCCGCATCCTCGGGCCTGTCGGTGGGATGGATGAGGGCGAGCAGCGCATCAGCGTCAGCCTGTGTGGAGCGACCGCGCTCGACGGCCTTGGCCACGAGCTTCTCCGAGTAAGCCTTGCCGCGCTCGGCAGCCTCCAGCGAGACGTCCTTGAGCACGACCTCGATCCCGGCCTTGGCGGATACGTAGGCGATGGCCGCACCCATCATGCCGGCGCCCAGGATCACGACCTTCCTGGCCCGGTACGGCTCGACGTCGGAGGCGCGCCCGCGGTTGCCGTTCACGCGGTTCAGGTCGAACCAGAAGGCCTGGATCATGTTCTTGGCGACCTGACCCGTGGCCAGCTGGATGAAGTAGCGGCTCTCAATCTCCAGCGCGTGGTCAAAGTCGACCTGGGCGCCCTCCACAGCGGAGCACATGATCGCCAGCGGCGCAGGCATGTTGGCGCCCTTGATCTGCTTGCGCAGGTTGGCGGGGAAGGCCGGTAGGTTGGCGGCGAACGAGGGCGTCGACGGGGTGCCGCCCGGAATCCGGTACTTCTTGTCCGTATCCCACGGCTGGCCGATCGGCTCCCCCGATGCGGCGCGCTCGGTGATCCACCGCTTCGCCGCCGGAATGAGGTCATCCGGACCCGGAACGATCTCGTCGATCAACCCCAGCTCCTTGGCCTCAGCCGGCCTGAAGCGCTTCATTCCCTGCAGCAGAACACCCATCAACGCCTGCGCGATACCAAGCATCCGCACAGTGCGGGTGACACCACCGGCACCGGGCAGCAGCCCTAGGTTGACCTCCGGAAAGCCGATCACAGCCCTGGGATCGTCGACGATCACCCGATGGTGAGCGGCAAGGGCGATCTCAAGGCCGCCTCCCAGGGCGGCGCCGTTGATCGCAGCGACGACCGGTACGCCGAGCGTCTCGATCGTGCGCAGCTGCGCTTTGGCCTCCCGCAGGAACTCACCGAACTCCGGAGCGTTCTCTCTGCTGACGAGCCGCAGCGCGTTGAGATCACCGCCGGCGAAGAAGGTCTTCTTGGCGGAGGTGATGATCACGCCCTTGAGCTGCTCGCGCTCGCTCACCAAGCGATCCACGACCGCCCGCATCGACTCGACGTAGGCGCTGTTCATCGTGTTGGCGGACTGCGTCGGGTCGTCCAGCGTCAGCGTGACGATGCCATCATCGTCACGCTCCCAGTGAATTGTTGACTCAGACATCTACAGGGCCTCCACCACGGTCGCGATTCCCATACCGCCGCCGATGCAGAGCGTCGCCAGCCCGTAGCGGCCGCCGGTGCGCTGCAGCTCATCGATCAGGGTGCCGAGGATCATGCCGCCGGTGGCGCCCAGCGGATGACCCATCGCGATCGCACCACCGTTGACGTTGGTCCGCTCGAGCAGCTTGTCCGAATCGTCGCGCCCGACCATGTCCCGGGCAAAGCGCATCACCACGGCCGCAAAGGCCTCATTCATCTCGATCAGGTCCATGTCCTCGATCCCGAGGCCCGCCTTGGCCAGCGCCTTCCGGGACGCAGGCGCGGGACCGGTCAGCATGATCGTCGGCTCGGTGCCGGTGACCGCCGTTGCAACCACTCGCGCGCGGGCCTTCAGGCCGAGCTCCTCCCCGATGCGCTCGTTGCCGACCGCCACAAGGCTCGCGCCGTCGACGATGCCCGAGGAGTTACCGGGCGTGTGCACGTGGTTGATCTTCTCGACCCAGTGGTACTTCTGCAGAGCGACCGCGTCAAAGCCGCCGAAGTCACCCATCATCTGAAACGACGGCTTGAGCTGCGCGAGCGTATCGACCGTGGTCTCGGGACGGATGAACTCATCGTGGTCCAGCACGACGTTCTCACCCGCGTCGAGCACCGGTACGACGGAGCCGCTGAAGCGGCCCTCCGCCTGAGCGGTGGCGGCTCGCGCCTGCGAGCGGGCGGCGTACGCGTCCACCTCCTCTCTGGTGAAGCCCTCGATGGTTGCGATCAGGTCAGCGCTGATGCCCTGCGGCACGAAGGACGCTTCGTAGGCCGTCTCCGGATCCATCGCCCAGGCACCGACGTCCGAGCCCATCGGCACCCGCGACATCGACTCCACACCGCCTGCGAAGACGAAGTCCTCCCAGCCGGAGGCGACCTTCTGCGCCGCGATGTTCACGGCCTCCAGGCCTGAGGCACAGAAGCGGTTGAGCTGCACGCCGGCGACCGTCTCCGGCAGGCCGGCCTTGACCGCAGCGGCCTTGGCGATGTCGCCACCCTGGTCGCCGATTGGGGTCACGCAGCCCAGCACCAGATCCTCGATCCTGGCGGGGTCCAGGTCAGGGTTGCGGCTGAGCAGCTCATGCACCAGCCCGACGACGAGGTCAATCGGCTTGGTGGTGTAGAGCGAGCCGCTGGATTTGCCCCGACCTCGAGGGGTGCGGATGGCATCGAAGATGAGCGCTTCAGTGGCTGGCATATATGGCTCTCCTTGAAGGACGGCGGCGGCCGATACGGCGGCGAGTCGGCACGATGTACGTTAACCGACACCTGTGTCGGATAATACTCTGTCCGCATGGACACGCCGCGGACACGACTGAAGGGCACGGAGCGACGACAGCTGATCGTCGCCGCTGCGCTGAGCGAGTTCGCGCAGCGTGGCTATGAGGCCGCATCGCTCGGACGGATCGCGCGCGACGCCGGTGTTTCACGAACGGTCTTGTATGACCACTTCAGCTCGAAGCTGGCACTGTTCGTGGAGGTCCTCGACGCCGAACAGGAGAGCCTGATGCGCCACCAGCGCACGGCGCTGCGCTCCAAGGGCACGACCGAGCAGCGCTGGCGCGCCACCTTCGACGCCTTCTTCACGTTTGTGGAAGAGCATCCCCTTGGCTGGCGCCTGCTCTTCCCCCACCACCCACCGCTCAGCCCCGAGGCGGCGCAGGAGTACCACCGCATCCGCACCGAGTCCAACAAGATCCTGGCGGATCTGCTCGCGGACGACGCCCGCCGTGCGGGATTGGAGCCGGAGACGGTGCGCGCGCGAGCACTGTTCGCGATCCATCGCGAGGGCCTGACGGCAGCCGCACGTTGGTGGGAGAGCCACCCGCAGGTCACGCGCGCCGAGCTGGTGGATGCGGCGATGGCGGCGCTGTGGACCGGGTTCGGCGGGCTGCAGCCGCACGCCTGAACCCGGTTCGCTCGCCGGCAGCTACAGTGGCGGGCGCAATGGCCATCCGCTCCGACATACGCAACCTCGCAATCGTCGCCCACGTCGACCACGGTAAGACCACGCTGGTCGACGCGCTGCTGTGGCAGTCAGGCGCATTCCGCGCCAACCAGGAGGTCGCCGACCGGGTCATGGACTCGATGGACCTGGAGCGGGAGAAGGGGATCACGATCCTCGCCAAGAACACGGCGGTCCGCCACGGTGACATCACCCTGAACATCATCGACACCCCCGGTCACGCCGACTTCGGTGGCGAGGTTGAGCGTGGCCTGACGATGGTTGACGGCGTCCTGCTGCTGGTCGACGCCTCCGAGGGACCCCTGCCTCAGACCCGCTTCGTGTTGCGCAAGGCGCTGCAGGCGCGACTGCCGGTGATCCTCGTGATCAACAAGATCGACCGCCCCGACGCCCGCATCGCGGAGGTGATCGATGAGGTCTACGAGCTGTTCCTGGACCTCGAGGCCGACGAGTCGCAGATTGAGTTCCCGATCGTCTACACCAACGCCAAGGCCGGCACCGCCACGCTCGACCTGGAGCAACCCGGCACCGACCTGAAGCCGCTGCTGGATCTGCTCGTCCAGCACATCCCGGCGCCACGCTACGAGGAGGGCGCGCCGCTGCAGGCGCACGTGACCAACCTCGACGCCTCGCCGTATGTGGGCCGGATCGCGATCTGCCGCGTGCATCAGGGAACGATCCGCCGCGGCGAGACCGTGGCCTGGTGCCGCAGCCGCAGTGGCGAGATCGAGCGGGTCAAGGTAACCGAGCTTTACGTAACGGAGGCGCTTGAGCGCGTCAGCGCCGAGCAGGCGAGCGCCGGCGACATCATCGCCGTGGCGGGCATCCCGGAGATCACGATCGGAGACACGCTCTCCGACCCGGAGGATCCCAGGCCGCTGCCACCGATCACGGTTGACGAGCCTTCACTGTCGGTCACGGTCGGCACCAACGACTCGCCGCTGGCCGGGCAGGACGGAGACAAGCTGACCGCCTCACAACTGAAGGCGCGACTTGAGCGCGAGCTGATCGGCAACGTCTCGCTGCGGGTCAACCAGACCGACCGGCCGGACGTTTGGGAGGTGCAGGGCCGCGGCGAGCTCGCCCTGGCCGTCCTGGTCGAGGTCATGCGCCGTGAGGGCTTTGAGCTCACCGTCGGCAAGCCGCAGGTGGTCACGCGAGAGGTCGACGGCAAGCTGCACGAGCCGATGGAGCGAATGAGCGTCGACACACCCGAGGAATACGTCGGCGTGATCACCCAGATGCTCGCCCTGCGCAAGGGCCGGATGGAGCAGATGATCAACCACGGCACCGGCTGGGTGCGGATGGAGTACATCATCCCGGCGCGCGGCCTGATCGGCTTCCGCACCGAGTTCCTGACCGAGACGCGAGGGACGGGACTCGTGCACCACGTATTTGACCGCTGGGAACCGTGGCAGGGTGAGATCCGCACGCGCGGCACAGGTTCGCTGGTTGCAGACAGGCGCGGCAAGGTGGCCTCGTTCGCACTCTTCAACCTGCAGGAGCGCGGGTCGCTGTTCGTCGGCCCAGGCGAGGAGGTCTATGAGGGAATGATCGTCGGCGAGAACGCTCGTGCCGAGGACCTCGACGTCAACGCCGTCAAGGAGAAGCACCTGACGAACATGCGCTCGTCAACGGCGGATGAGCTGGTGCGGCTGGTCCCCAAGCGCGAACTGTCGCTGGACCAGGCGCTTGAGTTCCTCCGCGAGGACGAGTCGGTCGAGGTCACCCCGCTGAACGTGCGGTTGCGTAAGACGATCCTCGATCAGACGACGCGCGCGAAGGCGGCACGCGCCCGCAAGCGCGGCGACAGCTGAAAGCTGCAGGGAAACTACGCACAGCGCGAAAATCCTGCAGATTGCAGGATGTCGTGCACGCCGATCGTCTTTAGGCCAGATCAAGGAACGGGTCGGTAAGGTAGGCGCCGCCCCAGCCCGGTACTGCGTTTTTCAGAGCAAGAGCCGCCCCCTGGCTCTGCCGAGCCTGCAGACAGAAAATCCCGTTTCCCGATGCAACTTCCCCGCACGCTGACGCGCCTAACCGTTGCCCTGGCCGTGATCACGGCCCTGCTCGGCGGAGTCCTGATCGCTTCGAGCGCCGCCGACCTGTCGACCCAGATCCAATCGAGCAAGTCCACGGCAGCCAACCTTCAGAACCAGATCAAGGCGGAGAGCCAGCAGATCGCAAAGACGGCCGGTGGCGTGGCCGCAGCCCAGCAGCAACTGGCCACCGTCCAGGCGAACCTCGATCAGCACATAGCGCAGTTGCGGTCGGTGCAGACCAAACTCATGACCGCCAAGGGACAGCTGCTGGTGCTTGAACAGAAGCTGCACCTGGCATCCACCTACCTGGCGGCCAACCTGCGGGCCTCCTATGAGAGCGGATCGCCGAACCTCGTGGACGTGATCCTCAACTCAAACGGCTTCTCCAACCTGCTCAACCAGGTCAACTACATCAAGGACGCGCAGAGCAAGGACACCCAGATAGTCCGTGTTATGCAGATCGCGCGGACCAGGGTGCAACAGGAGGCGATGAGCCTCGGCCGACTTGAGCTCCAGGACCGCGACCTGACCAACCAGATCCTCACGCAGCGCAATCAGGCTGCCGTGATCGAGGCGGGCCTGGTCCAGCAGCAGATCACCGAGCAGACCCAGCAGGCGCACACCAAGGCCAAACTCGCCAGCGTCAACGCGCAAACTCAGGCGTTGCAGAAGAAGCTGAACGCGATCATCGCCGCGCAGCAGGAGCAGGCTCGCCTCTCCGCGCAGCAGGCCGCAACCCAGGTCAACCAGCAGGTCGGTGGGCTGCCGATCAACTCCAGCGGAACGGTTCAGCCACCTCCGGGCGCGCCTCAGGCGGTCAAGGAGATGATCTACGCAGGCAACGCGATCGCGACCCTGCCCTACATCTGGGGCGGTGGCCACGGTTCCTTCACCGCCGCCGGGTATGACTGCTCAGGCTCGGTCAGCTATGTGCTGGCGGCAGCCGGACTGCTGAGCACCCCTGAGGTCTCGGGCTCCTTTGAGTCCTACGGCGACCCAGGCCCCGGCCAGTGGGTGACGATCTACGCCAACGCCGGCCACGTGTGGATGCAGATCGCCGGCTGGCGCTTTGACACCGTCGCGCTGAACACCGGCGGCAGCCGCTGGTCACAGGGCGGCGGCGAGTACGCGGGCTTTGTGGTCCGCCACCCGGTCGGGCTCTAAAGCGCCCGTCCTGCGGGTCGCGGCCCGCTGGCTCGCGACCCGCGCACAAGCGCGCGCAGATTCGCCACCAGGCTCCGCACTCACTCCCCCAACTGTGCCCGGACCGCGAGCACCGCGGCCACGAACGTGACCGCAGCCAGCTGAGCCAGCTGATCTGCTGGTGCGGTTGCGACTCCCGCCACAACCAGCAGGCCGACGCCGACCAGTAACCAGTGCCCGCGACCGTGGCCCAGCCAACGCTTGGAGAGCGACAGACCGGCCATGAAGAGTGCCGGCCCGCCGACGCAGAGCGCCGTGTAGCCCCAGCTCACACCCAGCGCCGGCTCCTCGATCGTCCGGTGGATCGCAACTGCGATCAGGATCACGCCGCCCACCAGGGCCGCATGCGCGTACAGGTAAGCGGAGCGAGCGAGCCTGCCCGCATCCTCCCCAGCCTGCTCGAGCGATCTGGCGCCGTGCTCCGCGTGGTGCAGGAAGTAGATCGACCAGAGCAGAACCACAAGTAGGAAGCCGAGCACGAACGCGGCGTTGGCGGCAACCGAACCGTCCCGATGCACCCAGGACTCGCCGATCCGCAGGAATGACTCCCCAAATGCGATCATCAGCAGCAGCTGGCAGCGCTCGGCAAGGTGGCCTCCGGCGATCCGCCACTCCGCCATTCCGCCGGTACCCGCACCCGGCAGCCGGAATCCGACCGCAGGCGCCAGCACCTCTGTGGCCGCCGCCGCCGCCCACACCGCCAGGCGCAGCTGCGGGCTGTGAAGCTGAGCACCGCCGATCCAGAACACGCCGCTGAGCAGCGACCAGCCCAGCAGCCGTGCGTGGCTTCGGCCCAACGGGTCCCCCAAACTCAGACCGCCCACGATGAAGCCGCCCCGCAGCAACTGGATCGCGACATAGGCCAACGCAAAGGCTCCACCGCTTGCGTGCAGGGCATTGATCAGGGACCCAGCCATCACGAGGCTCAGCAGCATCAATATCACCAGCAAAGCGGCCACGGGCACGCGCTCCGGATCCAGCAGCCCCATCGCCCAGGCGGTGTAGCTCCATGACCACCAGAGCGCCACGAAGATGACCGCCGCCTGCGCAATCGCGGTCCAACCATGGCGGCTGTAGAGGAGCCCCGACAGCTGCGTGAATGCGAACACATAGACGAGATCGAAGAAGAGCTCGATGTTCGTGACCTCGGCAGGCACGTCCTTGTCACCCACGCGCAGCAGCTTTGCTCTCCGGCCCACGATCTCAGACACGCTCACAGAACCCTAACTGACTAGAGTCTGATTTCAGAGCAGTGCCCTGAATTTGAATCTGAGGAGCCTCAATGTCACTCAACAGCTTCGGAGCAAAGGCCGAACTTGAAGTCGGCGGCCGCCGCTACGACATCTTCCGCATCGACGCGCTGCAGTCGTCCTACGACGTGGCCAGGCTGCCCTTCTCGTTGAAGATCCTGCTGGAGAACCTGTTGCGCAACGAGGACGGCGAGGCCATCCGTGCCGATGACATCAGAGCGCTGGCGAGCTGGAACGCCAAGGCCGAGCCCAGTGAGGAGATCGCCTTCACCCCCGCCCGGGTCGTCATGCAGGACTTCACCGGGGTCCCGGCGGTTGTTGACCTCGCCGCGATGCGCGATGCGATGCGCGCGATGGGCGGCGACCCCAAGCTGATCAATCCGCTGGTACCGGCCGAGCTGGTGATTGACCATTCCGTTCAGGTGGATGTGTTCGGGTCGCCGAGCGCCTTTGAGCGCAACGCCGAACTCGAGTTCGAGCGCAACAAGGAGCGCTATTCGTTCCTGCGCTGGGGCCAGACCGCCTTTGACAACTTCAAGGTGGTGCCGCCGGATACCGGCATCGTCCATCAGGTCAACCTGGAGTACCTGGCAAGGGTTGTGTTCGTCAATGAGTCCGGTTCCGAAGGCCGGCCTGTCGCCTACCCCGACACGCTCGTGGGCACCGACTCCCACACGACGATGGTGAACGGATTGGGCGTGCTCGGCTGGGGCGTCGGGGGCATCGAGGCGGAGGCGGCGATGCTCGGCCAGCCGATGTCCATGCTGATTCCGCAGGTGATCGGCTTCAAGCTGGAGGGGCAGCTGCCCGAGGGCTCGACCGCAACCGATCTGGTGCTGACCGTCACTGAGATGTTGCGCAGGCGGGGCGTCGTCGGCAAGTTCGTTGAGTTCTTCGGTTCGGGTCTGGCCAGGCTGCCGCTCGCCGACCGCGCCACGATCGGCAACATGTCGCCGGAGTTCGGCTCCACCTGCGCGATCTTCCCGATCGACGGCGAGACGTTGCGTTACCTGGAGTTCAGCGGGCGTCCGCAGCAGCAGATCGAACTGGTTGAGGCGTACGCCAAAGCCAACGGTCTGTGGCACGACGAGGAATCGGACGAGCCCACCTACTCAGACGTCCTCCAGCTTGACCTGTCAACGGTCGTGCCGAGCATCGCCGGGCCCAAGCGTCCCCAGGACCGCGTACCGCTCACGGCCGCGAAGGAGAGCTTTGAGACCGCTGTCCAGGACTACCTGCCCGCCGGCGCGGATGAGGACAAGGCGCTGGCTGACTCGTTCCCGGCAAGCGACCCGGTCTCGACCCACACCAACGGTGCCGTCTCGACTAAGACCAAGGTGACGCTCGCGGACGGGACCGAGACCGAGCTCGACAACGGTCATGTGGTGATCGCCGCGATCACCAGCTGCACCAACACCTCCAACCCATCGGTGATGCTCGGGGCCGGTCTGCTGGCCCGCAACGCCGTGCAGCGCGGATTGAAGGTCAAGCCCTGGGTGAAGACCTCCCTTGCGCCCGGCTCCAAGGTGGTGACCGAGTACCTGAATCGTGCCGGTCTCACTGAGTACCTCGATGCGCTCGGATTCAACCTCGTCGGCTACGGCTGCACGACCTGCATCGGCAACAGCGGACCGCTCCCGGCTGAGGTCTCAAAGGCGGTTGGGGAGGCCGACCTGGCAGTGGTCTCCGTGCTCTCCGGCAACCGCAACTTCGAGGGACGGATCAATCCGGACGTAAAGATGAACTACCTGGCATCGCCGCCCCTGTGTGTCGCCTATGCGCTGGCCGGGACGATGGACATTGACCTGTACAGCGAACCGCTGGGAACCGATGAGCAGGGCAATGACGTCCACCTGAAGGACATCTGGCCGTCATCTGCGGAGGTAGCGGCGGTGGTCGGCGAGGCGGTGCAGTCCGACATGTTCCACAAGAGCTACGGCGAAGTCTTTGACGGCGACGCCCGCTGGAACAGCCTGCAGGTTCCCACGGGTGAGCTCTTCGAATGGGACGAGCGCTCAACCTACGTGCGACGTCCGCCCTTCTTTGAGGATCTTCCGCGCGAACCAGAGCCGCTAGAGGACATCACCGACGCCCGGGTGCTGGCAGTCCTCGGCGACAGCGTGACGACTGATCACATCTCACCGGCCGGATCGATCAAGCAGGGCGGGCCGGCCGCGCAGTATCTGAACGCCAATCACGTGGAGGCAGGGGACTTCAACTCATACGGGTCACGCCGCGGCAACCACGAGGTGATGATGCGCGGCACCTTTGCCAATATCCGCCTGCGCAACCGGCTCGCGCCGGGCACAGAAGGTGGCGTGACCCGCTACCTGGCGGACGGCTCCGGCGAGCAGACCTCCATCTACGAGGCTGCGATGCGCTACATCCAGCAGGGGGTGCCGCTGATCGTGCTGGCCGGCAAGGAGTATGGCTCCGGATCCTCCAGGGACTGGGCAGCCAAGGGCACGCGTCTGCTCGGCGTGCGCGCCGTCATCGCCGAGAGCTTCGAGCGCATCCACCGCTCGAACCTGGTGGGCATGGGCGTGCTGCCGCTGCAGTTCATGGAGGGCGAGAGCGTCGAGTCCCTGGGCCTGACAGGCACCGAGCGGTTCAGCATCGCCGGGATCTCAGGTGGTGCCGACCTCCCGCGCGAGCTGACCGTCAAAGCCGATGAGCGCGAGTTTCGTGTGACCGTCCGCATCGACACTCCGAAGGAACAGAAGTACTACCGCCACGGCGGCATCCTGCAGTTCGTCCTGCGCCAGCTGCTGGCGTCCTGAGAGGTCGAGCGATGGCGATTCCAGAGCTGCTTGACACGCTGTTGAGGGTTCCCGGCCCCTCGGGCCAGGAGGCACGGGCGGCTGCCGCCTGGCGAAAGCTGTGCGAGCCCTTCTCGGCCGAGGTGGATGTTGACGTGAACGGCTCATCGTGGGCCCGGGTGGCCGGTACCGCGGACGGCATGTCCGTGGCGGTTGTCGGCCACATCGATGAGATCGGCCTCCACATCACCCACATCGATGACGATGGCTTCTTGCGTTTTGGCCAGGTGGGCGGCTGGGATCCCGTCAACCTCGTGAGCCAGCGGGTCCTGCTGAGTACACGCAACGGCACCGTCCACGGCGTCATCGGCCGCAAGGCGATTCACCTGATGGACGAAGATGACCGCAGGAAGGTGCCCGAGCTGAAGGGGCTGCACATCGATATCGGAGCCGCCGACGGCGAGGAGGCACGCGGACGCGTCCGCATCGGCGACACCGGCGTACTGGATGTGGAGCCACTGGAGTTCCCCAACGGTCGCGTGGTATCCCGAGCGCTTGACAACCGTGTCGGCTGCTTCGTGGCCGCGCGTGCGGCACAGCTGATCGCCGCCGACGGTGGAGCCCCCGGTGATCTGCTGGCGATGGCTGTGGTTCAGGAGGAGATCGGCCTGAAGGGCGCGCAGACATCCGCCTTCCGCCACCGGCCCGATGTCGCGATCGTCATTGATGTGACGCACGCAAGCGATACGCCGGGCGTGACCCTCGGACAGGACACGCATCACAAGCTCGGATCAGGTCCGGTGATCGAACGCGCTTCACTGCTGCACCCTCGCGTCTTTGAGCTGCTCTATGAGGCTGCGGAGGCCGAGCAGATCCCGTTCACGGTGGCGTCGGCGTCACGCTCCACCGGCACCGATGCCGACGCGTTCACGGTCAGCCGTGCGGGGATCCCCACAGGCCTGGTCTCAGTGCCGCTGCGCTACATGCACTCCTCGGTGGAGATGATCAGCGTCGAGGACGCCGAGAACGCAGCCAGGCTTGTGGCCGCCTTTGCCCGGCGACTTGCGCCTGGGACCGATCTGTCCCGGTGAACGTGAGCAGGTCGCGGAGGTGCGTGTTGTCGGGCTCAGCGTAAACGCAAGCCGGATGGCCATTCAAGGCAGCTGACAAGAAGGTCGGGGGTGATCGTCAAGGCCTGCTTGGCGCCCAACCCGGACGGTGGCCTTGAGCCTATGGTGCTACTGATCGTGCGATCTTTCGGCCGACTGACCGGGCAGACTGCGCCGCGCATCCAGCACGCCTAGCATCAGACCAACGGTCTCTACGGCCTTCAGCGTGAGCATGCCGCTGGTCGTCAGGGGATGGCGCGCGAGCTTGCGGGGATCAGAGAACAGCGCGGGGCGAGAAACCGGACGCGGCGTAGTACCCGAACGGTAGTACTCAGCCAACGAGCGACCGTAGTAGCGCTTCTTCGCAAAGCAAGCTCGAAGCCGCACACGTCCCTCGTCGTGCCAAGCGAACGCAGTGGTTCTGGCGAATTGAAACCCGGCGGCCCGAACCCGATCCTCAAGTTCCCAATCCTCCCCGCCAGCGAGAATCGACTCGTTGTAGCCACCGGTTTGCGCCAGCGCGGTCCGAGTGAAAACACGCGCAGCCTCGACCCGAGCATCGCCGAGATAGAGCTGCTTCTCAAGCGCCCGGCAGGCGGCCATAAAGCCCACCCCAAATGCCAGCTCCGGAATCACGACGCCGCCCACCTCCACGTCCTGCCCCGTTACGGCTGCGGCCTGTGAAAGCACCTCAGGCTCGAGCAGCTGATCACTGTCGATGAACGCGATCAGCTCGCCCGCCGCCAAATCGAAGCCTCGGTTGCGCTGGGCGCTGCGCTCCGGGCCGCGATGCTCGACCCGGTCAGCGAAGCGATGTGCGACCTCCAGAGTTCCATCGTCGGAGCCGTTGTCCACGACAATGAGCTCGACATGCGGATGTGTTTGGGCACGGATGTGGGCGAGGCAAGCCTCAAGCGTGCGAACCGAGTTGCGAGTCGGCACCACCACCGAAATGAGCAGTTCTCTCATCGGCTCAAAGAAGCATGGCCGCGATCCACACCATAAGATTTGAGACTCCTCGGGTTCACCGCAGCACCTTTGTGCGCTTCCGAGACATTCCCCTGGCACGCTCTGTTAGGGCTCTGAGCCCCGACAGCAGGAGAATGGTCATAGCCAACCCGAGAGACAAGATCTGAGCTGCGACGATCTTGCGCGCGGGCGCGTATCTCGGAGTGATTGATTTACCTGAGACGGTCAGCCAGCCGTTACGAAGACCATCAACTTTCACGTGCTGTCCGTGTGCTCGCCACTCAGGCAAATAGGCGTCCGGCGAGATGTAAAGGCGCTTGCCAGATTTTGGGACGAGGGGTCTACCAATGAGCGCGAGTGCGGGCGCGCTGCTGATCGACGTGACGTGTACATCAGCGTACTCGTTTACTGTATCCCCACTTCCCAACTGCGCGTCGGCGTACAGGTACAGCTTCAGACGCCTGGTTCCAGGACTTGGCCTTATCAATGTCTCATAGCGAGTCCAGCGGGACGCCGCAGCGGTGGGTTGGACTGAAGGCGCGCAGCGGTCTGGCCCAACCTCCCAGAAGCACACGCGTGGCTTGCTACCGCTCAGGTCGCGGACGGATGCACTCATCAGCAGCGACCCGTGTCGCCACCGCAGCACCCGCGCTACGCACGCGGAGTCAGCAGCCGCTCGCAGGATCACGGCGCGGCCGCCCGTGACACCTGGTGCAGATC
>JAKAED010000236.1 GCA_021820105.1 Actinomycetes bacterium | reverse complement strand
CGCGCGCAGCGCGCGTCTTGCCGACACCGCCGCGTTGTATGCCGCGCTGGGCGGCGGCTTGGCAGGACGGCAAGGCCGTGGTTTCAACGAAAAAATAGCCCCTGGTTTCAGCCAACGACATGTTCCCTGGTCGCCGCGATCAGGGACGATCGCAAAAGAGATGACCCCATGAACGCATACGCAATCTCCGCCCGGCCCAGGCAGCGCAAGCGCCTGATCATCGTGATCCTGGCGGTGCTGATCCTGTTCGCGCTGCTGATCGGCTTCAACACCTTCAAGGGCATCATGATGGGCAAATTCATGGTGTCCATGGCCAACCCGCCCGCCAACGCGATCGTGCTGTGCGTGGATGAGAAGTCCCAGATTCAGGCGCTCAACCGGACCCAGCCGATCCTGCCCGTCCGACCCGGGCTGCCCGAGCGGGCCACACACGACTACAAGCGCAACGGGACGACCACCCTGTTCGCCGCGCTGGAGGTCGCGACGGGGCAGGTCACCGATCGCTGCTACGACCGGCACGGGAAGGCCGAGTTCCTGGACTTCCTCAAACTCGTCGCGCGCACCTACCCGCGCCGCCGACTGCATGTCGTGCTCGACAACTACCACACCCACAAGCACTCAGACATCAACCGGTGGCTTGAGAAGAACCCACGGGTCACGTTGCACTTCACCCCGACCTCCGGGTCATGGCTGAACCTCGTCGAGGTGTTCTTCGGAATCATCACCCGCCAGGCGATCCGCCGCGGATCGTTTGACAACGTCCGCCAGCTCGTCGCCGCGATCAGAGCGTTCATCGACGCTTACAACGACCGCTGCCGGCCGTTCGTTTGGACCAAAACCGCGGAGGACATCCTCCCCCGCGCTACCCGTCAACGAACTTCAGACGCGCGACACTAGCGGCGGTGAAGGCGCACGCGGACGTCGTGGGCGGTGATGCCGAGGACGAACGGGAGCGTCAGCGCGATCGCGCCGACCAGCAGCGCGTCTGAGGCAACGGTGCCGAGTCTCAGCGCGGCGCTGAGCACGCCGCCGACGATGGCGGTTGCGAGTGCGGTGATGACGAGGCGGCGCATTCCCATGCCGTTCAGGTTACCGGGAGCACCCGACCGATTCCAATGCTTCGGGATGGCTCGCCGGGGTTCGTGGGGTGGGGCGGGCTGGGCGAGTTTGGCACCGGCCAGGGCCGGCGCTTTCTCGCCGCCGCACACCCACCACGAACCCTGACCGGAGAGCAGGCCGGCGTGTCGCGCGACACGCGCGTCACCGCGCCCTCTCCACGTGGGGTTCGGCACCTCGAGAGGAAGCCCCGAATGAACTGCCTCATAAGTGACCAGCCCTACCTCCGCGCAATCGAGACGCTGCTCGCCGACCTGAGCGCGCCTTGTGAGACGCTAATCCTGACCAGCGAGCTGACCGCTACCGACCTCGCCTACTCGGTGCTTCACAGCGCCGCCGCGAAGGTGGGGGAGGTGACTGTGATCTCGCATCGCGAGCTCGGCGTCGACCCCGCGGTCGATCTGCTCGACCGCTCCCTTTACCGCCAGTCGTGGATGCGCTGCCTAAGCGACGCCGGCCATCCCGTCCCGTTCGCCGGGAACATTGTCCTTGTGCATTCGCAGGGTGAGGTTCGCGTGGCGATCGGCTCCGCTCCGCTCACGGACGGACGCTGGGGCGTGGAACGTGACGTTTGGACCGTGCTGCGCACGCGTTGCGGCTGCGCACCAGCCGCGATGCACCAGTTCGCCGACCTGCTCCACACCATCTCAAGCGGTGGCGCGTGCCTGCCTGATCTAGATCGGCAGTTCGAACTCGACCCGCACAGCGCATTCGCGCTGCACAGCATCGCGAACGAGATCCACTCCCGCGAGGCGCTCGACACCGACGCACACCTGCTCACGAACCTGCAGCGCACGATTGCCGAGCAGCTTCGGGAGCACGCACCTGAGCCGGTGCACGATCTCGCCGTCTACACCCCCGCCTAGCACCCGGAGCTACACGGGCTCGACGGTCTCATCAACGTCTTCAGGCCGACCGGGACCGCGACGATCTACACAAACGGTCAGCGGTTCGACCGCGAGCATCTCACGCAACGCGCGTGCGCGGACGGGACACGCCGCTCCGTGCACGTCGACTTCTCATCGCCGGGTCCCGCGCATAAGGCGCTACATGCGACCGTCATTCAGTGGCGCACCCAGGACGGCCGGGTGTACGCACTGAGCGGCCTCGCGTCAATCTGCGACGAGACGCTCGAGCAGACGATGTCGGCCGACGCGGCCGCGCTTCAGATCGCAGTCCTCAGTCAGACCGACACTGCCCTGCTGCCCTGGCCAGAGGATGCGGCGCGTGATGCGCAGGTTCGCGTACGTCCGCTCCGGCTCAGCGCGTAACGCACGCAAGGGCCGCCACACAGCCCGCGGGTGACCAAACGCCGTCATGGCGCGGCTGCCGTCTCGTGGTGCCACGCATCGCGCCAGGCCGGCGCTGACGGACAGAAACGTGCACGCCGCCCCCTCCCGATCCGGCGTCGATCAGGACCAATCAATGACAGAGAAGAGCACAGAACACGACGCGCACGAACGCCGCGCACTGCGCAATCTCCCCCTCGCGATCAAGCTTGGCATCGGCTACCTCGCCGTGTATCTCGCGCTGCTCGCCGCCGAGCATCTCGGTCTCCGCGACGCAACGATCCTTGCCTGGATGGCGGTTCCGATCCTGATCACCTGGGTCGCAGCCGCCGTGCTTTGGATCCTGAGCGGCTCGCCGCTGCCAGCACGGTGGCGCCGGCACGAGTGACACCGACCGCAGCGGGTGGCCGTAGCCGCCACACGCCTCATCTAACACGCAAAAGGCCCGCCAGATTGGCGGGCCTTTTTTTGTTCTCGCCAGCCGTCGACTGCGCCGCGGCCAGCGAGACCGGAAGCTCACACCAAGCGCAGACACCGGCACCCTTGGCTGCTAGTCGGTAAACCCGACTACGCCTTCCGGCTCGCTTGCCTGTCCTTAGCGAGCGATAAGACGAACGCATGCTCGCCACCCTTTCGCAGGCAGTCTCGGCGAGTCGACGTGGGCATTCACGGGCGCAGAGATCACGCTGGTTGTTGGTCTCTAGGTAGTCGCGGTGGCGCTTCTTCCGGATGTTTGAGGTCGCCTGGCGTAGCCCGGTACCACTGCACGATCAGGACCATCACGTCGTTGTCGATGATGATCGCGCTGCACTGCCGCAATCCGTCATCACGCGCCATGGCCTCCAGCGTCGCGGCCTTCGCCCTGAGCGCCGCAGACTGGGCTGTAATCGACGGGCCAACGACATTCACGTCAACGTTGATGTCGACGAAGCCTCCCGCCCGAAGCGCATCCCGTGTTGGTGCGTCCAAATCGTCCTCGTTTCGTGATCGCATCCGAATCCCTTTCGTTGATTGGCATTTGGGCAGAGGACACGCGAGGCGGGCGTTTGGGAGAGAAACCTGGAAACTCGTTGTGGTGGCGCCCACGCGCAACCCCACCGCGACTCTCCACGCCCCCACCACCACTCGCCTCCCACGCACCCCTCACCGCCTCCACGCCCCCACCACCAAGCTCG
>JAKAED010000235.1 GCA_021820105.1 Actinomycetes bacterium | reverse complement strand
GCCGATGCAAGGGCACGAACGGTCTGCGTGAACATGTCGCGGAGCTGCACCGTCGCCTGGTTCGCGGCCCGCGTCGAGTACAGCGGCAGCGCGAACAGGACGACGCCCCACCACTCGATCGACCAGACGACGGCGATGAGCCAGGCGAGCGGCGTCATCCCGAGCAGGTTGCCCGCAACCAGCCGCAGGTCGCCGGACAGCGCGGCCGCCGTCGGTGACACGTGATCTCGGACGACCATCACCAGCGCAAAGAGCGCACCGTTGGCGAGGAAGTAGACGACGCCCGCCGCCGCGACTCCGAGAAGGGACTGCCAAGTGGGCGCAAACGGATTCCTTGCGACGACCTCAAACGTTAGCGCCGACAGCACAGCCGGCAGCGCCGCTTCGGCATGGTTGTAGAGCGTCCCGTACCAGGGCACGTCGCCCTTCAGCTCGCGCCACTCTGTGACGCCCACGGTCCCCACGACCGCTGCCGCGCCCGGGCCGCCAATGACCGATGCGGCGAGGATAGGCGCAATCGAGACACTCACGACCGCTCCTCTCGGCATACGGACGGGAAATGCTTGCGCCACGAGCGTGAGGACGGTCCAGTACGCGACCCCTGACCAAGAGCCAAACGAGGAGGGCGGGTTCCAGTAGTAGATCGCGACGAGCACAACGATGATGGCCGTCGTAATGACGGCCATCAACAAGAACCTCAGCGATCTGGACAAGCGGTCAGACTCTCGTCGGTATCAGCGCGTAGGAGTGGCAGCTCCGTCAGTGGGATGACGGAACTGTAGAGACCTACAGGGGCCGAACCCCGGCTCCACCTCCGATGATGATGGCGAGCAGTGTCAAGAGGACAAATGCTCGCGAGAGAGAGTCACGCATGTCAGCGCCTCGAAGAGTCGGCACGACCTGAGTGTTGCCCGCCTGCTTACCAGGACTTGATCATTGCTAAAGCCACCCACGCTCGTTGTGGCGGCCCTCGTGTCAGAAAGACACGAAAACCGACCGGACGTTGCCGTCGGTCGGTTGCACTACTCGCTCAGCACTCACCCAAAGTGCCCAATTCAGGTGAGGCGTCAGCGCGTCCGAGCGTCTTGACATCGGCTCCCGGTACCGAAGTACCAGTAAGTGCCCGGACTATAGGAGTCGGTCGCGAACGGGGTCAATACGCAGGATTGCCTACCGGGCAGCCATGATCTCCTCAAGCGTTGGTGGCTCCACCCCGTACTCTCCTCTTTGGACCTCAGCGTAGTGACCGTACTGCTCGGCCGCTGCCGCCCGAGCGCCCAACGTTCCATACAGCCATATGAGCTGACGCTCCATGTACTCGGCCTCAGAGTCGACTCCCAGAACGACGACCGCCACCTCGACGGCCTCGGCCATCCGGTGATCGGCGATCAGCCGGGCCACTGAGGTCTCGGCGAGGTGAAGGAACTGGCTGTGCAACAGTTCGCGCCAGCCGGACGCCCACTCTTCGTACTCGAACTCGGGCGCAAAGCGGCCTCGATACAGGTGAATGGCGTCAAGGGCGCGCTGAATGCCGTCTGGGTTCTCGAGCGCGGTCGCTGCCTGTCTGTGGAACGCGGAGCTCTCCGCCTCCACCAGGTCCGAGTCCAACCACACCAGGTCCGACTCGAAGTGAACGTACTGCACCGAGTAGTCGTCGTCGTATCCAGGCTCGATGTCCCGCCGCAGAAAGTAGAGCGTCTGATTTAGGCTGTTCAGAGCTGGACCGGGGTTCGTCTCGGGCCAGAGCGCGTCCAGTACTTGGTCTCGCGTGGCGAGCTGGTTCTTCCTGGTGAGGAGATAGCAGAGAAGACCTGCGGCGCGACGACGGATCGACGCTATGTCGACCGACCTCTGCCCGACGACGAAGCCGACACGCCCAAGGTCCGATATGACGAGCCGCGGGCTGCGCCGCCTCGCGAGACCCCGTCCGAGATCCGTGCCTCGGAGACCCCGGATCCGCGATTTCGCCAACTGGCGCAGAGGGCGGACGTCATCGAGCTCCCCGAACTCGTCAAGCAGACGGGCTGCGCGAAGGGCGTTTGGTTTCGTCGGATGGCGTATCGCTTCCCGAAGCAGAGGAAGCCAGCGCGACGGCCAGCGGGTGATGCTTGTCAATATCGGCTCGGCGGTTTCGGGCACGAGGTGAAGCTGTTCCGCGAGAGCGTCGGTGCAAGACAAGATGT
The DNA here is from genome assembly GCA_021820105.1 of Actinomycetes bacterium. GTDB lineage: Bacteria > Actinomycetota > Thermoleophilia > Solirubrobacterales > Solirubrobacteraceae > Palsa-465. The sequence goes on along the minus strand of JAKAED010000235.1, from coordinate 1,455 downwards.
CCATATCTGTCGCGCGAGCCAGGACCTCAGCAGGCAGCCTGTGCCCTAGCGCGAGCTCCCCAAGCATTACCAGTCTGCCGCGGTACGCGTCCGCCCCTTGCCGCTCAGCAAGCTCCCGCGCGTCCGCGAGCGTGGCGGCTGCCTCGTCGGGTCGGCCCCCTACGAGAAGGCCCTCTCCTCGTGCTATCAGCCATTGCAGTTCACCTGCGACGGCGGTGACGTGAGCCCGGTTCAGGGGCGAAGACAGCAGTGACAGCGCGCGATCAGCGTCCGCCGCGGCCAGGGCAAGGCGGGCCGAGTTCAACTGTCGCTGGTACCAGATTCGATCGATTGACGCGGGGTCTCCCTCGTCTACCTGCTTGAGGAAGCCTGCTGCCCGAGCGAGGTCGCCCATCTTGGCAAGAAGCCCGACCGCTTCCATCAACCGTTCCGGTCTGCCGATTCCGCTCGCTTGGAGCCCGGCAGCAAGCTCTCCGTCAACATCGACCCATCTCCCCATCTCCGCGAGAGTCCGAGCCAGAGAGAGATGAGTGGACGCCGCCTCGTCCGGCTCGTCGGGAACCTGGCGAAACAACTCGAGGGCGCGATAGCCCGCGGCGAGAGCATTCTCGAACTGCCCTTGGGCGAGGCGAACCTCGAGGAGGTTGTGGTAGGTGATGGCTGCGTAGAAGGGCAGCTCTCGATCGTCTTGGGTTGCCGCAAGGGCTTCAAGATGCCGCGCTGCGGTCGTCAGACTCCCATCCCGAGTGGTCGCGACCAGGGTGCGCAGGCCGGCAATCAAAGGAGCGTGCTCGCGCGGAATCTCCTTGTCCGAGGACGCCTCTTCCAGCAGCTCGACGACCCGTCCGGACTGGGCGAGCCACCACAGGGCATGCATACGTGCCAGAACGACGAGGCCGCGTGACTGGCCGTCCAGGTCGGCGAGGTTGAAGCGCTCGAGGCGGGCGAGGCCGTCCTGGATCCGGCCGGCGTAGATGTCCTCGCGCGCGATGATGACCGCGATGCGCGCGTCATCGTCCGAGGCGCGGAGTCTCCGTGCCAGCGCGGCGCCCTCGCCCCATTGCCCGGAGCCGAGCACCTTTGCGACGTTCGCGAGCAGCACGCGGAGCGCGTCGGCCTCGTGGTCCGCCTTGATGTAGTGGCGGCAGGAGGTCAGCCAGTCGGATGCCTCCGCCGCCTGCGCGACCCGGAGATGCATGCCGCGCAGTTGCTCCGGGCTGACGAGCTGCTGCAGGCGCCGCTCGAGGAACTCGCGCATCAGGGGGTGGTAGCGGCGGCTGCTGCTGAGGTTGGAGTGGCGCGCCATCAGCCCCGCCTGGTAGCCCACGTGCGCCCACCCCTGGACCTCGGCCGCCGTCGGCGCCGGCTCGTCGGCCGCGAAGATCGCCGTCGCCAGCTCGATCCCGACGTCGTCGAGGATCGACGTGAACGTGAGGAATCGCTGGACCTCGGGTG
>JAKAED010000082.1 GCA_021820105.1 Actinomycetes bacterium | reverse complement strand
GATCTAAGCTCAGCGCGTAGAGACGACTCGCCACCGGCGTCGAATTGGGCCGCGAACACGCAGGCCAGGGTGAGCAGGTCGGAGCGGCCATCATCCGGGAGCGCTGACAGCGCGCGGCGGGCAGCCGGTTGATCGCTGATTCGCCAGGGGAGCCCCAGGTCGGCCACCGCGCTGAAGGCCATCAGCGGGTCGGATTCCGTAGACAGCAGCCGCAGCTCGTTGCCGAGTCTGGGCCCGCTGATCGTCCGCAGAGCCCCAGCGGCGACCGCCTCGGTCACCAGGTCTCGGGTGTGCGCGGTCGGCTCGAACCGCAGGCGCGCGCAGTAACGGGCCAAACGCAGCAGCCGGGTGGGGTCGTCGCGGAAACTCTGATCGTGCAGGACCGACAGACGGCGTTGTTCCAGGTCCCGCAGCGCTCCGGGCACCGTCAGCAGCTCACCGGTACGCGGCCCCGCGAGGCCCAATGCCATCGCGTTGACTGTGAAGTCGCGCCGTCGCAGGTCGGCCTGGATATCCGCCGGCTGCACCTCAGGCAGCGCACCCGGCCGCCGGTAGCGCTCGCTGCGGGTGCGGGCGATGTCATACCTGAAGCCGCTGTCTGTGACGTTCAGCGTGCCGAACCGCGTTGCGGCGGCAAAGGGCAGCCCCAGCTCGTGTGCGAGCGCCTCCGGCGCGGCGTCGGTTGCCAGATCGATGTCGACCAGTGGCCGACCCAGCAGGAGATCGCGCACCGGCCCACCCACCAGGTAGACCTCCGCACCCACGGCGGCTGCGGCCGCGGCCACCTGCGCCACCGGGAGGCGCGCCAGCGCCTGCGCGTACAGATCAGCCCCGGTCACCGATTCCACGTCTTCATCATCGCTTACGGGTACGCTGCTGCGCAATGCGTTTTCCCCGGCTCAATCTGCACCTACCAAACTCCAATCGCGGCATGTGGATCCTCGCGGGTGTCCTGGTCGTGGTCGCCATCGGCGTTGCCGGCTATGCGGTCCACCAGCTCGGCAAGCCCGGCAACTCTGTGAACACCAAGGCGGCGTTCCAGGCATCCACGCCCACCAACACACCTACCACTGCCTCCCCCAAGGCGATCAGCCGTTTCAGCTGGCCCTTCTACGGTGGGCAGCGGTCGCGCAGCAGGGACTTTGTCGGCAATGCCAACCTCAACCCGCCGCTGCGTGAGACCACCAGCTTCGGTGGCAACGCTCTGCTGGAGTTCCCCCCCGCGATCTACGGCCGGGATCTCTACTTCCTGGACGGCGGCGCCACTGCCAAGAAGGTCAACATGAGCCTCAAGGGAGCACATAAGCTGATCTGGATGACCCACCTGGGGCTGCGCTCTGCCTCCTCCCCCGCGCTGGATCCTGCGCGCCAGGAGCTGTTCGTCACAGTGCTCTCCACGGTCAGCAGCGCGAGGACAAGTCTGGACGGCGACCTCGTCGCGCTCTCCATGAAGACCGGGAAGGTTCTGTGGAAGTACGTGCTTCCGAGCGGCGTCGGCAGTGAGTCCTCGCCGATCGTCGTGGGCAACTCCGTCTACTTTGGCGACTCCGCCGGCACGCTGCGCTCACTCGACGTGCGCACCGGGCACCTGAACTGGTCGCTCTCCACCAATGGTCCCATCAAGGCTGGCCCCGCCTATGCCGGCGGTGAGCTCTTCTTCGGCACATACGGTGGCACCTTCTACGCCGTGAGTGCACGGAGCGGAAAGACGGTGTGGTCCCAATCGCCCGGCGGCCAGTTCTACTCGACCCCGGCGATCGGTTTCGGACGCGTCTACGTCGGCAACAACAATGGCGACGCCTACTCTTTCGTGCTCAAGGACGGGACCGAGGCCTGGTCGCACTACACCGGCGGTTACGCCTACTCGGGCCCGGCGGTGGCGAACGTCAAGGGTCTTGGGCCGACCGTGTACATAGGCTCCTACACCGGTGACCTCAACGCGCTGAACGCGCAGACGGGTGCCGTTGAGTGGCAGTCACCGGTGAGCGGCGGCGCCATCTCGGGCTCGGCCACGGTGATCAACAACACGGTGTACGTGTCATCGGTCTACCACCCCGGCAGCTATGGCTTCAATGCCGTGACCGGTAAGCAGGTGTGGTCCTTCCGGGACGGCTCCTACACGACCGTTGTCGCGCAGCCCGGCGCCATCTACGTGATGGGCCTCTACGTGATCTACAAGTTCGTGCCTGCCAAGAAGTAGCCGGCGACGGTGGCGGGCGCCGGTGGCGGCCGCCACCTGCCAGTCAGCCGGTGCGACAGCTGCCAGTATCCCGTCGATGGGACACTGCGGATTGACCGCAGTCCCTTGCGGCTACGCTGCGGCAGCCATGCAGTTTCCGAAGTTCAGCCGCTCAACCTGGATCGGGGTGGGCGTGCTCGCCCTGCTGATCGCGGCCGGAATCATCTACGCCGTTGCGGCCGCGAGCCCGCGGCAGAGATCAGCCGTGACGGCTCCCGTCACAACCACGGCCTCAACAACCGCCCCCGCGGTCACCACAACCGCCACGCCGTCGACAACGACCGCCACGACCGCGGTGAGACACAGGCGGCGGGATAACTTCACCGTCGCGTTCTACGGCAACCGCCGCAGCCGCACCCGCGACTTCCCCGAGGCTCCCGGATTGAATCCGCCGTTCAGGCTCGCCTGGAAGTTGGGTGACAATGCCCTGCTCGAGTTTCCCGCCACGATCTGGGGCAACAACCTCTACTACATCGATGACGGCGCCACCGTCAAGCGCGTGAACATCCGCACGGGCAAGCGGATCTGGCAGCGCCACGTGGGCCTCCTGTCGGCCTCCAGCCCATCCCTTGACGTCCACCGCAGAGAACTGTTCGTGTCGGTCCTGTCGCTGACCGGGAGCACGATCGGCAGCGCGAACGGAGAGGTCGCCGCGCTCTCCATGCTGAGCGGCAAGATCCTGTGGCGCTTCCCGGTCCCGAGCGGCACCGAGTCCTCGCCGATGGTGGTGGGCAACTCCGTCTACTTTGGCGACCAGGGCGGCACGGAGTACTCGCTCAACGCCAGGACCGGACGTGAGAACTGGGCCTTCCAGACGGGCGGCTCGATCAAGGCCGGTGCTGACTACCAAGGTGGCAAGCTCTTCTTCGGTAACTACGCCGGCAGCTTCTATGCGCTCAACGCCCGGACCGGTGCCGAGGTCTGGTCGGCCAGTCCGGGCGGTGAGTTCTACTCGACCCCTGCGGTCGCATACGGGCATGTCTATGTCGGCAACAACAACGACTACGCCTACGCGTTCGACCTCGGAACCGGGGCTGTCGCCTGGAGCCACAACCTTGGCGGCTACGGCTACTCGGGACCGGCGGTGGCGGACATCCCCGGCCTGGGCCCGACCGTCTACATAGGCTCCTATGACGGGTATCTCTATGCACTCAATGCCGCCAGCGGAGCGAGCGACTGGGCAGCCTACGTGGGCGGTGCGATCTCGGGGTCGGCCACCGTCGTCGACCACACCGTCTACGTCTCCACCGTCTACGCCCCCGGCAGTTACGGCTTCAACGCCCGCACCGGCGCGCGCGTCTTCCACTTCCCCGACGGCTCCTACACCACCGTCCTGGCGGACCGGAATGCCGTGTTCCTGATGGGCAATTACGTCATCTACAAGCTGGTGCCGGCCAAGCGGTAACGGCCGCGCCGCGACCCGGTGCGGCTGCAGTCAGAGCGTCGCCGGCGGACCTGGTGTGCGTAGCGCGCCCACAACAAGCTCCCGGCGCTCAAAGCCGAGGCTCTCATAGAGGCCGATCGCGTGGTAGTCGGGATCTGCCGCAATCACGAGGTGGTCGATCGGCCATGTGCTCAGGGCGTCGCGCCCGGCCTCATACACAAGCCGGCGGGCGATCCCCTGACGGCGGAACGCAAGGGCCGTGTCGACGGTCTGATAGCGCGCCCGCCGATCAGTGACAACGATGCCGAGCGAGCCGGCGACCACCCCGTTCAGCAGTGCCACGTACCACCGGCCCCGTCCCGACGCGAACAGCTCTCGAAGCTCCGTCTGACGGCGGCGCAGGAAGGTCCGGTGGTACTCACTGGCCGTGAACTCCTCGCGCGCTCCCGCCATCTGGACGGTGAGCACCGCCGTCCACAGCGCGTCGTCGCCGTCGGGGTCAAGCCACCGCACCTCAACCTCGCGGTTGCCGGCTGGGTGCTCGCTGAGTCGCTCGGCTTGTGCCACCAGTCCGGCGGTCCATTCGAGCTCGAAGCCGCGGCTGACCAACTCATGCTCGGCTGAGCCTGCCTCACCGTCAATGCGATCCCAGGCCAGGGTGCAGTGAGAGACAGCACCCTGCCGATCGAATTCCGCCGCAAACAACCGCTCCCAGCGCGGGCCGTCGCCCACGACCGGAGCCGCGTCAAACAGCAGGAAGTTCCCCCACCAGTAGGTTGGATTGCCGGGAGACCTAACCACCCAGTAGCCGTCCCGCCGGGTGAGCGAGTGATCGCGGCCCAGCACGTCAATGTCCGTTGCCCAAACGAGGCTGCTGATCGCCGGAGCCATGGTTGACCGTTCCCAAAGGGTTGGCGGCGCGGGGCAGACATGGTAGCCTACCGGGTCTATGCGTTGTCGAAGTGGAAGTCACTGCCAGGAGCCGGCCCTCAAAGGTCGCCGCTTCTGCGCCACGCACGCGGCCGAACTTGACCGTATGCGTGAAGAGCTGAAGGACGCCGCCGCTGCCCGCATCGGTCGAGGCAGGCCAAAGCGCTCCTCCACATGCTGCCGTCCGGGCTGCTATGAGCCCCGCGTTCCTCCCGCCGCGTACTGCGATTCGTGCGCTGCGGCCGGATACGTGGAAGAAGCCGCCTAGCGGCCCTTCTGGAACTGCCTATTGGGCCCTGGTGTGACACGGGCGGCTCTGAGCCGCCGAGGTCGCGCCAGGGCTCTCTTAGGTGGGGTTCAGTTGCCAGCCTGATGCAGAGCCCGCACGGGAATGCCGACCAGCGCCAGTTGCTGCTTGACCTCGGCCACCGTGTGCTGTCCATAATGGAAGATGGAGGCGCACAGCACGGCGTCGGCGCCGGCCTGCAGCGCATCGATCAGATGCTCGATCTTCCCGGCTCCTCCGGAGGCGATCACCGGCACACCAACAGCTCCGGCCACCGCGGCGGTCAGCTCCAGGTCGTACCCGGCGTTTGAGCCGTCGCGGTCCATGCTGGTCAGCAGGATCTCCCCGGCGCCGCGCGTGGCCGCCTCTCGAGCCCAGGCAATCGCGTCGCGCCCCGTCGGCGTGCGGCCGCCGGCCACATACGCCTCCCAGTGCGCGTCCGACCCGCTGCGCTTGGCATCAATCGCCACGACCACGCACTGGGCGCCGAACTGGCGCGCAAGCTCGTCAATCAAGTCGGGTCGCGCCAGCGCCGCCGAGTTGACCGAGACCTTGTCCGCACCTGCGTCCAGGACTGCCTGCGCATCGGCGACCGAGCGGATACCGCCACCGATCGTGAAGGGAATGAACACCTCATCGGCGGCGTGCCTGGCCAACTCCACCACCGTGTCGCGCTGATCCGACGTGGCGGTTATGTCGAGCAGTACGAGCTCATCCGCTCCCGCCAGGTCGTAGCGGCTGGCGAGCTCAACCGGGTCTCCGGCGTCGCGCAGGTCGAGGAAACCGGTTCCCTTCACGACCCGCCCACGATCCACATCCAGACACGGAATGACACGCTTGTAATGCATCAGCTGAAGCCATCCAGGAGCGCCTGCGCGTCTGCGACGTTGAAGCGTCCCTCATAGATCGCCTTACCGACGATCACCCCACTCAGCTTCGGCTCACCCAACTCGGCCAGTGCCTTCAGGTCCGCCAACTCGCCGATCCCACCGGAGTAGACAAAACTCTCCCGCAACCCCTGCGCAAAGCTGCGAGCCCCCTCCAGATCGGGTCCGATCAGCATCCCGTCGCGATCGATACTGGAATACACGAACCGACGTACCCCGCGCGCCTGAAGATCGGCCAGCGCCTCACTCACGGTCAGCTGCATCTGCTCCGTCCAGCCGGCTGCGGCGACTAGTCCCTCGCGGGCATCGATCGAGACGACCACCTGCTCGGCGTGGCCGGCAACCGCCGCGTCGAGGAAGTCCGGATCACGGAATGCAGCCGTACCGAGGATCACGCGCGATGCACCGCTCTCCAGGAGAGCTCTCACCGACTCCAGTGATCGCAGACCCCCACCGACCTGAACGGGAACCTGGAGCGTGCTGGCAATGCGCTCAACGTGCCTGACGTTTGCCGGTGTGCCCGTCCGCGCGCCATCCAGGTCAACCACGTGCAGCGCGCGTGCGCCAGCATCGACCCAGCGGCGAGCGGCGTCCAGCGGATCGGAGTCGTAGTCGGTGCGCTGGTCAAAGTCGCCCTGCAGCAGCCGCACCGCCTTGCCGTCGATGATGTCGATCGCCGGCAGCAGAATCATGTCTGCAGCTCCGCGTGTCTCGCCAGCTCGGCCAGTCGTACGAATGCGGCCAGCAGCGTCAGGCCGTCACGGGAAGACTTCTCTGGGTGAAACTGCGTCCCGTAGGTCCATCCACGCCCCACGATCGTGGCGAAGCGCTCACCGTACACGGCGGTTCCGATCACGTCCTCTGCGTGCTCCGGGTGCGCGACGTAGGAGTGCACGTGATAAAAGGGCGCACCATCAGCGGGAAGTTCGCCGGTCAGCTCCGAGGGCCGCTCGAACCGTACGTCATTCCAACCAATGTGCGGGATCCGGGCACCGTGCGCATCCAGGGCGCAAACCCTGCCGCTGATCAGGCCGAGCCCGGGAGTCTGCTGGTCCAGCTCAACCGAGGAGTCGAACAGCAGCTGCATCCCCAGGCAGATCCCCAGCAACGGGGTTCCCGCGGCGGCACGCTCGCAGATCAACTCATCCAGTCCGAAGCGACGCAGGTTCGCGATCCCCGTCGGAAATGCGCCGACGCCGGGAAGCACCAGCGCGTCCGCTCGCTCAAGTTCCTGCCGGTCCCGCGTGATGCAGGTCTCGGCTCCGACATGAGCCAGCGCCTTTTCGACTGAGCGCCGGTTGCCCATGTCGTAATCGATGACGACGACGCGCGGACGCTGTGCGCTCATGTGAGCGTGCCCTTGGTGCTGGGAACGCCGACCTCCGTCGGGTCTAGCGTCACCGCCACACGCAGGGCACGGGCAAAGGCCTTGAACACAGCCTCGATCATGTGATGGGCGTTGGTGCCGGCTTCGATCGTGAGGTGTAGCGTGAGCTTCGCGTTTGCGGCCACTGCCCTGAGGAACTCCTCTGTGAGCTCGTGGTCGAAGGTTCCGATCGCTCCCGGCGGGAGTTCTGCGTCGAAAACGAGCAGGCCGCGTCCGGAGATGTCGATCGCGCACGCGCAGCGCGCCTCGTCCATGGGGACGGTGACGCTGCCGTAGCGCGCTATGCCCGCGCGATCTGCAAGGGCGGCATCCAGCGCCTGGCCGATGCAGATGCCGACATCCTCAACCGTGTGGTGCGCACCGGTCTGAAGGTCGCCGGTCGCATGCACATCCAGATCCAGCCGTCCGTGACGGGCCAACAGGTCAAGCATATGGTCCAGGAAGCCGACGCCCGTGGCGCGCGTGCCGGCACCGGCGCCGTCCAGCGTCAGGGCGACGCTTACCTGCGTCTCCCCCGTTTTCCGTTCAACAGCTGCGCTTCGGCTCATTGATCCTGATTGTCGCTGATCCGGATCTCCATCGAGCGAGCGTGGTACTCAAAGCCCTCGGCGCGGGCGATCGGAGCCGCAGCCCTGGCCAGCTCGCTGTGGTCGCTGATCCGCACCTCATTGAAGACGCGGCGGAAGTGCTGGGGTCCGAGGCCTGAGGCAAAACGCGCCGCGCCGCTGGTCGGCAGCGTGTGGTTCGAGCCGGCGATGTAGTCGCCGAACGCGGTGCCTGTCCCGACAAAGACGCAGCCGGCACGGGTGACGCGTGGGGCCAGTTGCTCGGCCAGCGGGCCGAGCAACTGGAGATGCTCTGGCGCAAATGCCTCCGACAACTCAAGCGCATACTCATGATCCGGCACCTGCACGAGGCGGCAGATCGCCTCGGTCTCAGGAGCGTCGCCCTGCAGGCGTCGCATCAGCTCCTGCAGCAGAGCTCCGTCGGGGGAAACCGCGACCACGGCAGCGCCGGCGCCGTGTTCGGCCTGCGCGATCATGTCAAGCGCCAGCGGCTCAAGCGGCTGCGCGCCGTCGACGATCGCAAGCATGTCGCTTGGGCCGGCAAAGGAGTCGATCCCAACGCGCCCTGAGAGCTGACGCTTGGCCTCCTGTACATAGAGATTCCCTGGTCCGACGATCACGTCCACCGGAGCGATCGTCTCGGTGCCGTGCGCAAGCGCCGCAATCGCGTGCGCACCACCCATGCGATAAACCTCGTCCGCGCCGGCCAGCACGCATGCTCCGAGGATCACGGGATTGATGATCCCGTCGGGTCCCGGCGGCGAGCAGACGATCACGTGCTCCACTCCGGCTGCGCGGGCGGTGGCGACACCCATCACAACTGTGCTCGGATATGGCGCCCGGCCGCCCGGGACGTAGATCGCAGCACGCCCCACGGGCGCCTCGCGGATCGTGACGCTGTGGGCCCCGAAATCGACCTTTACCTGCTCACGCAGCGCCGCCCGGGCCACCCGACCGACGTTGGCCAACGCCAGCTGGATGCCTGCGGCCACGGCCGGATCCATCTGCGCGTGAGCGGCGGCAAGTCGCTCGTCGGTGACACGCAGTCCCTGCGGCTGGCTGCCACCGGTGTCATACAGCCGCGTGTAGCGCAGCAGAGCAGCGTCGCCGGCGGCGCGGACGTCGGCGACGATCGCGGCCACCGCCGACGCAACCGACGCGCCATCCGGCACCAGCCGTCGCAGCGTTGAAGCCACCCCTGACGGGTGGCCCTCGGCGTTGATGATCTCCACGTACATTCAGTTCGCGATCCTTGTCACCAACGCGTCGATCGCGTCGGCCTTGAGTTTGTCGGCAACCGGGTTGGCAATCAGCCGTGCAGTGCAGACCGAGATCTCCTCGCGAATCACCAGGTTGTTCTCACGAAGCGTAGTTCCGGTCGCCGTGAGGTCGACAATTGCGTCCACCAACCCCGTCAGCGGCGCCAGTTCGACCGAGCCCTTGACCTCAACGATCTCAGCCTGGCGCCCGGTCGAGAGGAAGTGCTGGCTGGCGATGCGCGGGTACTTGGTCGCGATCCGGACCACGCCGAGCCTTCGCAGCGCGTCACTGGCCGGATCTTCGCCCGCCTCGGAGGCGACGACCATCAGGCAGCGTCCGTAGCCGAGATCGGCAAGTTCGTAGACCTCGCGCTCGGCCTGTTCCATCAGCACGTCCTTGCCCGTGATGCCCAGGTCAGCAGCTCCCGCCTCTACGTAGGTCGGCACGTCTGAGGGACGCATGGTGATGATCCCGGACTCCTCGAACAGCAGCTTACGGTCGTTTTCGCGGACCTGGAGAGTGTCGATCCCAAGCCGTTCCAGAAGGTCCAGTGTGCCTTCAAAGAGCGCGCCCCGCGGCACGGCGATGCGGAGTCCCTGGGCGCGGTGAGCCTCAGACACGACCGCGCTCCTCCGCGCGCAGCGCAATGTGCAGCCGTTCCACGTCGAGCCCAAAGCCCGCTGCTGGCAGCGGTCTGCCAAAGTCACCCAGCAGGTCGTCATAGCGCCCGCCGCCCCCTATGGGCATGCCGTAGGCGGGGTCATAGATCTGAAAGACCGCACCCGTGTAGTAGCCGAGGCTCGGCATCAGGCCGAAGTCGAAGATGATTCGCTCCGCGGTGCGCGGTTCGAGCAGGTTGAGCAACGTGCGCATCCCGGCGCCCGCCTGCTGCAGCGGTCCGTTCAGTCCCTGCAGGACGTCGGCCCCGCCTCGGATGCGGGGAACTCGCAGCAGCAGCTGAGCATCCTCCTCATCCAGCGGCAGGCGGGACAGTTCGTGCTCGACGCCGACGAAGTCACCCGTTGCGAGCTCGGCCAGGATGAGTTCTCGCGAGTCGCGCTCGACCCCAAGCGACTCAAGCAGCGCCGGGTAGAGCGTGACATCCCCGACACCCACGCGGAAGTTCTCAAGGCCGGCCGCGTCAAGGGCATCGCACAGCACCGTCAGCGCCTCGACCGTCCCCTCCGGCCCCGGCGCTCCAATCAGCTCCACTCCCGCCTGCAGGATCTCCCGTGACTGTCCGCGCTGAGGCCGCACGCCGCGGTATGAGTGGGCGAAGTAGCTGAATCGCAACGGCGTCGGAGCACTCGGGTAGCGACTGCCGACCATACGGGCGATCGGCACGGTCATGTCTGAACGCAGGACCAGCACATTCCCGTGCTCATCAAAGAGGCGGTACGGAGAACTCACCCGGGCGCTCTCGCGGGCAAAGGTGCGCTCGTATTCGAGCGCGGGCGTTGATACCTCGCCGTAGCCGGCGCTTTCGAACACGGCTCGTATCCGATCCATGAGCGCGCGCAGCTCGCGCATCTCATCTGGCAGCACATCGCGGGTGCCGCTGGGAGTGCGATCAAGCATCGTCTGCGAGTCTGCCGAAAAAGCGGACCGCGCGCCCATCAGGCGACGCGAGCGGTGGCGTCCTCAACCCGTGAAATCCTCGCCCCGAGCGCGCGCAGGCGTTCATCGATGCGCTCATACCCGCGATCGATCTGGCGCACGTTGCCGATCTCCGTGGTGCCCTCCGCGCACAGCGCAGCGATCAGCATCGCCATGCCGGCACGGATGTCCGGCGACTCGACCCGCTGCCCTCGGAGTTTGCGGGGCCCAACGACGATCGCCCGGTGCGGGTCGCAGATGGTGATGGCGGCACCCATCAACTGCAGCTTGTCGGTGAAGACCAGGCGGCTCTCGAACATCCACTCGTGCACTATCACCGAGCCCTCGGCCTGTGTCGCCAGGGCCAGCGCGACGCTGGTCAGATCCGCCGGGAAGGCCGGCCACGGACCGTCCTGCACCTTCGGGGTATACCCGCCCGCGTCAGTCTGGATGGTCAGCCGCTGGTCGCCAGGGACAACCACGTCATTTCCCTCGAGGCGGCTGCGCAGTCCGAGGCGCTCAAACACCAGGCGGATCATCCGCAGGTCCTCTGGGACGGTGTCCTTGACGACCAGCTCACCGCCGGTGACGCCGGCCAGGGCCATGAAGGAACCGATCTCAATGTGGTCAGGCGCGATCGTATGAGCACAACCGTGCAGCTCGGTCTTGCCATGGACCGTCATCACATTGGAGCCGATCCCCTCAATCTCCGTTCCCATCGCGACGAGCATCCTTGCCAGGTCCTGGACGTGAGGCTCTGAAGCCGCGTTGCGGATGATCGTCGTCCCCGGTGTGAGCGCGGCAGCCATCAGTGCGTTCTCCGTGGCCATCACGGAGGGCTCATCCATCAGGAAATCGCAGGGCCGCAGTCCGGCCGCCGGTGCGGCGAGTTTGATGTTGGACTCGATCGTGATCTCTGCGCCGAGCGCCCGCAGCGCGTCAAAGTGGGGATCGAGCCGGCGCCGCCCGATCACGTCACCCCCGGGCGGTGGCATCTCCGCCCGGCCGAAGCGGGCCAGCAGCGGCCCGGCCAGCAGGAACGAGGCCCGGATCTGCTCACCCAGATCGCGATCCACGGTGGTGTGGTTGACACCGGAGGCGTTCACGTGGACCTCTCCGGCGTTGGTCCAGGTGACCGACGCGCCGAGTGAGGCCAACAGCGCCAACATCGCATCCACGTCGCTGATGCGCGGCACGTTGCGCAGCGTGACGTCCTGGTCGGTGAGCAGCGATGCCGCAAGGATCGGCAGCGCTCCGTTCTTGTTGCCGGCGGGTGTGACGGTTCCGGACAGCGGCACGCCGCCCTCGATGACGAACTTCTGCATACGTCTCAGTAAGGTAACGGCATGGGCACCGACACCACTCGCAGCGATGCCTGGGCACTGGTCTGCGAATGGACCGAGAGCGACTCGCTGCGCCGTCATATGCTCGCCGTCGAAGCGGCGATGCGTGCGTATGCGCCCCGTTTCGGGGGCGACCCGGAACTCTGGGGGCTCACAGGACTGCTGCACGACCTCGACTACGAGCGCTACCCCGATCTCAGCACCGGCCATCCGCGCATGGCGATCGAGGAGCTGACGCGACGCGGATACCCGGCGGAGCTGATCCGGGCGATCGGCTCGCACGCGGATTTCATGGAGATCACGCGAGAGAGCCCACTGGAACGGACGCTCTATGCGGTGGACGAGCTCTGCGGCTTTGTGCTGGCCGTCGCGTACGTGCGGCCGGAGGGACTCGACGGCATGACACCCAAGTCGGTTCGCAAGAAGATGAAGCAGCCGAGTTTCGCCGCCGCCGTTGGCCGTGAGGAACTGCTGGCGGGTGCTGAGGCTCTGGGCGTCGACTTTGATGAGCATGTTTCCACGGTGATCGCCGCGCTCTCAGAATCCTCCGCGGAGCTGCTGCCCGCCGGCTGATCGCCGGCGATGCCCGCGCCGCGCGTCTCGGGTATCTTGAGGCAGCGATGTCCGAGACGATCAAGATAGTTGTGCTGGACGGGGACGAGACCGGTCAGGAACTGCTTGAGCAGGCCCTACGAGTACTCGATCCGGAGGTCCATGGCCTGGACATCCAGCTCGAGCGTTTTGATCTCTCGCTGGAGAACCGCCGTGCCACGAACAACGGCGTCGTCCATGAGGCCGCGGCGGCCATGAGGGTCGCCGGCCTTGGAATCAAGGCGGCGACGATCACGCCGGAGGGCAAGGAGGACGTGGGCACGCCCAACGCGATCGTACGCGAGGGCATCGGTGGCAAGGTGATCGTCCGGACCGGGCGCCGCCTTCCGGGGATTGCGCCCATGGCCGGCGTCAACTTTCCGATCTCGGTCGTGCGCATGGCGGTTGAGGACGCTTACGGCGCCAAGCAGTGGCGGGTCGGCGAGGCCGGCGCCGATGAGGAGGTTGCCTTCCGGGAGGAGCGGATCACCCGCTCGACCTGCCGGGCCGTGTCTGAATACTCGTTCCGCACGGCCAAGCAGATGGAGGCGCGCGTGTATGGCGGACCGAAATGGACCGTCTCGGCAATCTACGAGGGGATGCTCAAGGAGGAGATGGATGCCGCTGCAGCGCGCCATCCCGAGGTCGAGTATCAGCCTGTGCTGATTGACGCGACCTACGCCGGGCTCCTGTCGGGCGCGACCGACAAGACGCTCGTGATTCCCGCCCTGAACCGTGATGGCGACTGCCTCTCTGACCTGGTGCTGCCGATGTTCGGCTCAATTGCGGGCGCTGAGTCCATCCTGCTCGCCTTTGACGAGAACTACAACACAATGGTCGCGATGGCAGAGGCACCCCATGGAACGGCGCCGGCACTGCTCGGAAAGGATCTGGCCAATCCGCTCGCGATGATCCTCGCCTGTGGCGCCGTGATGCGGCACGCTGCCGATCGCCACGGACCGAGCGCCGAGACGGCGTCGCGCGCCATCTACGAGTCCGCCCTTGAGACGGTCGCCTCCGGCGTCAAGACCTTTGACCTGGGCGGCTCTGCGGGAACAACCGAGTTCACCACAGCGGTCGTGGAGCGGATCCGTACCAAGCTGGACGTCTGGGCAGCTCTGCGCTGAGCAACCGGCCGGCAGCGCACGGCAGGGATCGTCCAGCCCCGCTGCCCGAACACATGTTCTGCTGGTTCCGTCCGGCATGGGCGCAACCATCACGCGCCCATGCCTCGACGCCACAACAACAGTGCGGGCGAGCTCAACCGCTCGTTTGAGACCGCCATCGCCCACGGCGACCTCAACCTTGCGCTCGCGGCCGCAGCGGATCTGCCGCACGTGAGCCTCGAGCGAGCGGTGCGACTGCTCGTGCTCATGGCTGACGAGCGTGACAGGCGCTACGCAAGGGCGGCGGCGCGTTGGATGAGCCGCTACGCGGCCGAAACCAGAGACCTCACTCCAGCGATGCTGGCCGACGTGGCAGAGGCGCTGGCTGAACTCGAGCATGGAGATCTAGACGCCGCAGAGGCTCTGCTGGCGGCCGCGCGACAGCGGGCCTGAGTTAATAGTGGTGCAACTAAACTTGCATGAAATGGCCCGTTCTGTCCGGACGCGGACGTAGGGTGCGAACATATGTTCTACTCCAAGGCACACCGAATCGCCCAGCATCTCGCCGACCTGATCGACGACATGCTGCTTGGCGACTATCACTACATCTTCGACGGGGATCGGTTGTACGCGGATGTCGACTACTACAGGGAGCATCCGCACCACAGCGCGGTCATCAGTTGGACACCCAGCGGCGGGCGGGGCTCTGGACCACAGCGCCACATCCTGGCCGGCCCCACGGAGAGACGACCCGGCACGATCTGCGCCCGGACAGTCGCCTGCGATGCGCCGTCACGCAAAAGCGCAGCGTCTGCGTCTACCTTCGCTGCGCGCCATCGCGCTTCCCATTAGCGCAACGGCTGGCCCATCACCGTTTCACGAGCGATGACGAGCCACAGCATCACCATTGACGTCATGGGTCTTGAACTCGAGCCGTGGCCGCTGGAGCCCGAGCAGGTGATCGCAGGCTCTCCCGAGGTTTCCGGTCGCGTGCTCGATACGTCCACCGATGGCCGCGTTGAACGCGGTGTCTGGGAACACACGCCAGGCGTATCTCGCGACACGGAGTCCGACGAGCTCTTTGTGGTGGTCGCGGGCCGCGGTACCGTATCCGTGGAGGGCGGCTCAGTGCTCGCACTCTCCCCAGGGATGATGGGGTTACTGCGCGCCGGCGACAGAACGGTCTGGACCGTCGAGGAGACCGTCCGGAAGGTCTACCAGGTCACCACCCCCTGAAGGGCGTCACGGGGCAGACGCCATCATCAGCAACCCGGCGCCTGCTTACCCCTCAGCACCAGGATCCATGGCACAAACACTTCAGACAGAGCGCCTACTCCTCCGTCCCTGGACGTCAGAGGACGTCGGGCTGCTCTCTGCGCTCAGCTCCATCCCGAGGGTGACCCGTTACATCGGCATCGGTCACACGTGGACCGCCCTGAAGGCGATGACCGTCTCAGACCGGGCCCTGGCTCACTGGCGGGAGCGCGGGTTCGGCTGGAGGGTGGCCGTGCTGCTGACCACCGGGGATGAGATCGGCCTGGTCGCGCTCAACCGGATGGGCGATGGGACTGCGGGGCTTGATCCAGACGAACATGAGATCGGCTGGTGGCTCGCGCCTGAGCACTGGGGTCACGGGTATGCAACGGAGGGAGCTCGTGCCGTCGCTGCGGATGCATACACCGACCTGCACGCTCCCCACGTCACCGCCCGCATCCACCCGGAGAACCGCGCGTCAATCGCCGTTGCGACAGCCATCGGCATGCACTTTGAGTTCAACACCGTGGCGGAGCCCGGCGTGCTCGTGTCGATCTATCGAGCTTCCGTCAGGGCCTGATCATTCGCGCCTGATCAGTACCTGCAAGATGAAATCGCGCATCGGCACGCCCAGGCGTGCAAAATCCGCGATCAGCTCCGAGTCGTCATAGGGCACGGCGATGTGTTCCACCGTGAGCTTCCCGCCATCGGTCTCGGTCAGGATCGTGGCACGAGCCTCCGCGCGGTCGTGACAGCCAGCCGAACCGGGATTGATGAAGCGCCTGCCGCCAACCGTCGTGTCGTAGAACCGATGGTCGTGACCGAACAGCACGATGTCCCCCGGGATCGACGAGTACATGGTGCTCAATCCCTCTGCGGAGAGCCGCGCCTCCCCCACCTTCATGAAGCCGTCAGCATCGTCGCGTGCATAGTGGACGACAGTGATCGTCCGGCCTCCGAGTTCCATCTGGCGCTCGTACGGCCAGCTCTGCAGCAGCGCGCGGTCCGCATCGGATAGCTGTGCGTGCATCCAACGGTGATGCTCGAGCTCATCAGCCGAGCGGGTTAGGCGGACGAAGTCCGGTATCCCGAAGGCTCCCAGTGCGTCATGGTTGCCCATCACCGCGATGACACCGGCCTCGCGCAGCAGCGCCAGGACCTCGGACGGACGCGGCCCGATTCCAATCGCGTCGCCCAGGTGAATCACTGACTCACACTCCCGCCGGCCCAACTCCTCCAGAATGGCCCTGGTGGCGGGCACGTTTCCGTGGGTGTCGGCGATCACGCCAATCCGTCGCACGCCTGCAGCTTAGGTGCTGACCGCCGCGCGCGTTTTCACACCCGGGAGGACGTTCCTCAAGCGCCAGCGGGACCTGCCGAGAAACAAGGGGAGGCGCCGGAGCCAACGCCCGCAGAACCTGGGACTGAACAGCTGTACCCACTCCGAGCAGCACCGGTGGAGAACGCAAACATAGGAGTAACTCACCTTGCTCACCGATGTATGGAGAAACCTCTCGCTGCGGCGGAAGCTCCTGGGCGGCTTCGGCTCCGTCCTGTCCCTGGCACTGCTGATCTGCGCGGTGATGCTCGCCCAGGCGAGCAACATGAACTCGATGCAACAGCGCGTGGCCAACAACAACGTGCCGTCTTTGCTGCTGATCGACAAGATCCTCGCCACCGCCAACGATTACCAGGCCAGCCTCGGCCAACTGGTGCTCTACTCCGGCGGCGCCCGGCGCGTTCAGTTGCAGGCCGCGTCGGCGGACGCGGCGGGGATTGACGCCGACCTGCTGAGCTACAGGAAGCTGGCCGCAGCAGGCGCCACGACCTATCACTGGCATCAGGCGGCGGCGTTGTGGAAATCGACCAAGCGCTTTGCAGCACCCTTGCTGAGCATGTCTGTCGTCGCAGGCGCATCGACGACGGCACGGATGAGCCGCCTGAACGTGAGCTATATCACGCCACTGCAGAACATCCTCGGAACCTGGCGCCAGGTGGAGCTCACATCAGAGCGGGCGCACGCACGTGCGACGGCAGCCGCTTATTCCACCGCCCGACTCGACGGTCTCGGCCTGCTCGCCCTTGCGATCCTGCTGGGAGTCGGTATCGCCACGATCGTCTCCACCTCGGTGAAGCGGAATGTCGACATCGTCTTGGATCGTGTCCAGTCGCTGGAGCGGCATTGCGTTGCGGAGTTGAGCGAGGGACTTCAGGCGCTTGCCGCGGGTGATCTGACACGCTCGTACGTTCCGGTGACGCCGCTCATCCCGAACCCTTCCCGAGATGAACTGGGACATATCGCCAGCGCAGTGAACGGTCTGCGAAACGGCGTCGTGGACGCACTGACAGCCTTCAATCAGACCTGTGCACGCCTGAGCGGAGTGGTGGGCGAGATCGCCGACTCTGCTGGTGTGGTCAGCGCTTCCTCTGAACGTCTGACCGTGAACTCAATGGAGTCTGGACACGCGGTCGAGCAGTCGGGCCGGGCGGCCGGTGATATCGCTCAGGCCATCTCCGAGGTCACGGACAGCACTCACGTCCAGTCGGAGGCGGTCGCAAAGCTGCGCGTGTCCGCCGAGGAGGTGGGAACCGCGATGGCTGAGATCGCGCTCAGTGCCCAGATGCAGGTTGAGGCACTCAACAGCGTTCGCTCGTCAGCAGGCGACGTGCAGCGGGCCGTGACTGAGATTGCTGAGGGAGCCGAGCGACAGGTCCACGCCGTAACAACGGCGCGGAACTCTGCGCGCCACGTCACCGATTCCGTTAGATCGG
>JAKAED010000081.1 GCA_021820105.1 Actinomycetes bacterium | reverse complement strand
TTCAGAGACTTCACCGGAACCACCCAGGAGATGATCCTCAAGGTCCGCGTCGACGTGACTGAGTTCGATCGGCTCCACCTTCCCATTCAGACGCGACAGCTCATTCACCCTTACTCCGACGCGTCCGCCATCAACGTGCCGATCCGATGCGTCAAGCTCGAGGAGGCCCTGGCCGACAAGCTCCGTGCACTCATGCAACGGCAGCACTCGCACGATCTGTTCGATCTCGTCTACGGCGTCTTTATCAATCGCGAGCTCGATGTGAACCGCATAGAGATCGTTCGTACGTTCCTGCAGAAGAGCTTGTTCCAATCAGACGCCGCGACGCCACGCAGCGTGTTGCTCGGCTTGCCGTTTGATCTGATGCGCAGCTTCTGGGACAAGCTGGTTCTCCCCCGAGTTGCGCGGCTCTCCTTCGACGACGCAGTCGCTCGCTTCACCGACGGGCTCGCCGAGCTATTTGCACCATTCGCAGTGCCGGAGATGCGAGCGACCGGGTTCTTCCCCGCGGAATTCCGGGCGGACATCCTGAGAGGTGGGACCGAGCGTCGCCTAGTTGACCTCACATACCTCGGGGTGCGTCGGCTTGTCGAGCCGTACGCACTTGTATTCAAGCGGCGCCAGGACGGGGCCATGTTGGAGTACTTCTACGCGTGGGATCTCGTCGGTGGGTCAAGCGGACCTGGCATCAAGGCGTTCATCCCAGAAAGAGTCCAGGCACTAGCTCTCACCGATCAAGAGTTCGATCCACGCTTCCCGATCGAATTGACGAAGGATGGGGCTGCGAGCACCGGAACGTTCGCAAGGCCGTTCTCGTCTGGCCCACGTGTTTCGAGTTTCAGCTCATCTCGGCGGAGAACCTCGGCCGAGTACCCATACCGGATCCGGTGCCCGTACTGCGGAAAGGTGTTTATGCGGAAGACCCGCTCGACGAAGCTCAACAAGCACACGAACGGCTACGGCGGTCAGTGCTACGGCAGAGTTGTCAAGGCCGGATGAAATTTGACCCCTTCGCGCCGGTTGAAAACTGACCCCCCTGGGTGGGTCAGGAACCGAAAAGTGCTCCACCCAGGCCGGGGGTTGCCGCCGGCGTTTGTGGAGCGAGCCGTAGGCGAGCGGAGCAAATGCCGGCGGGCGCGCCTGCCGGGGGTGGTCTAGTTTTCGACCGGCGTGGGCCGGGCGAGGTCGCGGTCTTTGAGGCGGTAGGAGTCGCCTTTGAGGGCGAGGATCTCGGCGTGGTGAACGAGGCGGTCGATCATCGCGGCGGCGGTGACCTCGTCACCGAAGATCTCACCCCACGCCGAGAACGGCTTGTTTGAGGTGACGATCAGCGAGGCGCGTTCGTAGCGTCGGGAGACGAGCATGAACATCAGGTTCGCCGCTTGCGGATCGAACGGGATGTAGCCCACTTCATCGACGATCAGCAGCGGGATGCGCTGCAGCCGCTCGAGCTCTTGGTCCAAGCGGCCGTGGCGTTGCGCTTCGGCGAGCAGCGCGACCCATTCGGTCGCGGTTTTGAACGCGACGCGATGCCCGGCCAGGCAGGCACGGATCCCGAGCGCGATCGACAAGTGGGTTTTGCCGGTGCCGGGTGGTCCGAGCAGCACGATGTTCTCGCGGCCGGCGAGGAAGTCGAGCTGCCCGAGATGCAGCACGGTGTCACGCCGCAGGCTGGTTTGGAAGGCGAAGTCGAACTCCTCGATCGTCTTTCTCGCTGGGAACCGGGCGGCGCGGATGCGGGCTTGGCCGCCGTGGCTGTCGCGACTGTCGGTCTCCGTTTTCAGGACGGTGGCGATGAACTGCTCATAGGACCACTCCTCGGCGCGGGCGCGGTCGGCGAGCTTCGGCAATGCCTTGGCCGCGGCGGGTGCTTTGAGCTGACGAAAGAGGTGCGCGAGCTCTGAGTCCGGACGGGTCATGCGATCAGCGCGTCATAGCGCTCAAGCGGCCGAACCTCGACCACCTGCTCCTCAGGCCGGCGGCCCTGTCTGAGAGCACGTGCGTGCTCGAGTGCCGTGACCGTCCGATGCCGGGCGAACACACGCGTGTGCTGAGCGGCCAGCTCACCGGTGTCGAGCACCACCGCGATCAGTTGCTGTTGGTCGACACAGATCTCGACCCGGCGGCCGACCAGCGCCGGATCAAGCGAGTAGTCATTGGTGTCGAAGCGAACGTAGGGATCCGGCGGAACGCGCATCACCCACCGCCTGGAGGTGTCAGGCATCACCGCAGGCAGCGGGGCCATCACCTCACGCTCCTCGAGCAGCCGGTCGACCGGCCGGGCGCGCAGCGTCTTGTGGGTGCGCGCGTTGACCTTCACAAACCAGGCGTCGAGCTGGTCCTGGAAGTCGAGCTCATTCGCAAACCGCCGGCCCGGCTCGAAGTTCGTCTCCGCGAACCCCTGGAGCCGCTCGACCGCGCCCTTGGCCTGCGGATCCGCGGGCTGGCAGAAATGCCAGCCGATCCGCAGCTGCCCGCAGAACGCGGCGAACGCGTCGGTCGGGCGGCCCTGGAACCCATGGATGCCGGCCTGGCGGTCCCACACCAACAGCTGCGGCAACGCGCCCAGCCTGCTCAAGCAGCCGCTGATGCCAGCCAGCAGATCCTCGGTCTCCTTGCTGAACACCAACACCCCCGCGCCCGCGCGTGAGTAGCCAAGGCACGCGATCACGACCCACCCCTGCCGGGTCTGACCATGCCCGACCGGGACCTCCGAGCGGGGCTGCCACACATCGAACTGGCACACCTCACCCAGCCGAAAGCTCGCGCGCTGGAACGTGCGGGCCGGTGGCAAAAACAACGGCCTGACCTCCCGCAGATAATCATCCATCACGGTCTTGCCCGCAGTGCAGCCCAACGGTTCGAGCAGCTCCCTGACCCGCACCCCCGGCAACCGCGGATCCTCGCTCAACAACCGGTGGATCTCCGGCTTGAACGGCTCAAGCACGCTCTGCCGCGGCGCCCGTTGATAACTCGGCGGCTGCTCGCTGCGCAACGCCCGACGGATCGTGTTCTTCGACAGCCCCGTCTCCCGGACAAGCCGCTTGATCGACTTTCCCGCGACGAAATGCTCCCGCCGCAACCACGCCCACTGCTCCACATCGACCACCCCTCCGCCGCCTCCCTCTCATCGCCTCACGCGATGAGACTCGGCGGCACCCCGGACGACTCCGCCACCCGCCCAAGGGGGTCAATTTTCAAACGGCGGAGGGGGGTCAGTTTTCACCCGGCGCCGACAAGAGTCGGCGTGCTGGTCTTGTGATCACCAGCCCATTGATTCGGCGAAACCGGATGACCACCACCGGTCATCAGATTCGGCGCGGGAATTGCTTCGCTGCTCTTCCGGTGGTGGGAGGGCCCTGAAGGGTGATTTTGGGGCAAGCTGTGGTCCTGGTGAGAACGTGCCCGTGCGACCTCAACCCGCAGCCTTGACGTTGTGAGTGGTGTAGTTTGTGGTGGGATTCGGGGGAACTTGCAGGGTAAGCTGCCATCGTCCCCCAACCGACTGCACAACGGCATGCCTCGTGTGACGGCTTCCGGAGCACAACAGCTTGATGACGAGGCGATCACACGCTCCGTACGGCAACTTGCGGCCTACCTGCAAGAGGCAGTCGGGCAGCGAGTAACGGCCTTTATGGTCGGTCTCTCGGATGCGAAGCAGATCGGCCGATACACGCGCGAGCGCGGACCTGAACCCCACGCCGTCACCGAGCGACGCCTGCGCGAGGGGTACAAGGTGGTGCGGATGCTGGTCGAGGCTTACGACGCCAAGACCGCACGCGCCTGGCTGTTCGGAACGAATAGCCGGCTGGATGACCGCGCGCCGATTGATGTGCTCGCCAACGCGACGGGTGCGGCCGAGTTCGCGGCGGTTGTGAAGGCCGCGCGCGAACTCGCTTCCTTCGACCTCTGACAACTCACAGATCTGCCGCGCTGCGTCGAACTCAGGGGACCGCCAGGGGACCGGCCAGGGGACCGAACTGCACGAAAACTGGCCTCTTATGGCCTTCTATGGCCTTTTTCGCCCCTCGCTCGACCGGCCTCCGGAAGCCTCGTACCTAAAGGCGAAATCGCCCGTAACGGCAGCGTTTTCGGCGTTTCGCTACCCTCCCGGGACCGCCCGGAGGGGTGGCAGAGCGGTTGAATGCACCGGTCTTGAAAACCGGCAGGCCCGCAAGGGTCTCGCGGGTTCGAATCCCGCCCCCTCCGCTCGCCTCGTTCTGGCTCAGAGCTTCAGAGACCCGCCGGGCGCAGGCGCGCGGCGATTGCCAGCCACCAGGTCATGGTCGGGCTTGCTGCGGCTGACAGCGGGCAGGGTCACCAGAAGCTGCCGTAGATCCCCTACCGCCAGCGGTAGTTCGCACGGATTTCCCTCCCCGCGCGGAGTGGCACTGTCACTGCTGCGCCCCGGTAGGTAAGGCCCCTCTGGCCCTGAACACCTATCTCAAGGAGGCGTCTCATGATGACGCGCTCAGCCGGGAGCTCCCTGGCTTCCTCTCATGTGACCGGTACCAGCAGGCGACACAGGACACGCAGCCTGTTCGCAACCTTCACGGCGCTGATCAGTGCGGCCGCTATGGCCGTTGCGTTCGTTCCCACGGCTTCGGCGCAGGTGACGGCGCCCAATCCGGTGCTGAGCAACTTCAATGGCACCGGCGGCACGTTCACGTTCAACGGCTTTGACAGTGGCACCTCGAACCTGTTGGTGACGGCCCCGGGCACGAGCCACACCGCCTCAACGACGTTGGACCTGCCGTACATCGAGACCGGCAACTTGTATACCGCCCCGGTCGGGATCAGGGGCTTCGACACCCCGTTCAGCGGTTGTCCCGTGGGATGGGGCTATGGCCCGTCATCAAACACCGCGACGAGCTACTTCAACGCACCCTCCACGGCCGGCATCTACGACGTGGCAGCTGACCTCGGGCCGAACTTCACCTGCGAGGATTCATGGCACTCCGACATCAGCGCGGATAACACGGTTGCCGTCATCGTCGTGACGAGCTTTGACTCCGTCTGTTCGCTCGCGCAGAGCTATTCCAGCGACCCGAACGTCGCCGCGGGGCTGTGCGACAAGCTGGCCGCCGCGAAGCGCGCCGCTGATGAGGGCGCCACCAAGGCCGAGACGAACATCCTCAAGGCCTTTGATCGACAGGTCTCCGCTCAGACCGACAAGGCGCTGAAAGCAGACCAGGCGGAAACGCTGACGACGCTTGCCTACTACCTGATGCCGGCGAGCTGATGCTCTGACGGCGATGGTCGCGGCCTCGGGCGCCCTGGCGCCCGAGGCCGCACCGCTGCGAACTGGAGCGGCGCTCTCAAGCAGCCCAGCCCGCCACCTATGTGTCGGTGCGGGAGCGCAGCAGGTGGTAGAACGGGCCCGTGATCTGTGGGTTGCGGTGCTGGACCAGGGCCACCGCATAAGCTGGCCAGAAGGTGCCGGTGGGCGGGTTCCCGCGACCACAGGAACCATCTGAGAAACCGGGGTTGTTGTACCAGAGCAGCGCGTCCAGATACCTGTAGCCGGTGTTCCACGTGAGCGGCCCGAGCCCCATACCGGGCGGGTTGCAGAGCAGCTCAACGCCCTGCGTCCTGGGGTGGCGGTTGAGGTATGGACCCTGGCCATTGCTCGACGTGTTCACGATGAAGTGCTCGCCGCCCAGAATCCGTGCGATCCGCTGCCCATACCAGATCGCCGCCGTGGTCCAGACGTGATGGGTGGCGTTGACCGCAAAACCCGCGGCCTGCGCAACGTCGGAGGCCCGCAACAGCGCCGCCATCTGGCGCGGGGTCTGGTAGGCGTCCGGGGCGCCCGCGTCCAGATAGACGAGCGTGTGTGGATCATGCGACAGCTGCCGGACCGCAAAGGCCAGCTCGCGCTCACGGATCCTGACCTGCGCTGGGGTGAGGCAGTGAGTCTCAAGCAGCGAGTCCTCCTCCAGGTACAACACCACGCGATGCGTACCGATTCCGCGCGCGAGCTGGGTGACCCACCGCTCGAAGTGGCGCCGGATCGAGGCTGGATCAAGGCAGCTGCCGTGGATCAGGGAGTAGGTGTTCAGGGCGACCGTCGTGCCCGGCTGCTGGCGCTGCGCCTGATCCAGGTAGGCGCGGACGATCCGCGCGACAGAGCCGATCGGCTCGTTCCACATCCAGAAGCGGTGGCTCAGCGAGCCGGGCGTCTGCGCCAGCGTGTCGAGCGCCGCCGCCCAGGTGGGGTTGGCGGCACTGTAGGCGACTGCCGCGCGCCCCGCTGGTGAATCCGCTCCAAACACGTACCAGCGCACGTGCTGCAGGGGGTCGCCATCGGTCGGCGGCGGGAAGTATGCAAGCGGATTCAGCTGCGCCGGCGCTCCGCTGGCGACCGGGGCACGGGCCGCGAGGCCAAAGCCAACGGCAACCGCCGCGAGCACGCCAAGCAGCGACGCCCGGAACCGGAAGCGCCGCTGCGCGTGTGGCCAGAGGGCACGGGTGCCCCGGTCATTCACTGCACGCACCAGAATGCGGCGATGGTAGTAGACGAACCTGACGCACGCCTCAGAGTGCGCGTCTGAGCGGCTCTGCGAGGTCCCCGCGGTCCCCGACCTCAACGCGCCGCAGGCCGAGCCAACCCGCGCATAGCTCAAGCTCGGCGGCCAACTCAGCTGCGACCCGCGTGCGCTCCGCATCGGCCTCCGCAAACGCGCCCAGGACGCGCAGCACCCCAGCCTGACGGTCGGCCTTCAGATCAACCCGCGCCACGAGGCGCTCATCCAGCAGGAACGGGAGCACGTAGTAACCATGGACGCGTCGCGCCTGCGGGGTGTAGATCTCAATCCGGTAGCGGAAGTCAAAGAGCCGCTCCACGCGCGGGCGGAAGAAGACCAGGGAGTCAAACGGGGACAGCAGCGCTCGCGCCGGCACCGCGCGCGGACGGCGGGCCTCATGCCACAGGTAGGCCTCACTCTCCCAGCCCGTTACCCGTACCGGCAACAGCTCCCCGCGAGCCACGAGCTCATCAACACGCGGCGCCAGGTCACGGGGCGTGATCCGCCAGTAGTCAGCCAGGTCGGCGAGCGTCGCCACGCCGAGCGCTCGCGCCGCCAGCCGTGCGAGTTCCCGGTGAGCTTCGGCGCGTTCCGGGAAGGGCTCAGCCAGCACCTCGGCTGGAAGGATCCGCTCCATCAGGTCGTAGTGACGCTCGAAGTTGATCCGTCGCCAGGCGCCGATCGCGCCCGTGAAGAAGAGCGCCTCAAGCGCGACCTTGCCCTCATGCCAGTTCCACATCTCACCGGCAGCCACCCGAGCGCGCCGGTGACCCGTGTCACGGGCGCGCACCGGGCCGCGCTCGCGCACCATACTGAGCGTCTGCGCGATCAGCTCCTGGCGCTCCGTGAGCACACGCCGCATCCCGCTCCAGATGCGGTCTCGCTCCTCCATCCGCCAGCGGAACAGGCGGTGGTGCTCGATTGGGATCAGGGATGCCTCGTGCGCCCAGTACTCCACCAGGCGCCGATCCAGGCGCCCGTGGCCGTGCCCGGCGATGCGGTCCAGCAGGCCGGTGTCATACGGACCCAGGCGTGAGAACAAGGGCATGTAGTGGGCGCGGCAGAAGACATTGACCGAGTCCAGCTGCAACAGGCCGAGTCGGCGGACGGCTGCCGTGACCGCGGCCAGGCCCGGCTCCCGGCCAGCGGGCCGGGAGCCGGAGGAGAAACCCTGCGCGGCGAGCGCGATCCGACGCGCGCTATCGATGCTGAGGGGGCGTGGTCTTTCAGTTGCACTCATGGAGTTCAAGGGCTTAGGATGCGGCAATGGTTTCAATCGCGCGCGACGCGTCTGGGCCGCAGCCGGGAGCTGCCCACGCGGGCGCCCCGCCTGCCGTCCCGGATTTCCAGATCGTGCCGCGTGCGGGGCTCGTCCTCGGTGGCGTCGTACTCGTGGCGTTGGTGGTGGCCGTCGCAGTCAATCAGGTGTGGCCGCTCATCTTCATGCATGTCGTCTTTGGCTCGGCCTGGACGATCATCGACCTGTTTGTGGGTCTGATCATCGGACCGATCCTCGGGACGCTCTCGATCCCAGCGCGGATCGAGTTCACAACCCGGTTCATGCCGAAGATGGTGGTGCTGATGCCGGCGGTGGTGACCGCGACGCTGGTCGCCGGGTGGCAGCTCTCCACCAAGCTCGGCACGAATCTGACGACCTACCACCACCATGGCTGGGTCGTGGCAAGCATGATCGTGGTCGGCGTGATGGGCATCGTTGCGCTGGGACTGCTCGAGCCCGCCAACATCGCTGTGCTCATCGAGCTCAAGAAGCCACGCCCGAACCCAACGGTCATCGAGCGGCTGATGAAGCGCTTCGTCTACTCGGCCGGGATCACCGGCCTGCTGCAGATTGCGACCTTCGTGATCATGACTCGACTGGCGAGCTGAGGGGTCCGGTGGAGGAGCAGCGATACCCACCCGTGACACAGGTCGGCATGGCCTCCCTGGCGCTGATCGTCGCCGGTGGCATCTACCTGTCCGCCAACCTGCCGGCACACGTGCCGCTCGGGCCGGCGGTGGTGCTGCTGGCGCTCTCCGCAGCACTCATGGCCGGCAACCTGCTGTCGCTCACGCGGGTGAAGGGCTTCGCTTGGGACCGCTTCTTCGCCGTGGCGAGGTGGGCGCTGCTGGCCTACGTCGTGACGGCGGGGCTGATCGGCTTCGTGTTCGTGCGCAACCACGTCTCAGGAAGCACGCTCGTCGTCCTGGCGCTGTCGCTGGTCGTCTATGCGGTGCACGTGCCGATGCTGATCGGCTTCACGGTCGCGCGCTACCACCAGCAAGGAGCCTGACGGCGGCCTCAAGGTCCTCCGTCAGCGGCGCGTTCGTCTCAAAGGCGGTCAGCTCCAGCACCCGTCGCGGGACCGAACCGGACGTGCTGACCACAACCATCGGCTGCGTGCGCTGGCGCAACCTATGGGCCAGGTCATGCAGCAGCGACACGGCACTGCTGTCCAGATAGCTGACCTCCGAGAGATCGACCACCAGTCCGTCCTCGGCATTGGGCTGGGCGTGAATCACATCGGCGAGCCGTTCGACGTTGGAGATGTCGATCTCTCCGCTGATCACGATCACCAGGATGCCGTCCTGTTCGCGCACCCTGATCGCCGCCAGCTCGGGCGGACCGATGGTGTCAGCGGCCTGCCGGAGCGGTGCGTCCTCATCGGTCATGGGCTGTGCTGGGGGGCGGCCAGCTCGAGTTCTGGCATCCGGCGGATCATCTTCACGGTCGTGCTGTCGGGCTGGCGGTCGATCGTCAGCTCATCCGCCAACTGGCGCATCAGCGGCAGACCACGCCCGCCGGAGCGGCTCCCGGGCGCACGCCAGGCGCCGGTGTCGCGCACGGTCAGCTGCAACTCACGCCTGCCGCGGCTGGCTGACGCCTCAAACTCAGCCTCAGCCGGACCGTAGGCGTGGCGCACGACGTTGCTGCAGGCCTCGCTCCAGGCGACCTCCAGGTCGCCGCGAGCGACAGGGTCAAGGTCCGGTGCGTTCTCCTCCAGCCAGACTCGCAACCGATGCCGAGCCAGGGTGACCGACCGCGCTGTGGCCGGCAGGCGGAGCTCGAGGCTGCCCACGGGCGCTCCCAGCAGCTGCACCGCCAGCAACGCCACGTCATCATCGCGCCCCTGCTCGGTCGTGGTCCGCCGCAGCACGTGCTCGCACAGCTCATCAACCTCGGCGGGCGCAGCCACAAGGGCGTCGAGCAGCCGATCGAAGCTCGCTGTGATCGGCTCACCCCGACGCTCGACCAGGCCGTCCGTGAAGAGCAACAGAGTCTCGCCTGGCTTCACCGGATAAGTCATGTCACCCGGTCCGCTTCGGGCCTCCAGCCCCAGCGGGAGCCTGCGTTCGGCTTCCAGAAAACGAACGGTGCCGTCGACAGCCCGCAGCGCGGGCGGTGGATGACCGGCGCTGGCGACGGTCACCGTGCCCGCATCAGCGTCGATCACGACAAACAGCACGGTCGCCACCATGCCGGGCCCGCGCGTTGCCAGCACGGCGCGATCGAGCAGACGCAACGCCTCGCCGGGTCGATGCCCCTCCACCGCAAACGCACGTAGCGCGTTGCGCAGCTGACTCATCGTGACCGCCGCGCCGATCCCGTGACCGACCACATCACCGATCATCAGCGCCACCCGTGAATCATCCAGGTGGACCGCGTCATACCAGTCGCCGCCAACCTGCGGGGCGATACCCGCCGGCAGGTAGCGAGCCGCCAACTGGACCCGGGGGTGCAGTGGAAGGCGCTCAGGCAGCAGGCTGCGCTGCAGGGTCTCGACCAGGAGCCGACCGTCCGCATAGCGCTGCGCATGATCGACCGCCAGCGCCATCCGTTCGGCGGCAAGGGACAGCAGCTTCAGATCCGCGTGCGCGAAACGAGCCGCGTCCTCAGATCCGAGCAGGAGCAGACCGATCAGCTCGCCCGCGCAGATCAGCGGCGTCACCAGCAGACTTGCCAGTTCGCCGCCGATGCCCGCGGCGACACGGTCCTCCGCGTCGAGATTGGCGGCCAGCAGAATCGCCGCCCGCATGGAGCCGGCCACGGATCCCAGGATCCCCTCCCCCGGCTGCACCTGTTCGCGCTCGAGCGCGAGCTCCCGCGTCCCGGCGCGAGCACGCACACGGAGTCCAGGCACGGACTCGTCACGCAACAGCAGCATGGCCGCTTCGGCGCCGAACAGCTCGGCGCTGCGTTCCGTGAGCGCCTCGGCAAGGTCGTCCACGTCAACGTGCATCATGGCGGCGTCGGACAACGACTGCAGGGTCCGGGCCGCACGAGCCATTCCCTCAGCCTCAGCACGCGCACGGGACTCACGCACGCGCTGAGCGCGCTCATGGTGCAACTGCACAAAGACACTCACCTTGGCGCGCAGGATCTCCGGCTCGAACGGTTTGATCACGTAGTCCACGGCGCCGAACTCATACGCACGGGCGATCTCCTCAACATCACGGCCACCGCCGGTCATGAAGATGATCGGAATGTGGCGGGTGCGCGGGCGTGAGCGGATGATGCGAGCTGTCTGGAGCCCGTCCATATCGGGCATGCGCACATCCAGCAGAATCACCGAGCAGTCCGCGTGCAGCAGCACACGCAGCGCCTCATCACCGGAGGACGCAAGCGCGACCTCTTCACCGAGCGGTTCGAGCACGGCACTCAGCGCGAGCAGGCTCTCCCGATGGTCGTCAACCAACAGGATCGCGCCCTGCGCTCCCAGCTGCTCAGACACCGCTCCGCTCCGTTACAGCGATCCGCAACCAGCGGCTGACCGCCGCCAGCAGCCGATCCGGATCGACCGGCTTGGTCACATAGTCAGAGGCGCCTGCGGCGATGCACTTCTCGCGGTCGCCGTCCATCGCCTTGGCGGTGACCGCAATCACCGGAAGCGTCTGCAGCCCCGGTCTGGAGCGGATCGCCCCAAGCGTCTCATAGCCGTCGGTCCCGGGCATCATGATGTCCAGCAGCACCAGATCGACGCCGCGTTCTCTGTCGAGCAGCTCCAGCGCATCCTCCCCGGACTCTGAGAAGAGCACCTCCAGGCCGCTGCGCTCGAGCAGGCTCGCAAGCGCGAACAGGTTGCGGACGTCATCGTCGACCAGCAGGATGCGCCCACTGAGCGGTTGGGTGACGGTGCCGGCCAGCGGGCCGGCACCGGTCATGACCGCGTCCGACGAGAATGGCAGCGCTCCGCGAGGTTCATCAGCGGCCACCGGCGCCGCTGCTTCGGTGGCCGCTCCGGCGCGCAGCGTGAGCGTGAACGTACTGCCCTCCCCCAGCATGCTGGTGACCCCCAACTCCCCACCCAGCGCGTGCGCGAGCTCGCGGCTGATCGAGAGCCCCAGTCCGGTCCCGCCATACCTGCGGCTCGTGGTGCCGTCCGCCTGCTGGAACTCGTCGAAGATCAGGCTCAGCTTGTCAGGCGCGATGCCGATGCCCGTGTCGCTCACGGCAAAGCTGATCTGCTCGGCCGACGTCCGGCTGATCCGCACCGTGACGCTGCCGGTGGCGGTGAACTTGAAGGCGTTGGCCAGCAGGTTGCGAAGGATCTGCTGCAGGCGCTGCTGGTCGGTGAAGATGATCTCCGGGACGTCATCGTCGAGCAGGATCTCGAAGCTCAGGTTGGCGTCGGCCGCCACCAGCTCGAAGGTGCTGCGCACGTAGGCGCACACGTCTGAGATCCGCAGGTAGGCCGGAAACAGGTCCATCCTGCCGGCCTCGATCCGGGAGAGGTCAAGGATGTCATTGATCAACTCGAGCAGGTCGCCGCCCGCAGCCCGAATCGTTCGCGCGAACTCAAGCTGCGTCTCTGTGAGATTGCCGGACTCGTTCTCAAGCAGCAGTTTGGAGAGGATCAGGAGGCTGTTGAGCGGCGTGCGCAGCTCGTGCGACATGTTGGCCAGGAACTCCGACTTGTAGCGCCCGCTCTGGGCCAGCTGCTCGGCCTTCTCCTCCAGGCGTAGGCGAGCCTGCTCAATCTCTCGGTTCTTGCGCTCGATGTCCAGGTTGCGCTCCTCCAGCATCTGCGCCTGCTGTTCGAGTTCGGCGTTCAGCAGCTGAGACTTCTCCAGCAGCTCCTCCGTGCGCATGTTGGCCATGATCGTGTTGAGCACCACGCCGAGGGTCTCAATCAGCTGGCTGAGGAAGGTGCGGTGGATCTCGCTCGGCGGTGAGAGCCAGGCGAGCTCGATCACTCCCAGGAGCCTGTCTTCAAAGAGGACGGGCATGATCATGATCGTGGCGGCGGGCGTGTTTCCGAGCCCTGAGCCGATCCGGATGTACTCCTCAGGCGGGTCGTCAATCACGATCGTCCGCCGCTCCAGGGCGGCCTGCCCAACGAGCGACTCGCCGACCGCAAAGCTCCTTGGAACAGTGGTGTTGCAGACGTATCCATAGCCGGCGACAAGGCGCAGCACTGAGTCCGCATGGCCGGCATCCGTCAAGAGGAAAAAGGCGCCGTGTTGAGCGCTGACCGTGGGCGTGAGCTCGGACATGATCAGCCGCGTGACGGTGCTGAGGTCGCGATGTCCCTGCATCAGCGCTGAGATGCGTGCCAGGTTGGTCTTCAGCCAGTCCTGTTCCTGGCTGCGCGTCGTTGTGTCGCGCAGGTTGGCGATCATCTGATTGATGTTGTCCTTGAGCTCCGCCACCTCACCCTGAGCGTCAACCGCAATCGACCGCGTGAGGTCACCCTGTGTCACGGCGGTTGAGACCTCCGCGATGGCGCGCACCTGTGCCGTCAGGTTGCCGGCGAGCTCATTGACGCTCTCGGTCAGATCACGCCAGGTGCCGGAGACTCCGGCGACCTCCGCCTGACCGCCGAGCTTGCCCTCCATCCCCACCTCACGCGCGACACGCGTCACCTCCGCCGCGAACGCACGGAGCTGTCCGACCATCGTGTTGACGGTGGCTCCGATCCGCAGGAACTCACCTCCCACGGGCTGAGCACCGATCTGGAGTGCCATCTTCTGCTTCAGGTCTCCCTCGGCGACCGCAACGATCACCCGTTCGACCTCAGCGATCTCTCGCGACATGCGCTCGTTGCGGTCAAGCAGCTCGTTGAGCACCTGCGTCACCTCGGCCAGGCGCGGGTCATCCGGGCTCTGGACGCGAACTGAGGCGTCACCGGCACATGCGGCTTGCAGTACTCCCGTCAGCTCAGAGAGGACCCGGGCGTCGAGCCTGGCGGCGCCCGCTGCGTCGTTGTCGCCGGCAGGATCGTCCGGTGATGAAGGCTGATCTGCGGCTGCGCCGGGTTTGCCCAAGTCGGTGTCTGGGTCTTTGGTCTGGGTCGCCAACGCGTCGATCCTCTCTATGTGCAGTACCGCGGCCGGCATCTATACGCACCAGCGCGTTGCCTGGCCTACCCGCAATCGGCAGCTCTGAAACGCACAATTCGGCCGATTGGTCAGAATCTGATCAAGGCCATACCAGTGGGCCTTCCACGGGCATTGGCTTCCGCCAGCGCGTTGGGCGGGCGCCAACCGGGTACGCCCACGGTGAGTGGCAGCGAATGAACTCGAGATCAAGCGATGGCTGGTGGGCCTGCATGCGCTTGAGGAACAGGCCCTGGTTCAGCTCCGCGTCGCCAGATCAATCGTTGACGAACCGGCGCTGGCATGGGACCTGGCGTCTCATCTCGCCGAGACCGAGCGTCACCGCGCGACCGTGAGCCGGTTGCTCAGCGGTGTGGGTGGGAGCCGGTCCTGGGTGCAGGATCTGGGTGCAACCACGAATCGCCTGGGTTTCCTCGTGTACACAAGCGTCGGCCCGGATTCTGCCGGCAAGCTGCTGGTCGACTCGATCGCCTACGAGCAACTGGAGATCGCCGCCTACCGGATGCTCGGGCACGCGGCAAGCGCCGCCGGCCAAGACGAGCTTGCACGGCATGCGCTGGCGATCCGCACCGATGAACAGGCCATGGCCGCGCGGCTGGCAACCTGGTTTGACTGGGCCGTGGCAGAGTCGACGCGGCGCCGCCGCGGTGGTGCGCGCGCTGAACTTGTGCGCCACCTGCGTTACGTTCACGCGCTGGCGACCCAGGGTGAGGTTCTGTTCGCGCTCGCGGGCCGATCGTTGCCTGGTGCCACGCTGCGTGCGTACGCGTTCAAACAGCGCCAGGCGATGCGGGATCAGCGGGCACGTCTACGCGCGCGCCTGGAGGAGCTCTCGGGCTGTCCGTCCTGGACGCGGTCGCTTGCGATGGGCACCGCCGGCGCCGCCTGGTCGCTGGCCTGGACGGTGCAGCCGGATGCTGGCGCGAAGCTGACCTGCTTTCTCTTTGCTGAGCGCCACCTGCAGGTCAGTGCCCTGGAGCTGCTCGCCCGGGAGGCGCGCGGAGCGGGAGATGAGCCGACTCAGCTGCTGGCAGAAGCGCTGCTGCGCGAAGCGCACTCGGCTGCCAGTGGGCTTGAGGCGCTGCTCCTGAGCGCAAACCATGCAGACCACGCACTTCATCCGGACTTGGGTACATTTAGGAACTGATCGCCACCGGCCCTGCCTCGTTGAGCAGGATGTCAGGTGGAATGTCAGCTTCTCGCGCCCGTAGCTCAGCTGGATAGAGCGTCGGTCTACGGAACCGAAGGTCAGGGGTTCGAATCCCTTCGGGCGCGTCGAAAAAAGGGCCGGTAATCCGGGCCTTTTTTCATTTTGGAAGACCGCCGCGCCGGCGCGGAGCGGCCGTGGGTACCACTCGTGGGTACCACTTTCGTTCCGAATTGCGGCTCCGCCTGCGTCCTCTGAGCTGCTTCGTCGGACGTGGCGACAGCCAACTCAACTGCCGCGAGCCGCGCCCGGGGCGCGCATGGTGAGCGCTCGCCAGCCACTCGATCGACCGCAGACTTCTGACGAGAGGACTGCAGCGCGCCGTGACCACGGCAGGCGCCAAGTCGCCCATAGATCGAGGAGCGGGTGAGGTGAGCTCTGGTGTGAACGCGATCACGGGCTAGCCGTCGTGTCCCGCGCGGCGTAGGCTCGTTCGTATGACCGACGAGGGTACGGGCGGGGAACCGGATCGCGGAGTCGAAAATGAGCAGAGTCCGCCACCGCGGTTCTGGAAGCGGTGGCGACGGAAGCGTGGTGGAGGTGGAGCTGGCGTCCGTGAGCCACGGAAGCCGAAGCCCTCCGGCGGGGCGGATGCCGTTGAGCTTGATCCAGACTCAGGCGAGCCAGAGCCTCGACCCCGGTCACGACCTGCGCCTCCGCCTCCGCGACGTCGAAGACAGCGCTCACGAAGTCGGCGATAGCGACGCTGAAGGCTCTGGGGGTCACAGCGTCGCCAAGAACCCGCGTCGAGTCGGTGGCTCACGGAGTGGAAGCACTTGCGGCGCGGGCTGTCGGCCACACTGCGAACAGCGGCTCGCGTCGATCCGCAGATGGCATGCATAGGCAACCGCAGGCCAGCGCCGCTCAGGACTCGTCCCCTCAGATCCGCGCGAAGCGGGTGGCTCGGCGCCGTTGCCGAGGCACCCCTTGCGTCAGCGATGCAGGTGCCTGGCTCGTGATCCAGTACGTGGCAAGCAATAGCGTGGGCTCGTGGTTCCGCGCACGTGCTCAGTCCCAAGAGCACTCGGGTGTTTGCGCGTTCTAGACGCGTTCTCGGGATGGTGAGAACATCCCAGGATGGGAGTTCCCGGAGCATCCCGTGATCGACTGGCGAGCACGCTGAACGCCGCGTACGCGAGTGGACTCATCAGCGATCGCACGCTCGCCTTCCGCCTCGATCAGGTCTTTCATCGCCGGGTCATAGACCCACGATCGCTCATCGGCGACCTCTCCCGACGCCAACGAAGCGAATCGATTCGTGAGCGCATCTCGAATTCACTCACGCTCATGGTCAATGACCTTCACGCCGCTCTGCGGCCTACTTCTACCCCGGATGCTCTGCTCGGGCTTGACTGGGGAGACCAAGACCAAGAACTCATCATCGGCCGTGGGACGGCATGCGACATCGTGATCGGTCACGAATCCGTCTCGCGCCGACATGCCCGCCTGATCCGACGCGACGGTGCTTGGATCCTGCACGACCTTGGCTCAACGAACGGAAGCTTCGTCAACGGCTCCCGCATCGGACGATGCAGTCTGCAACCTGGTGATGACGTCTGGCTCGGCGGCTTTCTGTTGAGGGTGGACTGATTCCCTCGGGGCGATTGCCTCGACCCGAACACCTGCTCTCCAAGAGGTGCCTTCGGCTACTGCTTGGCCACTTGATGGCGGAACCCGCGCCAAGGAGGGAAGGTAGCTTCGTCTCGAAGATGCCTGTGCGAACACCGAAGCGGGGCCGGCAAAGTAGCGAAACCGTGGCGGAGCGATAGTCAAGTGAGCCATCCCGTCACGAGCGCTTTGCGGTGGCGACAATAATCTCCGCCATGGACTTGAGCTATCACCCTAGGCCGTTCGCGTTTGGATGGGATATCCGCCGCCTTCTTGGCATTCGCTCGCTGCCGTGGCTGGCAGCGTGCATCTGCTGGTTCTTGGCGGCGTGGCTCAAGGTCGGCGTCGTGCTCGCCGTCAGCTCCGCGGTCGTCGGCGTGGTCTTGGCGGTGGTGCTGCGCGTTCGTTCTGGGCGTGTCGCGATCGTGGCTGATGATCGCCAG
The DNA here is from genome assembly GCA_021820105.1 of Actinomycetes bacterium. GTDB lineage: Bacteria > Actinomycetota > Thermoleophilia > Solirubrobacterales > Solirubrobacteraceae > Palsa-465. Next base: position 484 of record JAKAED010000081.1, on the reverse strand, counting down.
ATCTGCTCGATCGGCTGGAGTTCAGAGCTTCGATGGCCATGGGACACGGTGGCTTCGTTCGATTACGTCCCCCACCGGTGGCGCTGCACGCCGACGACCTTCTCGATCGGGACGCTCTACACCGGCCGCGTCACCCTCGCGAACGGTACGACCCATCTCATTCCGGCGCTGATCGGCTCGTCGACTGGAGTGAAGGAGAGCGATGCTGTCAACCATCGAATCATCGGCGACCTCAGCACGGAGCTGGATCGTCGGCGAGCGGTGACGACCGCATAGCTCTCCAGAAGGCCGGGGACCGCGGGGCGGATTCCAGCGAAGCGATCGTCGGGGCCTTTAAGCGCGCACTATCGCTTGGCCACGAACGCGCCATCCGCGCATAGCGAGGGCGTCTACGGTGTCGCGGACTTGCTCGTCAGCGAGTGAGAGCAGGGCCGCCATCCCGGTCTGCGACTTGAGGAAGGTAGCCTCGTTGAATGGCTCTCGG
>JAKAED010000234.1 GCA_021820105.1 Actinomycetes bacterium | reverse complement strand
TGTTTGTCTCTGACGAAGACCGGCCGCTGACGCGGCCTTCTGCTGCGCCTCAGGATCGGTATCGATTGGGTTGCTCGTGACCGTGGTCGGACAGGACCTTCGAGGGGACACCGTCGGGGTCTGCTGGGCGTGCGCGGCGCCGGGGCGGCGCGGGCGCCAGACCCGTCGGGCGAAGAAGACGGTGGTTATCGGCCGAACGGTCGAGAGCATCGCGGCCGGTGCCGGCAAGCATGTGAAGGTCGTGTTGAATCGCACTCGCAGGCGTCTTCTGGCAGCCCACCGTGTGCTCCATGCGACCCTCACAACGGCTTCTGGCGGCAAGAAGCTCAGCACCCACCGGGTCACCATCAAGCAGGCCAAGAAGAAGCATCACCGACCGAAGAAGAAGCATCGCCGACACAAGCCTTGAACGCGCGTGCCGGGCGTGCCCGCGGGAGCGGCATGAGTCCAGCCAGACGTCCTTGTCGGTCGCGCCGACCGGCAACCCGGGTAGGCCTCCGGTAAGAAGGGCTCACGTCGAAGCCCCGGGGCGCGTTGTGGGATCAGCGGCATCACGGGCGCTGGACGCCTTGCCCAAGCGACGTTACAGGCGGCTCAGAAGGAACCCGAGCGCGCGGAAAGCAGCCAACGCGCCGGGTGTGGGGCTTCCCAAAAACCCGGGTTCACGATCGATGTGGATGCCCGCAGCGTGACCCGCCGTGCCTTCACCTCGTGAAGCACGCAGGCTCAGAGGCGAACAGGTGGCGCACTGCGGTGCAGCCTGCGACGCCTGCCCCCTGATCGTGCAGTGCGTTACCGGCCGCAACCGTCGCAGCGTCCACTTCGGCCACGAGGAACGCCAACGTCAGGCTGTTCAGGCCCGGCAGACCGACCCCGACTGGAAGGTCGGCTGCGCCAGCACACGTCCCAGAATGCGCCACTCACCGGGCCGCTTGACTCTCCACGCGCAGCAGGAGGCCGCGTCAGCGGCCGGTCTTCGTCAGAGACAAACACCAGCGGGAGAGCACCGCTCTCCCGCCCCTTCCCAAGCCAAAGATCGACCCGGTCGGGCGCAGGCTGAGCCCCTGGGTGGGGCGGTGCGACCGGCGGAGCGGGTGGGCGCGGTAGAGCGAGCCGAGCCAGAACGGGTCGGCGTGGGGAAGGAAATGTGCCGTAGCGGCAACTTTCCTTCCCCACGCGTGCTTTTGCGTTTCTGCGTGGTTCCGCGTGGCCCGGCGGGTGCTTCGGCCTGGTTCGGCGTGGTTCCGCGTGGCCCGGCGGGTGCTTCGGGCTGGTTCCGCCTGGTTCCGCGCGCCCCCGCGGGTGGTTCGGCCTAGTTCCGCGCGGCCCCGCGGGTGGTTCGGCCTGGTTCTGCGTGGTTCCGCCTGGCTCCAAATGCTCCGGTGTGCTTCCACGTGCTCTCGCCCGGCCGGGCGACGCCTGCCTACCACCGTCGCCCGCGCCACCCCGGCGGCGACGCTCGCCTGCCGCCGCCACCCACAGCGCCCGCCCACCAGCGCGCGGCTCACTCGCTGGTGTTTTGCTGGTTGACACGGGCGCCGGAGTGCGTTAGAAATTCCATCTACTGAAACGTTCTAGAACGGTTCAGCCACAGGAGAGAAACCACATCAGTGGGGAGGTTGTAGAAGTGGCAAGTAAGTTCCTGCCGTCTTCGGCGTCGGGACGCCGCGGCGTAAGCCGTAAGGCCGTCCTTGGCACCACCGCGGCCCTCGCCGGGCTGACGGCTCTCAGCGCCACCAGCGCCGCATCGGCCAAGCGCGCCGTTGCCGCCAGTGGCACCACCACCATCACCTGGTGGGCATCACCGATCACCACCAGCGGTCCGGACGTACGCAAGGTTTGGATCAACGCCTTTGAAAAGGCATACCCCAACATCAAGGTCAAGCTGGTCTCAGCCCCGACCAACACCGACACCAACCGCGCGACGCTTACCACGCAGATCTCAGGTGGCGGCGGGCCGGACGTGTTCATGGGCGATGTCATCTGGCCCGCGCAGTTCGGCGCCCACCAGTTGGCGTTGCCGCTCAACAAGTACCTGCCCAAGAGCTACTGGAGCACCTTCGCCCCCGGCCTGGTCGCCGGCGCGACCTACAAGGGCAACGTTTACGGTGCCCCGCTGTTCGAGGATCAGGGCTTCCTGTACTACCGCAAGGACCTGCTCAAGAAGGACCACCTGGCCGTCCCCAAGACCTGGGAGCAACTGGTCTCCGACTCCAAGGTCATCCTGGGCAAGCACCAGACCAAGTACGGCTACGTCTTCCAGGCCGCTGACTATGAGGGTGCGACCTGCAACTTCATGGAGTTCCTGACCGACGCCGGTGGCAAGGTCCTCAACAGCAGCGGCAAGGGCTCAGCGCTGACCGCCAACGGCGGCGCCCTGAAGGCACTCAGCTTCGAGCGTCAGCTCGTATCCAGTGGGGTGAGCCCCACAGCCATGTCGACCTTCCAGGAGCCGCAGGCCATGACGGCCTTCCAGAACGGCCAGTCCGCCTTCCTGCGCAACTGGGACTACGCGTATGCCACGTCACAGGCAAAGGGCTCCAAGGTCATCGGCAAGGTCGGTGTCGCACCGATGCCGACGTTCGCCGGTCACTCATACCCCGGTTACTCCAACATCGGCGGTTGGAACCTGTACGTCAATCCTCACTCAAAGAACATCAAGGCGGACATCACGTTCGTCAAGTGGATGACGGGCGTTCAGGCGCAGACGATCCAGGCGACGCAGTTCTCGCAGATCCCGACGATCAACGTCGTGCGTAAGTCACCGAAGGTCATCAAGTCAAACGCCGTGCTGGCGATCGTGCCCAAGACGCGGCTGGTTCCGCGTCCCGCGCAGACCCCGAACTACGCGGCGGTCAGCCAGGCGATCTACCAGAACGTGAGCTCGGTGGTCGCTGGGCAGAAGTCACCAAAGGCGGCCCTGCAGTCGATGAACTCCGGCGTCAACAAGGCGCTCGGCGGCACCGGCCTCTAACCCGACTCAAAAAACTCTGCCGCGGGAGATCTCGATCTCCCGCGGCAGTAGAGTTCTGGCAGCATCCTGAGGAGAGGAGACAGAGGCAATGGCCAGTGCCAGCGTTGCACCGCCATCTGAGGGTGGCGTGGTTACCCCAAGTCTGAAGGACATCCGCCGTGGCGATCCACACCGCCGGCGCATGGCGCGGCTGGGATGGATGTTCACCACACCAGCGCTGTTCTTCATCGCTGCGGTCACGCTCTTTCCCATCGGCTTTGCCGTACTGCTGAGCTTTGAGAACGTCAATTTGCTCGGCTCCGGCTTCCAGCTGCTGGGGCTGACCACAAACAACTACTCACGCGTCTTCAACGCCTCCGTCTGGCAGTACGCGCTGGGCTTCACGCTCGGCTTCACGATCGTCACGGTGACCGTTGAGCTCGTCATCGGCACGATGATCGCGCTGGTGCTGGAGCGCCTCGTTCGGGGACGCGGCGTGATGATGGCGCTCCTGCTGATCCCGTGGTCACTGATCACGGTCATCTCCGCTGAGCTCTGGGCCTACATCTACGATCCCACCTTCGGTATCGCCGACGCGATCCTCAATGGGCTCGGACTCGGTAACCCAACGATCCTCGGCAGCAACGCCGGCGCGATCATCGGCATGATCGTCGCCGACGTCTGGAAGACCACACCATTTGTGGCGATCATCATCCTCGCGGGCCTGGTGATGCTGCCCCAGG
>JAKAED010000080.1 GCA_021820105.1 Actinomycetes bacterium | reverse complement strand
ATCTCAAGCGCGGCCCGCGGCTCTGGCCTGTTCGGCCCCACCGAACTCCTCGCCGATGATCCTGTCCCCCGGCCGCATGCTGCCGAGACGCTCGCGCAGAGCCAGTTCGGTGCGTTTATCGGACTCCGACACGGGCGTCCTGTCGGCCTTGGTCTCGACCTCCAGGTCGGGTGAGCGGTAGCGCCCCATCGTGATCTCGTCGGCGATGTCAGCAAGCTCGATTGCGAGGTTCAGATCGTCTGAGTATTGGTCGGTCACGGGCGGGGATCCTAGTACGCTGAGGCGGATGGCCGAAGCCCGCGTCATGCCAGCCGACCTCCAGGCCGAGACCTGTGAAGTGCTGCAGCGCCTGATCCGCTTCAACACGGTCAACCCGCCCGGCAACGAACGCGAGGCGATCGAGTATCTCGAGGCCTACGTACGGGAGGCCGGATTTGAGACGGAACTGCTGGCTGCCGACCCTGAACGGCCGAATCTGGTGGCAACCCTGACGGGCGCGTCCGAAGACGGCCCGACGATGGTCTACCTCGGCCATGTCGACACGGTCCTTGCGCACGCAGAGGACTGGCGGCACGGCCCTTGGGCGGCTGATCTCGCCGACGGCTACGTGTGGGGGCGCGGCGCCGTTGACATGAAGAACCAGGTGGCTGCCGAGGCCGTCGCCGCGGTGACGCTGGCCCGCAGCGGCTGGCGTCCGGCACGCGGAACACTCAAGCTCGTGTTCGTCGCCGACGAGGAGACCGGCGGCGAACTGGGCGCGCGCTGGCTGACGGAGCAGCACCCGGACAAGGTACGGTGCGACCTGCTGATCAACGAGGGAGCCGGCAGTCCGTTTGAATTTGATGGCACGCGGTACTACGGCGTCTGCTGCGGAGAGAAGGGAATCTTCCGGTTCAAGCTGACGGCAAACGGTACTGCGGGACATGCATCGATGCCGCGGCTCGGGGACAACGCGCTGCTGAAGTTGGCACCGGTGATTGAGGCACTCCGCCCCGGCTTCTCCGGCTACGACACAACCGCCGCACCGCTGCTGCTGCTGGAGGCCCTGGGGCTCGACCCGGGCAACATCCCACATGCGATGGAGCGCCTGGCGGCGGCTGACCCGCTGCTGCCGGTGATCGTCGAACCGATGCTGAGCGTGACGCTCACGCCAACGATGGTCGCCGCGTCGGAGAAGATGAACGTGATCCCGGCACGTGCATACGTGAAGGTCGACTGTCGCGTACCGCCGGGGCTCGGCGAGGAGGTGGCGCTGAAGCGCCTGCACGAGCTGCTCGGGGATCAGGCGCAAGGACTTGAGATCGAGTTCACCGAGCGGGTCTACGGCTACCAGTCGCCACCGCGGAGCGAGCTGATGGGAGCGATCGAGCGTTGGGTCGGCCGCAGCGATCCTGGTGCACGCACGATTCCGGTGCTGCTCCCGGGCTACTCGGACTCAAGCCACTTCCGCGCCGCGTTCCCTGAGTTGATCGCCTACGGCTTCTTCCCGCACCGCCACCAGATGCTCGCCGAGACCGAGCCGCTGATGCACAACGCCAACGAGCGTGTCGACGTCCGCGATCTCGGTTACGCGGCCAACTGCTACGCCGAGCTGGCACGGGAGCTGCTGGGCTGAGGCCGGATGCCGACGATTCTCACCGTAGCCTCACCCTAGGCACGGATAATTGGCGGCATAGAACAGGACGGGGCCATGCACGAATTCAGCAACGCTGCGCCCGGCGCGGCCACAGAGGGAGGTCCGCTGGTAGTGCTCGTAGAGGACGAGCGCTCGATCGCCGAGCCATTCCTGGCCGCGTTGCGCCGCTCCGGATTCCGCGCGGAACTGGCACCCACGGGCCGCGATGCGCTGGCACTGATCCGACGCAGCCACCCTGATGTCGTCCTGCTGGATCTGGGCCTGCCGGACATGGACGGCCGAGATGTCTGCCGGCAGATCCGCAGCGAGTCGGACGTGGCGATCATCATGGTCACAGCGAGCGGCACGGTGACCGACCGGGTGGTCGGCCTTGAACTCGGTGCCGACGACTACGTCGTCAAGCCCTTTGCCACACACGAGGTGATCGCGCGGATCCGTGCAGTGCTGCGCAGGGGACGCAGAGATGAAACGGGCCAGCGTGAGCCGCTGGCGGTGCAGGATCTGAGAATCGATGCGGGCTCCAGGCGGGTGTGGCGGGCGGACGCGGAGCTTGACCTGACCCGTAAGGAGTTCGACCTCCTCTTGCGCCTTGCCCGAGATGCCGGCCGCGTGGTGACGCGCGAGGAACTGATGTCGGATGTTTGGGACACCAACTGGTTCGGCTCGACAAAGACGTTGGATGTCCACATCGGTTGGCTGCGGCGCAAACTCGGCGACGACCCCGATGCACCGACCTACATCCGCACGGTTCGCGGAGTCGGATTTGAGCTGGTGGTCGGCGACGAGCGCTGAGGGATGAGCCTCCGTGTCCGACTGCTGGGAGCCATGGCCTACGTGCTGCTGCTCACCACCGTCGCTTTTGTGGTGCCGCTCGCACTCAGTCTCAGCGCCCGCATAAACGATGAGGTGAGCACCCAGGCCCGCGATCAGGCGCGGCTGGTGGCCGCCGAGGCCGCCGACCTGCTCGGCAGCGCGCGGCGGCGGGAGCTGATGTCCCTGGCGCAGACGGCGTCCTCCTCACTCGGTGGCCGAGTGCTGATCGTCAACGCCGGCGGACGCGTGCTCGCAGACAGCGCGGTCCCGCCGGAGATCGGCAGCAGCTACATGAGCCGTCCGGAGATCGCGCGAGCCCTGACCGGAACACCGGACCAGTTCGAGCGCTACTCGCACACACTGCACCAGGCGATCCTGGCAACGGCGGTACCGATCTTCCACGGGACGCTCACCGCCGGGGCGGTGCGCATCACGCAGAGCGTCAACTCAGTGCACAACGCGGTGCTTCGAGTCGAGCTCGGGCTGATCATCATCGGCATAGTCGTGCTGCTGATGGGCCTGCTTGTAGCCAATGTGCTGGCGGGGCAGATCGGGCGTCCGCTGCAACGGCTGCAGGAGGTCGCTCGCCGCGTTGCCCAGGGAGAGCTGAATGCCCGAGCCGTGGTGGAAGGCAGCTCCGAGCAGCGCTCGATGGCGCATTCATTCAACGAGATGGCGGACCGCTTGAGCCGTCTGCTGCGCGCCCAGCGGGAGTTCGTGGCTGACGCCTCACACCAGTTGCGCACGCCGCTGACCGGTCTGCGCCTGCGGCTGGAGGAGGCGCGTGCCCTGGCTGGTGAGGATCATCCGTCGACCCAGGAGCTGGATCAGGCTCTGGCCGAGGTCGACCGGCTGTCGGAGACAGTCAGCGAACTGCTGCTGTTGAGTCGCGCAGGTGAACGTCGGCTCGAGGGAACACTTGTGGATCTGGGCGAGGTCGTTGCGGTTGCCAGGCGCCGGTGGAGCGCAGAGGCGGATGCTCGGGGAATTGCGCTCACCATCGAAACAGACACCTCCCCCGGCACGGTCCACGTTGCCCGCGAGGATGTGGATCGCGCCCTTGATGCACTCATCGAGAATGCTCTGCACTACTCGCCGAGGGGCACGCCTGTCGCGTTGGCGGCGGGGCCTGACTGGATCGAGGTACGCGACCGGGGCCCCGGCATGGCGGCGGACGAGCGTGAGCTTGTGTTTGATCGTTTCAGGCGAGGCAGCGCCGGTCGCAGCGGTCCTCCCGGACACGGGCTCGGCCTGCCCATCGCGCGCGAGCTGGCGCGGGCGTGGGGCGGGGATGTCACGCTCGAGCCTCGTCCAGGGGGTGGGACGTGCGCGACGATCACACTGGCGACTTTGCCAACGCTTAACCGAGATGCGGCTAGTTTGCAGACATGATCGGCAGACGCCAGGCGCTCTGGGCACTGCTTGCGCTTCTGGGAATCGCCCTGGCAGCACTGAGCACGTGGTCCATCATGCAACTGGCCGGTCAGCGGATCGGCCTGGCATCTGCACCGGCGTCGGTGATCCGCGGCCTGGCCCCGAGTGCCACTTCAACGAGCACGCCGCCCCCGCGTCGGGAGCATGAGGCGCCCACCGTGACCAGGACCATCACCGTCATTGAGACCAAGACGTCCCCCCCGGCTCAGACCGTCGCTCAGACGGTGAGCCCAGCACCGAAGCAGGGTGGCGCAACGCCGACCAGCGGAGGCGGATCGACCTCCACCCCGGCTACCTCCGGAGCAGGGTCACCTCCGCTGGCGACTGGAACTCGAGCCTCAGGCACGGGCGCCCCCGCTCACTCCAAGTCGCCGATCACGATCACGCTGCACGGTAGTGGGGGCGCTGGGGGCGGGAGCGGCGACGGCTCGGAGGGGTCGGGAGGCAGTTCCGGCACCTCCGGCCGCGACGACTGACTCACGGATACATCTGTGTGCCTGAGGTCGAGTCGATCAGGATGATCGCCGCGCTGGGACACGCCTCGGCCGCAGCGAGCAGCAGCTCGTCAGGGCCGGTGCCGATCACGCGCGCCACGTCGTCCAGCTCAAAGACATCCGGGGCGGCATCGACGCAATCACCATGAGCGGCGCAGGCACGCTCGTCGATCTGCACTGTGAAGGTCATCAGTTCTCCTTTTCAATGAGTGCCCGCGCTGCCGGTAGTTGACGGGGCCGGTTGACCAGCAGCACGGCGGTGGCACAACCAGCCCGGGTGTAAGTGGCGGAGAAGCTGTGGGAGTCGGGGTCGCCGTCAATCGCGACAGCGTCATCCGGAGCAGAACGGCCGACATACTGGATGCGCAGGCCGTACTGGTCCGTCCAAAAGCTCGGGGCTGCAGGCCGCGGCGGTTCAAGCCCGAGCATCAGGCGAGCCGCTGCGGTCGCCTGGCGTGCAGCCGCCTCCCAATGCGAACCCGGTACGTAGACGCCGCTGCTCGCATCAAAGGTCGCCGCAGCATCGCCCGCGGCGAAGACATCCGGCAGGGCGGTCCTGCCATCAGCATCCGCGCAGATACCCCTGCCGACGCGGACACCGCTCTCGGCGAGCCAGGCGACCTCAGGGTCGGTACCGATGCCGACCACGATCTGGTCGACCGGGACCGCTGAGCCATCCGACAGATGCAGGACCCGAGCCTGCGCAGACTGGGACTCGACGCGTGCAATCGTCCTTCGCGTCAGCACCTGAACGCCGTGCTGACGATGCAGCTTTGCGAACCAGGCGCCAACGGTCTCACCGAGCACGCCTGCCAGCGGTGCCGGCGCCGCCTCGATGACCGTCACATCAGCCCCGAGAGCCCTAGCGGTCGCGGCTATCTCCAGCCCCACAAACCCCGCCCCGATGATCGCCAGGCGGGTACCCGCGACGACCCGCCGGCGCAGTTCAAGCGCCTCGTCCACGGTCCGCAGCGCCAGGACGTTGTCATAGCCGACGAGGGGCGTGAGCAACCGCGGACTGCCTCCGGTGGCAACCAGCAACCGGCTGTATCTGAGCACACCGCCGTCTGCGGTGACGAGCTGATGCTCAGCCGGCCGCAAGCGCGAGGCAGCGACCCCACAGAGCAGATCGATCCCGTTGGCGTCGTACCAAGCGGGATCCCGGAACTCCAGGTCGGCACCGGCCCGCTCCCCCGCCAACAGTTGTTTGGACAGCGGCGGCCTGTCATATGGGCGATGCGTCTCAGCACAGAGGATCCGGATCGGCTCATCCGAGCCGGACCTGCGCAGCGTCTCCGCACAGCGCTGTGCCGCAAGGCCTCCGCCCGCGATCACGATGCCGTCGTCGGCGCGCCGGCCGTTGCGATGGTTGCTCATGCCTGCAGAGTGCGGCCGCCAAGTAAGAAACAGGCTGGGTCACGGTAAGGGATCGGTCAACTTTGCCGAGTCTTTGCCCGGACTTATCCGCTCGCTTCCGGCGGCGCCTCCAAATTGGCTCGCAGATCACAACCGGTCAATCACCGAGGTGTCAGATGCAAAGCAATCAGACAAGAGTCGTAGGAGCCGTCACAGCCGCCATGGCCGCTGCTGGAGTGGTCTACGCCCTGCGGCCGACGCCACAGCAGGCGTCGACGGCAGCCGAGCGCACACCCGCGGTCGAGGTGCGCACAGAGGTGATACGCCGCACGATCCACGTGGTCCGGCACGAGCATGCCCCGTCCATCACGGCGCGGCCGAACTCCGGCGCCGTGACCTCAGCTCCGCCACCGACGGCGGTGGCATCGCCGGCACCGACCCCAGCTGTGGCTGCCGCGTCGGCAGCCCAACCGCGTTCAGTCGCCGCGGTGCAGCCGCAGACCGCAGTCGCGGCCTCAGCACCACCGCTGCAGACACGTACCAGCGCGTCAGCTTCAACCGGCTCCGGGTCAGCGGGCGCAGTCACGACTCGCACCAGCGGTGCCGGAGGCTCGGACGACGCCGGTGAGGGGGGCAGCAGCGAGGGAGGTGGCGGCGGTGACGACTGAGACCTCAAAATCCTTCAGTCGACCTGGGCGCGCGAGCGGCCGCATGAGCGTCGTGCTGTTCTCGTTGGCCGCCTTTCTGGCCGTGCTGGCGATCCTGATCACGCAGCTTCACGCGGTCAAGCCGGTGCAGCCTCCGAAGATCATCGTCGTGCGGCGGATCTACCAGACAACCCTGGTTGAAACGGTCATCCGACAGCGCCCCAACGCGGTCAGCAAATCGCCGGCAGGAGTCAGTGGGTCAGCCGCCGTGAGCTCCAGCACACCGCCCGCGAGCGCCAGTGCGGCCACGGCCAACGCACCGGCAGCCGCCCCGGCTCCCGCGCCAGCCGCAACACCGGCCCCCGCCCCGTCTCCGGCACCCGCCGCCGCGCCGGCGCCCGCACCGGCGCCGGCGCCGGCAGCACCCACCACACGCACCTCAGGAGCGATCTGATGCCGGCCGAACTCGATTACTCGTTTCAGGCCATGGGCAGCGAGGTCCGCCTGCTGATCGCGTCACCGCTGGCACCGACCGCCGCTTCTCCACTGGCAGCCGCGGATCGTGAAAAGGCATTTGTCCTCGATTTCGGCTCGCGACTCTCGCGCTTCCGTACGGACAGCGAACTCAGTTCGCTGAATCACAGCCCGCTGGAGCGCACGCCGGCCAGCGGGCTGCTGCGTCGCGCCGTTCGTGCCGGCCTCTGGGCGGCCGCGCGCAGCGGCGGCCTGGTTGACCCGACGCTGGTCCATGCACTGGAGCGGGCAGGCTACGACCACTCGCTCAAAGACGTGGCACCAGCGTCGCTGTCCGACGCCCTCCGCTCCGCGCCGGCTCGTCGTGCTGCTCAGCCACACCCGGCCGAGCTCTGGCGCAGGATCACGGTCAACGACGAACTCGGCTACATCGAACGTCCACCAGGTGTCGCAATCGACACCGGCGGAACCGGGAAGGGGCTCTGCGCGGACATGGTCGCGCGACATCTGTCCGCATACACCCGATTCGCCGTAGATTGCGGTGGAGACATTGCCGTTGGCGGCGTTGGGGCGCACTTCAATCCCTACATGGTGGAGGTCGAGCACCCGCTCACCGGACGCTCGATCGGAACCATCGCGGTATCAGCAGGAGGGGTGGCGACCTCCGGCCTGAACGTGCGCATCTGGAGCCGCGCCGACGGAAGCTTCGCTCATCACCTGCTCGACCCGAGCTCCGGAGAGCCGGCGTGGAGCGGACTGATCGGAGCGACCGCGCTCGGCTCCAGCGCACTTGAGGCCGAGACGCTCTCCAAGCTCGCGCTGCTGCTTGGGCCCGATCAGGCCAGAGAAGTACTGGCGCAGCAGGGCGGCGTGATCTTCCACGAGGACGGCACAGCTGAGGTGATCGGTCCCGTGCGCGGCAGCGTCACGGAGCTGGCGGTGGCCCAATGCAACTGAGCGTGCCTATCCACGATCTCTGGTGGCTCATCAGCCGCGCATCCGCCGTGATCGCACTGGTGCTGATCACGGCGACAGTGCTGCTCGGCCTGGCGATGGCGACCCGGACGTTGCGTGATCCGGGTCGACGGCGCACGGCGATGAAACTGCACGAGGACATTGCCCTGGTCTCGCTCGCCATGATCGCCGTGCACGGACTCACGCTCCTTGGCGACGCCTGGCTGAAGCCGGGTCTGAGCGGTATCGCAGTGCCGTTCTCGATGCCCTACCGACCGCTCTACACGGGACTCGGGATCATCGCGGGTTACCTGGCGCTGCTGCTGGGACCGAGCTTCTACCTGCGCCGGCGGATCAAGGCCAGGCGCTGGCGCAACGTGCACCGCCTGACCCCGGTCGTATGGGTTTTCGCGGTGGTCCACACCCTGGGAGCCGGGACCGACTCAGGATCGCTGTGGCTGCGCGCGATCGTGCTCAGCCCGATCCCGGTGCTCGCCTACCTGCTGACGGTGCGGCTGTTGAGTGGCGGCTCCTCAGCGGAGGCGGGGCGACGGCGCCAGGCCTCAGCGGGCGCGACGGTCGCCGCTCGACTCCAACCCGACAGTGCTGCTGGGGCGCGGCGGCGCGTAGCCGGGCAACTCCAGCCGGAGCGTGGCCCCGCGGCCCGCTGAGCTCTCGGCCCGAATCCAGCCCCCGTGGGCCTCAACTATGGCTCTGGCGATGGGCAATCCGAGACCGGTGCCTCCGCGATCGCGCCCGCGGCTGCGCTCGACTCTGTGGAAGCGTTCGAAGATCTCCTCAAGCTGTGCAGCGGGTATGCCCGGACCGCTGTCACTGACGGCGATTTGGAGCCGGTCGCCGCTGGCCACGGCACTCAGCTCGACAGCGTCTCCGGGCTTGGTGTGGGTCACGGCATTACGTACGAGGTTGCGGACCACCTGTGTGAGGCGAACCGGGTCGGCCAGCAACGTGCCCTCAACCCCTTTGACCCGGTAGTCGCGCTCCCCGAACAGCGGCAGCTCGCGGCGCACATCCTCGAAGAAGCCCTCAAGATCGATCTCGACGGGCTCAATCAGGCGTCCCCCATCAGCGCTCGCCAGCGTCAGCATGTCCCCCACCAGCCGATCCAGCTCGTCCAGCCGGTGCAGGAGACCCGTGATCGATTCCCTGCGGCGCTCAGGATCCCGCTCCCGCCCAAGCAGCTCCACCTGAGCGCGTGCCACCGCCAGTGGCGTGCGCAGCTCATGCGAGGCATCGGAGACGAACTGCCGCTGCCGGGCAAAGGCTCGTTCCAGCTTTGCGAGCATCTGGTCAAAGCGTCCAGACAGAACCGCAACCTCATCACGTCCCCTGATCGGGCCTGAACGCACGGTCAGGTCGCCCGCCGCCGCGGCATCGGCAACCGCGGCAAATCTCCGCAGGGGAGCGGCGATCAGCACCGCCAGGCCCAACCCGGCCAGGGCAGCAGCGATGATCGTCAGCACACCGGCGAGTACGAATATCTGCAGCACACTCGTCTGGGCGGCGTCCACAGGCCGCAGCGGGTCCGCAAAGCGGACGGTTCCAACCAGACGCCCGGAGGCCAAGATCGACTCCGTGAGCACGCGCATCGGTCCCGCCCCCGGGACATTTCGATCCGAGAAGCCTGCGGGTGCCGCCAGGAGCGCGCCGCCGGCGCCGCGCTCCTCATCGCCGGCCAGGAGCTCCGGGTCACTGCTGACCGTCTGGCCACCAAGCACCTGGACGACGACGACGAGGGACTCCGCGTGGTAGCGCTGCGTCGTGACGAACCGATTGGCAAACCGCGTCAGCGCCCCCGGCGTCGAGAGCACCGTTCGTGAGGTGCTGTGCTGCCACTCCTGAAACTGACTGTTGAGCGACCGGTCGATCTGCGCACGGAGCCGCGAGCCGGTCCCACTGTAGACGGCGACGAAGGTCGCACCGATCGCAACGGTCGCCACAATGGCGATTGAGCTTGCGAGCTTGGCTCTCAGCCCGATCGGCGGGAGCCACTCAGGCACGCTGCGCCCGCAGTCGGTAACCGACGTTGCGGACGGTCTCAATCGGATCGTCGCCACCAGCGGCCTGCTCGAGCTTGCGCCGGAGGTAGCCGATGAACACCTCCAGCACCTTGGTCCTGGGGTCGAAGTCAAAGCCCCAGACCGCGTTGAGGATCTGCTCCCGCGACAGAACCTGTTCGGGGTGGCGCATCAGATAGACGAGCAGATCGAACTCACGTGCCGTAAGCCGAACCTCATGGCCGTTGCGCTCGACCCGACGAGTGCGGAGGTCAACCCGGATATCACCCGCCTCAAGTGCCGAGGCCTCGCGCTGACCGGGCGCCCGCAGATGTGCCCGCACCCGGGCCGACAACTCTTCCAATGAGAACGGCTTGGTCATGTAGTCGGTGGCCCCCAGGTCCAGGCCCTCGACCTTCTGTTCGATTGCGGCCCTCGCGGTCAGCAGAATGACCGGCAGCTCGGAGTCATGGGCGCGGATGGTGCGCAATACCTCCAGGCCGTCACGGCCGGGGAGCAGCACATCCAGAATGACCAGGGCATAGTCACCGGTCAGTGCCGCGGCTTCGCCGGCCGGGCCGTCATGACAGGTGCTGACGGCATAGCCATCGGCGTGCAGCGCCTTGGCCACAAAGTCGGCAAGGGCCACCTCGTCCTCAACAACCAGGATTCGCATCCAGGGAGTTTCGCGCAGCGAGCGGCGCATGCATCCGCTGGTAAGCACCAACTGGCCGCGCCCTTACCGCAGCCTTGTCGTTGGCCTCCACCGTTACCACCAAGCAGCAAAACCAGCCGGCCCTCAGTCCGACAGGAGACGCAATGACTCCCCCAACCACATCTGCGCGCGGCAGCAGGCCGCGCTCGCTCTATCGGTCGATGCTCAGTCTCGCGGTGGCCGCGGTGGTCGCCGCGTCAATCCCGTTCGCCGCAATCTACGCGGGTACCCCCAGGCAACTGCCGGCCACCGCCGCGGTCGCCTCCGCGGGGTCGGCGGGCAGCGGCCAGAGCAGGCTCGTGACAACGGCCTCCGGTCGACTGATCCCGGCCGGCGTGGCCAGCACCGGTGGAGCAGGTGGAGGCACGGCCGCAATCACGACCCGCACCTCCGCAAACGGCTCCGACTGAGGCTGAAGCGATGCTCACCCACCAGCTCTTCTGGATCACCAGCCGCGCGTTTGGAACCATCGCAATGGCGCTGCTGGGCACCTCGGTCGCGGTTGGGCTCGCCATGGCCGGCAAGCTGCCTCGCAAACGCGGCGCGGCGGCCAGACTCCGCCGCTTCCATGAGTCCGCAGCACTTGTGACGGTGGGCCTCATCGCAGCGCATGGCGGCCTGCTGCTCTTTGACAGCTACCTGCGACCTGGCGTGCTGGGAATCACCGTCCCATTCACGCTCGGTTACCGACCGCTCGCGACCGGAGTGGGCGTGATTGCGGGCTGGCTGACGGCGATCTTTGCGGCGAGCTTCTACGTGCGCCGCCGGATCGGCGCGCGGCTGTGGCGACGCATCCATCGCTTCACTCCGGTTGCCTACGCACTGGCTGTCTTCCACGCGCTCGCCGCCGGTACGGATGCTGCCAACCCCTGGATGGTGGCGACGCTCACGGGTCTCACCTTCCCGGTCGTGTTCGCGCTGAGCTACCGGCTGCTGGGGAGCCAGCGGGATGGCCGACCAGCGCCCGCCGCCGGAGCCGGAGGTCTCCGGTCCGCTATGAGCGTCCCTCAATAGACTCGCCGCCATGCAGATGAACGCCCGTGCGCGCCTCGACCCGGAGGTCTTCAGGCTACCCGTGCAGCGACTGCGTGAGGGCTACTACGCGGACGCGTACTTCGTCTACACCAAGCAGCTGCTGGAGGACGAGGACCACCACCCACGCGTGCTCATGCAGGTCTTTCAGAAGCAACGGTCCCGACTCGGGGGGATCGACGAGGCCATCGCGATCCTCAAGCTGGCCGCCGGCCGCATCGGCGCCGACGGCCAGTGGGTCAGCGGCTGGAACCAGCTGGAGGTGCACGCGCTCTTCGAGGGTGATGAGATCTCGCCCTGGGAGACCGTCATGACGATTGAGGGCGACTACTCCCTGTTTGCACACCTGGAGACGGTCTATCTCGGCTCGCTTGCGCGGCGGTCACTGATCATGTGCAACGTGGATGCCGTGGTGCGGGCCGCGCGCGACAAACCGATCCTTTACTTCCCGGCACGCCATGACCACTGGCATGTGCAGACGGGCGACGGCTGGGCGGCGCACGTGGCGGGCGCGATCGGAGTATCGACTGACGCTCAGGCCTCCTGGTGGGGCGGCCGTGGGGTTGGCACGGTACCGCACGGACTGATCGCCGCATACGGAGGCGACACCGTCAGAGCAGCGCGCGTGTTTGCCGATCGGTTCCACGCGGAGATGAACATCACCGTGCTGGTCGACTTTGAGAACGACTCCGTGCGCACGGCGGTTGAGGTGGCCCGGGCCCTGGGGCCCAAGCTCTGGGGTGTGCGACTTGACACGTCGGAGCTGATGGTCGACCGCTCACTGTTCGATTCGATGGGTGACTTTGACCCCCGCGGCGTCAATCCACAGCTCGTGCACAACGTCCGCCGAGCGCTTGACGCCGCTGGCTTCCCGGACGTGAAGATCGTGGTCAGCGGCGGTTTCAACGCTGAGAAGATCGCCCGCTTTGAAGCCCTTGATGTGCCTGTGGATGCCTATGGCGTCGGGTCATCCCTGATCCGCGGGCAGAACGACTACACGGCTGACGTTGTGATGCTGGACGGTAAGCCGTGCGCGAAGACAGGGCGCGCTTACAGGCCCAACCAGCGACTGGAGCGAGTCGTCTGATGAACCCGTTGCGGCTCAGGTCGATCGATCACACAGGGATGGTCGTCGCCTCCCTCGATGAGTCGATCACGCTCTACCGCGATGTGCTGGGGTTGCCTCTGGTGCACAGGGAGATGCTCACCGAACAGGGCGTGGAGGCGGCCCTGCTGAACATCGGCGACAGCCACATTGAGCTGATCACACCTGTGCGAGCGGACTCCGGCGTGGCGCGTTTCCTGGCCGAACGCGGTCCCGGTCTGCATCACATCGCCTACCGAGTGAACGACATAGATGCCGCGCTGGCTAGTCTGTCAGCCGCGGGCATGCGGCTGATCGATGAACAGCCGCGGACCGGCATCCGCGGCTCACGGGTGGCGTTTCTGCATCCAAAGGCTGTCGGCGGTGTGCTCACCGAGCTGGTCGAGCCCGCTACCCATAGGTGACCATTCAGGAGCTTCGATATGAGCAGTGGTGACAGGCCCCAGAAGATCAGCATCGGCTTTCATGGCGGTCAGACGCTGGCCGCACGCGTGCGGCCCGAGGAACTGCGCAGTCTGCGGGACGCGCTTGGCAGAAGCGGAGGCTGGCATGAGCTGACCGCAGAGGACGGCACGGTCGTGTTTGACCTCACTCGCGTTGACTACCTGCTGGTGGACAGCGAAGAACACCGCGTCGGGTTCTGAAGCGAGTGACACCGCTGCTGCAACCAGCCGTCGAGCTGGATCGGAGGGTGCTGCTGCTGTTGCGCGGACGCGGTCATGGCAACCCTGAATTTGAGCGAGGAGTCGCCCTGTTCTCGCGTGCCGGGGAGCATGCGGCCTGCTGGTTTGGCCTTGGCCTACTCGGCGTTTGCGTGAGTCGGCGAGGATCGCGCCGGCGCCGGGCGTTCGCGCGGGGAGTGCTGGTGACCGGAATCGCCTACGGGTTCAATTACGGGGTGAAGCTCACCGTCAAGCGCCGGCGACCGGACATCGCCGGGCTGCCACCACTGACCCCGGTGGTCTCGGAGCTCTCCTTCCCGAGCGCGCACGCGACCACCTCGTTTGCGGCAGCGGCGGCCTACAGTCGAGCGCTGCCGGCAGCCTCGCCGCTGTTCTACGGAGCGGCCGTGCTGCTCGCCACCAGCCGTCCCTATCTCGGAGTCCACTATCCGAGTGACGTGATTGCCGGAGCTGCACTTGGAAACACGATCGGGAGAGTGCTCAGATGCCGATGAAGGTCGGGATCGTCGGGATGCCAAACGCGGGCAAGTCATCGCTGTTCAGCGCGCTGACAGGGGTCGCGGCTGAAGCGGCCAACTACCCATTCACGACGATCGAACCGAACATCGCGGTGGTTCCGGTCGAGGATCAACGGATGCAGCAGGTGGCCGAGACGGTCAGGGCCTCAAAGATCGTCTGGGACACCATCGCCTTTCACGACATTGCCGGCCTTGTTGCCGGCGCTCACAAGGGCGAGGGGTTGGGAAATCAGTTCCTGGCCAACATCCGCGAAACCGACGCGCTGCTGCACGTGGTCCGTGCTCACACTGAGAGCGGCATCGTGCATTCCGAGGGAAGCGTCGACCCGCTCCGCGACATCGCCACGATCGAGACCGAGCTCATGTACGCCGACCTTGAGCAGGCCGAACGACGCATCGACCGAGTTGTCCGGCAGGCTCGCGGAGGGGACAAGCACGCGATCGCGGAACAAGGTTGGCTGGAGCAGGTGATCGCGGCGCTCCAGCAGGGGCAGCCGGTGCGCACCGTGCCGGTACCCGACGATGCGCCCGACGCCCAGGCGCTGCTGGGCTCACTCACCGCCAAGCCGGTGTTGTTCGTCGCCAACGTAAATGAGGGTGACCTCGAGGTCCCCGAGGAGATCGCGCAGTACGCCGCCGATCAGGGCGCACGCGCCGTCGCGGTCTCCGCTCGCCTGGAGGCCGAACTCGGCGCGCTGAGCGCGGAGGAGGCGGAGGAGATGCGCGCTGACCTCGGTCTCGCCCAATCCGGCCTGCAAACCGTGGTCAGAGGCGCCTTTGAGCTACTTGACCTGATCGCCTTTTTCACGGCCGGCGAGGACAAGCCGGCTCAGACCTGGCATCTGCGGCGCGGGCTCACCGCCTGGCATGCCGCTGGACAGATTCACTCAGACATCCAGAGGGGATTCGTGCGTGCCGAGGTTGTCTCGTGGGATGCGCTGGTGCGTCACGGCGGCTACGCCGGCGCTCGCGAGCATGCGGCGCTCCGACTTGAGGGCCGTGACTACATGATGAACGACGGCGACGTGATCACCGTCAAGTTCACGCCCTGAATCAGAGAAAGCCAGAGCCGCCCAGGCTCTCAGGGGGCGATGTTGAGCGGCTCGGGCGCGGCGCGCGACATGAGCGAGGAACCGAGCGAGGCGACACTGACCAGGGCGATGCCAAGCGCATCCCGGACGCTGATGCTCTGCCCGAGCACGATCGCCCCCGAGAGCGCCGCCACCGCCGGTTCGAGGCTCATCAGCACTCCAAAGGTGGTTGTGGAGAGCCTGCGCAGCGCCCTCAGCTCAAGTGAGTACGGGATCGCCGAGCTGAGCATTCCGACGGCCACGCCAATCCCCAGGGTCACGGGCACAAGCAGCTTCACCGAGCCTGCGCCAACACCGAGAGGGAGCACCGCGAGTGCCGCAACCGTCATGGCCATCGCCAGACCGGAGCTGTCGGAGAAGGCGCGGCCCAACTGGGCCTGCAGCAGGATGTAACAGGCCCAGAGCAGGCCGGCGATCGCGGCGAAAATCAGGCCGGTGGCGTCGCCGCCTTGGGTGATCCCGTGACAGAGCGCAACGATGCCGACCGTGGCAAGTACGGCCCAGAGCAGGTCGAGCACACGCCTTGAACCCGCCAGGGCGACCAGCAACGGGCCGATGAATTCGATGGTCACCGCCGTTCCCAGCGGGATGTGGCTGATCGCGTGGTAGAAGGTCAGGTTCATCCCCGCGAGCACGAGCCCCAGAGCGCCGGAGGTGAGCCATTGCCGCCGGGAGAGCAGGCGCCAGCGCGGACGCGTGAGCACCAGCAACACGACGCTCGCAGACGCGAGCCTGAGCAGGCAGGCGCCGCTGGGACCGACGCGATGGAAGATGGTGGTGGCCCACGCCGCCCCGAACTGAACGGACCCGATGCTGACCAGCACCAGCAGGTGCACTGGCAACCGGGAGGTCTTGTTGAGCGGGGGTTCAGAGGCGGCGCGTGTGACGATGGTGCATTTTCGCGTGTCGGGATTCAGCAGGGCTGACTACGCTGTGCGCGTGCTCGTGCTGCTACCGCCATCTCGGGGCAAGGCATCCGTCAAGAGTGGTCGCCGGATGGCCGTCTCCAAGCTCGTCTACCCACGGCTGCGCGACCAGCGCGCGCGTCTGCTTGAGGCCGTGGACCCGGGCCTGAAATCCGCGCCGGCAGTCCCAGCCGCTGAGCTCTACACGGGTGTCCTGTTCACTGCACTTGGTTTGGCTGACCTGCCGTGGCAGGACGTTCTGATCGCAAGCGCGCTCTGGGGCGTCGTGCGGCCGGGCGACAGGATCCCGGAGTACCGGCTGGACATGAGCGATCGCCCCGCCGGCATTGGCGGTCTTGCCGCTTTCTGGCGCGAACCGTTGAGAGCTGCCTTACCCGATCGCGGCCTGATCCTCGACCTGCGATCCGGGTCGTACGTGGCGGCGTGGCAGCCAACTCGAGCCAATCGACTGGCCGTGAGGGGGTTCACTGAGGCGCCCGACGGCAGCCGCAAGGTGATAACGCACATGGCCAAGCGTGTGCGCGGAGAGGTTGCGCGGCTGGTCCTGCAGGCAGGATCACCGAAGCGTCCGGAGGAGGTTGCAGAGATCGCTCGTGCCGGCGGCCTGCGTGTGGAATTGGGAGACGGAACGCTCGACGTGATCGAATGATGGCTCCACGTCAGGGTCTGCCGGTTCGTTCGCGGTGACTGCAGCCGGGCCAACAGCATGGCCTGCGCCTGCCCTCCTCCGGTTCCTCCTGCGTCCTGCGGATCCGGCGCTCACGCGTGACCGGTTGTTTGGGAGCGCAGGCGGCAGCTGTTTCCCGATGGCGGAATTTAGCTGCACTTGAGTAGGTCACGGGGCGGCGATCGCCCGTGAGGGGTAGGCCAAGGAGATGCGATCCGGACACCATCGCCTCGGGCATCGGCGACCATGGAAGCCGCTGATCCTCCTGTTGACCGCGGGCCCTTTCCTGGGAATCAGCGCTCCGCGGGCGCAGGCGGCCGAGACCGAAACCACCCCCATAACCACAGTCGCGCCCGAATCCGGCGCAGGCGGTAACGGCTCCTCATCAGGGAATGAGAACGCTGCTCCGTCATCGCCGACGACGACCGGAGTGTCGGGTGCCAGCGGGTCGGTCACGGCAACCACTCCCACCAGATCAGGGGCGTCAATCACGGTTACCGGATCGCTCACGTCAACCACAGTTACCGGATCGGTCACGTCAACCTCGGCCACCGCGTCAACCACATCCACCGAGAAGTCTGGAGCCGGCGACACCACCACCAACGCCGTCACCACCGCCGGCGCGACCACGACGCTGAGCGCGTCGACACCACCTGCGACCGGTGGCTCCAACTCAGACGGCAATGGACGGGGCACCGAGGCGGGGGCACCTCCCGGCAAGGCCCACACACCTCCCAGCAAGGCCCACACACCTCCAAGCAAGACCCACACGCCACCCGGGCAAGTTCAAACGCCGCCTGACCACGCCGAAACTCCGCCCGCTGCGCCTACGCCCAGCCGCACCCAGACTTCACCTGCGCGTTCTGCGGCCCCACCGAGCGATGCGGGGTCGGACCCGGGCACACCCGTGACCACCACGGAGACTCCAGCCACAGGTCCGACCACGGCCGCTTCCGCACCGCCCACCCCCACGATTCCATCCGCTTCAGCGCCGGTACAGCCGACAACGCCCAGCGCCACAGCGCCGACGCGAACCAGCCCAGCGCGTGTCAGGGCAAGCGGCGGACGCTCGGTGAGCGGGTTTACGCCGCGTACCTCAACGACGGGTCACAACGGGTCCCGCCGACCAACGGCCGGTAGGGTGCAAACGCGCTCATCCCAGCTCGGCAAGGCCGTGTCGCCCGGGAGCAGCGAGCGGGCCGAGAGCCACTCCGGCGCCAACCCGTCAGCCAGGCGGGTGGGTTCTTCACCAGGGCACCGGGCCACCGCGGGAAACAGAGCGGATGCACCA
>JAKAED010000233.1 GCA_021820105.1 Actinomycetes bacterium | reverse complement strand
GCGGAGAACGTTGGACGCCGGTACAGGTGCAGTTCCAGCAGTGGCCGCCGGGCGCGCAGCGCGTGCCAGATGAACGCGCCGATCAGTCCAAGGCCGACGATGATCGGGATGATCACCCGGGCGGATTCGAACGTTCCCAGCGCCCCGATCTCAGCCAGTCCGTAGGTGAACAGCGGCAGCCCGGCGGCCATCAGAATCAGGCCCAGGTAGTCCAGCGACTCGCCGTCACGGGCGCGTTCGGAGCGGTGGATCAGGCGCAGCCCCGCGGTGATCGCGATGATCCCGATTGGGACGTTCACAAAGAAGATCCAGCGCCAGCTCGTCACCTGCAGGATCGCGCCGCCGATCGTGGGCCCGAGGATCGGCGCGAGCATCGCCGGGACGCCGGTGATCGCAGTGATCTTGCCCATGTTCTTGGGACCTGCGGCGGAAGCCATCATCAGCTGCCCCACGGGCATGATCATGCCGCCGCCGATGCCCTGCAGCACGCGGAAGGCGATCAGCTCGGTGGGTGAGGTGGCGATCCCGCAGAGCGTCGAGCCGAGCGTGAACATCAGCACCGAGAAGAGCCAGACGTTCTTGGCACCGAGCCGCCGCGAGGCCCAGCCGCTGATCGGGATCACGGCCGCCAGTGCCAGCATGTAACCCGTCACGACCCACTGGATCGAACTGAGCGTCGCGTGCAGTTCCCGGCCAAGCGTGTCCAACGCGACGTTGACGATCGTCGTGTCGAGGATCGACATGATCGTGCCGAGCACGATCACCGGCGCGATTCTCCAGACGTAGGGGTTCAGCTGCTCTTCGGCGGTGCCTGCGGTGTCTGCCATGCGCATCCCTTTCTGCGGCTCTCGGCGGACGCTATGGTACCAAAAGGTTCGGTACTAAACAATATCTGAGGGCGCTGAATACTCAGGCCAGTGGGCGGGCGGCGCGCGAGCCGGGCCTGAGCGCTCTATCGTGACCTCGCAATGACAACTTTTGCGGAGCTCGGACTGTCGGAGCCGGTCCTCGAAGCGCTCCATGACGTCGGCTACCAGGAGCCGAGCCCGATCCAGGAGCAGGCGATCCCGCACCTGCTGCAGGGGCTCGATGTGATCGGTCAGGCGCAGACGGGCTCCGGTAAGACAGCCGCCTTTGGCCTGCCACTTATCAACTACGTTGATCCAGCTGAGCATGAGGTGCAGGCGCTTGTGCTCACGCCCACGCGCGAGCTGTGCATCCAGGTGACCCAGGCGCTGCGGTCCTACGGCGCTCGCAAGGGCGTTGACGTGGTTGCCGTCTTTGGTGGTGCGCCGATCCGCAGCCAGCAGGCCCAACTGCGGGCCGGCGGGCACATCGTCGTCGGCACCGTCGGACGCGTGAAGGACCTGATCAGCCGCCACTCACTGATATTGCACGGTTGCCGCTTCATCGTCCTGGATGAGGCCGATGAGATGCTCGACCTGGGCTTTCTGGAGGATGTCGAGCGGATCATGGCGCTGACGCCATCGAGTCGTCAGACGGCGCTCTTTTCAGCAACGATGCCGCCCGAGATCCGGCGGCTGGCGGACCAGTACCTGTATGACCCGGTGGTCGTCAAGGTCAAGGCGGCGACGCTGACCGTGGACACGGTTGAGCAGTTCGGTCTGGAGGTCTCCTCCAAGGACAAGGTCGCGGCGCTGGTTGAGGTGCTGGGGGCTGAGCGGCCGCGGCAGGCGATCGTCTTCTGCCGCACGAAGGTTCGCTGTGAGCAGCTCTACCGAACCCTGCGTGACAAGGGCATGAACGTCAAGGCGCTGCACGGCGACATGTCTCAGGGGGCCCGGGACGGGGTCATGATCGGCTTCAAGGACGGCCGCACGCCGCTGCTCGTTGCAACGGACGTTGCGGCCCGTGGGCTGGATATCTCAACCGTCTCGCACGTGATCAACTTCGATGTGCCGACCTCCCCTGACGTCTACGTGCATCGCATCGGCCGCACCGGCCGCATCGGCCGCACCGGTAGAGCCATCACCTTCCACGAGGCGCGCCAGCAACGTGAGGTGGACGCGATCGAGGCACATTCGGGCGTCAAGTTGGCTCCGTGGGTCAAGGACGCACACGTCGCCACCACAGCGGTCACGCCCAAGCCTCGGCGTCACTCCAAGCCTCACGACGCCGAGCGTGACGTGGACGAGCTGCCCGTGCTGCGCAAGCTGATCATCGCCGGTGGTCGTGCCGACGGGATTGAGCCCAAGGATGTGGTGCACGCGCTCACCAGTGCCGCGGACCTTGACGGCGAGGCAGTGCGTAACGTCCTTGTGCTCGAGCGCTTCTGCTTTGCGGAGGTGCCTGAGCGCGACGCTGAGCGCGTGCTGGCAGCAGCGGCCGGTATTGAGGTGGCCGGCCTGCCGCTGCGCCTGGAACTCGCGCGCGCCTGACGCTCCGATCCGTGCCCCGGTAACCGGTGCAGGTCAATGTCGCCTGCCGTCAACCCGCGACTTAACGGGTCCGCTCGTGTTTGTGGGTACTGGAACCGGCAAACAACGAGGAGGCTTTATGCGAACTCCCAGTTCCCTGATTAGGCATGCCGTGCGACGTCTGCGGCGCCCCTCACCCGCCATGGCGGTCGCGGGTGCAGCCCTGTTTCTGGCGCTTGGCGGTGCGGGCTACGCTGCGACCAATCTGGTTCACACCAACCAGATCCACAACTGGGCAATCACCAACTCAAAGATCGCCAACAACGCTGTCACCTTCAACAAGATCAAGCCTGGCTCGATCGGCGTGAAGCGCGTTGTCAAGAGCATGGTGCAGCTGCGGTTGCAGAACACCTGCCCGGCCGGGCAGGCCATGACCGCGGTCGATGTCAACGGCAAGGTCACCTGTGGTCCCGCGCTCTCCTCGGAGATGAGCAGCGCCGCCGCCAACGCCGTCGCCGTCAACAGCTCGACGACGGCTGCGACCGTCTCGTCAATGTCGCTTGGTGCCGGCTACGCCTATGCGGTGCAGGCCAACCCGTACGTCACGGTCACCCCCAGCACCAATGCTGCTGCCGTGAACCAGCACGTTGTGGTCACCTGTACGCTGAAGGCGGGCACGGCGCTCAGCTCTGCAGCGCAGCGCAGCGTCAGCTTTGATCTGCCGGCGAGCGGCTCCACGCCCGCGCCGCAGGTGCAGACCGCGTCAATCCCGCTGATCGTCACCGAGCCCAGCGGCACGGCTGCCACCACGGCCGCGGTTTCCTGCGTGAGCAGCGTCACCGACACGTCTGGTTCGAACGTTGGCAAGGCATCCGCCAATCCGGCAACGGTCACGGCTCAGGGCCAGATCTATGCCACGGCGCTCGCCTCGGCAGGCACGCCGACCACGACCACGACTACGACCACCCCCACGACGACCACCCCCACGACCACCGGCACGACCACAACAACCACGCCGGCGCCGTAATCCGTCGTCTGATTCGGAATGTGCGGCACGCCCCGTGGAGGGCGTGCCGCGCTCCGGCTCCTGCCTTTGCACAGCTGCGGTGAGCGCTCCGAGGTCAGGAGCGGATAGGGTCTCGGCATGAGCACAGCCAAACTCCACACCAATCACGGCACGATCGCCCTTGAGTTCTTCGACGATGATGCCCCCAAGACCGTCGAGAACTTCCGCAAGCTGGCAGCCGACAACTTCTACGACGGCCTCAGCTTTCACCGGGTGATCCCGGACTTCATGATTCAGGGCGGCTGTCCGCTCGGGACCGGAACTGGCGGTCCCGGCTACACCTTTGAGGACGAGTTCAACCAGCACCGGGTGGTGCGTGGCGCGATCGCGATGGCCAAC
>JAKAED010000079.1 GCA_021820105.1 Actinomycetes bacterium | reverse complement strand
CGGTGGTCGCCGCAGCACGGTCATCGCGCTACTCGTGCGGGAGCGCGTCGTCCCCGAGCAGACGCGCGTGGAACAGTCAACGCTGGATGACGCATTTGTGGCGATGACCTCGGAGGCTGATGCCGAGGTGGCCGGGCTGCGGTTGACGGAGGCGCGGTGAGCAGGCGGTGAGCACGGCAACCGAACGCGCGCGCCAGCAGCCGCCGAAGCAGCGGCGAGGCGGCTTCCTGAGCCTGTTGGTCACGGAGTTCCGGCTGCTGCGACGCGAGCCGATGATCCTGTTCTGGGCGCTCATCTTCCCGGTCGGCCTACTCGTGGTGCTGGGGTCGAGCACCGGCAACAAGGCGCGGGCAGCATTTGGTGGGCTGTCCTTCATCGTCGTCTACACGCCGGTGCTGATGACGTTCACGCTGACGCTGCTGTCACTGAGCGCGATGCCCGCGACACTGGCCTCATATCGAGACAAGGGTTACCTCAAGCGGCTCTCGACCACACCGGTGGGTGCGCCCCGGCTGCTGGCGGCGCAGCTGACGCTGATGTTCGGGCTCGCCGGCAGCGTCGTGGTCCTGATCATGCTGGTCTCGCACTTCGCCTACAACGTGCCGCTGCCGAGCCAGTTCGGCGGTTTCATCCTCGCGATGCTGCTGACGATGTCGGCGATGGCGGCGCTCGGCCTCCTGGTCGCGTCACTGGCCAGCAGCCAGCGGGTGGCCGGGGCCATCGGCGGCATCCTCTTCTTCCCGCTGATGTTCTTCGCCGGGCTCTGGGTGCCACAGCAGGCGATGGGCCCGACGCTGCGTTCGATCAGTCAGTACACGCCGCTGGGAGCCGCCGTACCGGCGATCACCAACTCAGACTTTGGCCAGTGGGCGGGTACCAACCACCTGATTGTGCTCGCCGCCTACACGCTCGTGCTGCTGAGGATCGCGACGCGCTTCTTCCGCTGGGAGTGATCAGCCGTGGCGGGCTCGCCGCTGCTTCGCCCGCCCGGACCAGCGCCTCACTTGGGCGCGATCCACTTCAGACGGTCATCCTCGCGCTGTCCGAGCATCGCAACCTCGCCGTCACCGCGCAGCGCCGCCCGCGTCCGCAGGTACTGCGAAACCTGGGCCACATCGTGGACGCGTACGATCTGCGCGCCGGCGCTGACGCCGAACTCCACCGCCGCGAGCGTGCCCGCCAGGCGCTCCTCCGGGAGTGCGTTGGCGACCATGCCAATGAAGTATTTGCGGGAGACCGCCAGCAGGATCGGGCGCTCCAGCACCGCCAGGCCGGCGAGGTTGCGCAGCACCTCG
Source organism: Actinomycetes bacterium (assembly GCA_021820105.1). Taxonomy (GTDB): domain Bacteria; phylum Actinomycetota; class Thermoleophilia; order Solirubrobacterales; family Solirubrobacteraceae; genus Palsa-465. Next base: position 16,969 of record JAKAED010000079.1, on the reverse strand, counting down.
ATGCTCTCCTGGGGAGCCTTTGCGTAATCGAGTCCCGGGTCGAGCAGGATCTGCTCGGGTGCGACTCCCAGTTCGACAGCCTGTGTGACCCGCTCACGCAGGAAGTCCAGCACGTCAGCCACGGGGTCGGTATAGCTGGGGAAGTACTCCTGCTTGGGGGCGGCGCGGGTGTGCATGACCACGAGCCCGGCGCCTGAGGCCGCCGCGATCTCCGCCACCGACGGATCCAGCAGACCGCTGGTGTCGTTGATCAGGGCGGCGCCTGCGTCGACGGCCGCCGCGATCGTCTCAGCTCGCCAGGTGTCGATGGAGACACTGATGCCCTCCGCTGATAGCGCCTGCACGAGCGGGCAGAGCGCGTCGATCTCCTCCTCCACCGGAATTGGTGCGGTATCGGTCCGGCCCGACAGCACACCGATGTCGATGATCTCGGCTCCGGCGCCCACCAGCTCGAGCCCACGCGCCACCTGTTGCTCGACGCTGTCGAAGCTGCGTGAGTCTGCCACCGAGTCCCTGCCGATGTTCAGGATGCCCATCACGACCGGCTCTCCGGACGGGAGCTCAAGCGTCCTCTGACCGAGCCTCAGTTTCATCGGCGCACACCGTAGCGGAGGAACAGGAAGCCGTCGCTGCTGACACCGGAGCGCAGCTCCAGGTCGATATCCAGCGCGCCACCGTGCTCGAGCAGGCGCTTCTGTCCGGCGTCCCCCACGATCTGGGGTGAGATGCCCAGCACGAGCTGGTCGAGCAGCCCGTGGGCGACCACCATGCCCAGCAGCGTGGGACCGCCCTCGCACACGATCAAACCCTGGGGGTGGCGCCGGCGCAGCTCCTGCCAGAGCTCCGGCAGGGGAGGGCTGGCCCGGGTGAAGACCACCAGCTCGGGCTCGGGCGGTACGCCGCGTGCGGCTCTTCGGGCCTTGGCCTCGTCACCGAGCAGGCCCTCGTAGCCCTCGACGCGAACCGTCCGTCCACCGACGACAACGGCGGCTGCCAGCTCACGCATGCCCAGCAGCACGCGCTGATCCGCCGGCCCTGTCAGATCGCCGACATGACCGCCCACGGTTGCGCGTCCGTCGACTGAGCTGACCATCACCGCCACCGTCAGCCCCGGCTCGGGGTCAGCGAGCGGCTGCAGAAATTCGGGTATGTCGGACAGGAAAGCTGGCGCGTGCATGTCGGCATGACAGCAGATCCGCGTTAGCATCGCCTGTTCATGCGACATGAGCTGCGCCCACTATTCGACCGCGTCGTCATCAAGGAGTTGGATCCGGACCGCGTCCGCCGCTCCGGCCTGCTGGTGCCCCCGGGCAACGACGAGCCACCACCACAGCACGGAATCGTGCTGGCAGTTGGGCCCGGGCTCGACTGGTGGGATCACGTGGGAGTGAAGATGCCGGTCAGCCGCGGTGATCACGTCGTCTTCCCTGCGTCTGCCGGCGCCTGGGTTGAGGTCGATGAGGAGCGGCTGCTGGTCTGCCGGGTCGGGGAGCTGCTCGGGGTCCTGGCCGAGCTGCCTGACGCGCCGGCCTGAGTTCTCGGTCTCAGGCGGCTGTGCGCGAGGAGAGCTCGTGCGGCAGCGCCGCGCGAGCGCGCGCCAACAGGTCCCGGACCTCCTGGTCGGGCGTGAGCTTGAGCGCGCGCTCACAGGCGGCGATGCACTCACGCAGCCGGTCGGTTCGGGCCAGCGCGTGCGCGTACGCGGACCAGGCCTGCGCTGAGTCAGGCGCCACGACCGTCGCGGCGGCCTCCGCCGCCGACACCTCTGCGCCGACATCGCCCGCCAGGTGGTAAGCCAGTGACAGATCGAGCAGGATCTCAAGCGAGGGCTCGATCATCCGCGCCTGCTCAAGGGCGTCGATGGCAGCGTCGCGTTGCAGCAGCCGCAGCCGCAGCCGTCCCAGCCGTCCCCAGGCCGAGGCGTCCTCGGGAATTCGCTGCGTGACGCGCTCGGCGGCGTCGGCGGCCAGATCGATCGCCCCCATGTCCTCGTAGATCCGTGATGCATAGCGGTCCGCTGTGGGCCGGTCGGTCTCGGCTCGCGCCCAGTCTCGCACCGCACGCCCGGCCGCTGGAAGGTTGCCCGACTGCCAGAACGCGACCGTCAGCAGTCGCAGCACCGCGGGGTTCGAGGGGTCGGCGTCACGGGCGTAGATGAGGCGCTGAGCGGCCAGCGCGGGGTTGCCCTCGGCCAGGGCGTGTTGGGCCGCGGTCATGAAGCGCTCGACTCGCTCTGCGCCGGGATCGGGCTTTGAGAAGTCGACGAACTGCAGCGACCCGGCAGGCACCGTGCGCACACCGACCTGGAAGGACATTCGCGCCCACTGCTGGACGTCATCGCCGTCACCGGAGAAGTAGATGCCGCTGACGGTGCCGACGCCCCATTCCGGGTAGGAGACGCAACGGGCGTAGCGATGCACCACGGAGTGGTCCGGCACGCGGGCGCCGAACGGGTCATTGCGGGCGCGATCCTCGGCCTCCGCCCGGGCGCGCTGCTCAGCCTCATAGGCGCGGCGACCCTCCTCCTCGCGTGCGCGGCGGGCGGCTGCCGCCGAGACCTTCACGGCGTTGCGGCTCACGCGACCGTTGCGCGAGGTTTCGGCCAGACGCTCCAGTTCGTCGGCGGCCTCATTGATCGCCTGCAGGTGGCGCTGATGCTCGTGCTGGCGTCCGGGAGGAGCTATGTCCGGGTGCCAGCGCTTGGCCATCCGCCGCCGCGCGAGCTGCACCTGACGCTTGTCGAACGGTGCCTCCAGTTCGAGCAGAAGCAGCGCTTGTTCAAGGTCAAGGACCCGTGGCATCGACACTACGTTAGCGGCAGGCCTGCCGGCTGTGGCGCCCCCGCGCGAGCAGTTCACATGTGCCGACGAAGTTGCCTGGAGGTGGTGAAGGCGAACGCTCTGTGACATCTGTGTGCCAACTTCGAGCGGCCCGCCGGAGGCGCCTTAGCCTGCGGTCATGCCATCAAGACAAAGCCACGGATCGGGCCTGTTTCTGGGGGCGGCGCTTGGCTTGGCCGCGCTCGTCATGAGCCTCTGGCTGATGCTGCTGACCACCGCAGGTGGATTTCTCGGCGGCATCGTTCCGCCCGCCGCTTGCCGGCCATCGGGGGTTGTGAAGGCGGTCGTGATGCGCTGGGCGCCGTGCGGGAATCCGGCCTCCGCCGCACCCGTCATACCGGGTCCGCACGCGGTGCTGCTGCCCGGCGGAGCCGCGGCCGCGCCACGTGCAGCGCCGGCGTCGGTCCGAGCCGTCATCGCCGCCGGCAACCAGATCGCGGGGAGCCCTTATGTGTATGGCGGCGGCCATGGGGTGCCGCTGAATACGGTCGCGGCCTCTTATGACTGCTCAAGCAGCGTCGAGCACCTCCTATATGGCGGCGGCCTGCTGCCGGCTACCGCAGACATGAGCTCGGCCGGGCTCATGTCATGGGGACGGCCGGGGCCGGGCCGTTGGATCACGATCTACGCCAACGCGACGCACGTGTTCATGTACGTTGCGGGTCTGCGCTGGGATACCTACAACGCCGGCGGACCCGGCGACGGTTCCACCGGCATCGGTTGGCATCCGCTGGTGCGCTCGGACGCAGGCTTTGTGGTCCGCCATCCGGCCGGACTCTGAGGTGCTGGCGTCGGGCCGGCCGTTGGCAGATTGTGAGGCGCTGGCGTTGTGGACCGCGAGACGCCGTACGTACCGCTGCCAGGTGACTCGCTAGTCTGAGAACTCGTGTCCTCCCAGTACATCTACACGACCTACAAGCTGGCTCGCCGGCATCCGCCCGACAAGCAGGTGCTGAGCGATATCTCGCTCTCCTTCATGCCCGGAGCGAAGATCGGGGTGCTGGGCTACAACGGCGCCGGCAAGTCGACGCTGCTGCGGATCATGGCCGGCCTCGATCAGGACTTTGACGGGCAGGCACAGCTGGCGCCGGGAGCCACGGTCGGGCTGCTTGAGCAGGAGCCCCAGCTGGATCCGGCCAAGGATGTGCGCGGCAACGTTGAGGACGGTGTGGCTGAGGTGAAGGCCCTGCTGGACCGCTTCAACGAGCTTGCAATGAACTATTCCGATGAGACGGCCTCTGAGTTCGCGCGACTTCAGGAGCAGATTGACGCGGCTGACGCCTGGAACCTGGACACGAAGCTCGATTACGCGATGGACGCCCTGCGTTGCCCGCCCGCTGACGCCGATGTGACCAAGCTCTCCGGCGGCGAGCGCCGCCGCGTGGCGCTCTGTCGATTGCTGCTCTCAGAGCCGGATCTGCTGTTGCTCGATGAGCCGACCAACCATCTGGATGCCGAGTCGGTTGCCTGGTTGGAGCGACATCTGCAGGACTACAAGGGCACGATCGTGGCGGTGACCCACGATCGCTACTTCCTGGACAACGTCGCGGGGTGGATTCTCGAGCTTGATCGCGGCCGCGGCATCCCCTATCAGGGCAACTACTCCGGCTGGCTGGAGCAGAAGGAGAAGCGGCTTGAGCAGGAGGCGCGCAAGGATCTGGCTCGCGAGCGCACGATCAAGCAGGAGCTTGAGTGGGTGCGGATGAACGCCAGCGCCCGCCGTGCCAAGCCCAAGGCACGACTGAACGCCTATGAGGCACTGCTGGCTGAGGACCGCAACGTCAAGCTTGACCAGGTTCAGATCCACATCCCGGCCGGTCCGCGCCTCGGGGACGTCGTGGTGGAGGCCCGGAACGTGCGCAAGTCCTTTGGGGACAAGCTGCTCATTGACGACCTCAGCTTCAGCCTGCCGCCGGCGGCGATCGTCGGCGTGATCGGCCCCAATGGCGCGGGCAAGACGACGCTGATGCGCATGATCACCGGTCAGGAGCAGCCGGACGAGGGCACGTTCAAGGTCGGTGACACGGTCAAGCTCGCGTACGTGGATCAGTCGCGTGAGGCACTGGACGGCGAGAAGACGGTCTGGGAGGAGATCTCAGGCGGTCTTGATCAGATGGTGCTGGGTGAGCGCACGGTGGCAAGCCGTGCCTACGTGGCCGGCTTCAACTTCAAGGGCTCGGACCAGCAGAAGAAGGTCGGCAGCCTCTCCGGAGGTGAGCGCAACCGCCTGCACATGGCCAAGCTGCTGGCCAGCGGCGGCAACCTGCTGATCCTCGACGAGCCGACCAACGACCTTGACGTGGACACCCTGCGGGCGCTGGAGGAGGCGCTGCTCGCGTTTGCCGGATGCGCCGTGGTCGTCTCCCACGACCGCTGGTTCCTGGATCGGATCGCCACGCATGTGCTGGCGTTTGAGGGCGATTCCCAGGTGCGCTGGTTCGAGGGCAACTTCGAGGCGTATGAGAGCTTCCGGCACGAGCAGCTCGGCGCCGAGGCAGACCGACCGCATCGGCTGACCTACAAGAAGCTCGTCCGCGGCTGAGCCGCAAGAACTCCTCCGCGGCCGACCCAGGCGAACCTCGTTGGCGCTAGGGAGCTGAAGCTGCTCAGCCGCGCCCAGCCATCGCCTTCAAGCAGGCAAGTCCGTCTCATCGCAGAATAACGTCTGCAAAGACGGGGAAAACACGTTTCACAAAACGATTGACAGATGCAATCAAGGGTGTTTGGATCGCAACCAGAGGAAACACCTGCTGACCGAAACGAAAGGGTCAACTGCTTATGAGGTTCCATCCAACTTCCAACCGAGACGGGTACGACCGTCCCGCTGGGTCCCGCTTGCGGCGGGGTGTTGGCGGTGTCGGGGTTGCGCTGCTGACGGCCGTCGCCGTGGCCGCCTGTGGCGGCAGCTCCAATTCCAACACCACCAAGAACACCACCAACAACAACAAGAGCTACGGCACGGTGATCACGGGTGATCTGCCGGCGCAGGGCTCGGCGACGCATGGCGGCACCATCTCGGTTGGTCAGCTGACCGGGCAGACACCCACCGACATCTTCCCGATGATCGACGGCCAGTCCTGCTCGACGCAGACCTTCTACTTTGTGGCCAACCAGTACATCCCGCTCTACTACGGGCCAGAGGGCGCGAAGCCGGCGATTGATCAGAGCCTCAGCGCGGCGCAGATGCCCAAGTACACCAATGGTGACAAGACGGTCACGATCACGCTCAAGCCGGGGCTCAAGTGGTCCGACGGCAAGCCCGTCACGGCGCAGGATGTGCTCTTCTACCTCGACCTGCTGAAGGCGGCCGTCAAGGAATCACCCGCCAACTGGTGCCAGTACGCCGGCCCCACGGAGTTCCCCGGCAACGTCACGAGCTGGACGGCCAAGGGCAACAACACGGTCGTGATGCAGCTCACGCACGCAGTCAACCCCAACTGGTTCACGACCAACCAGCTGCAGGACACCAACGGCGGTGTCTACCCGATGCCGAGCCAGGACTGGAACATCGCTGCTCCGGGCGGCCCGCACATCACCGACTGGGCGACCAATCCAGCGGACGCGAAGAAGATCTATGACTACCTGCACAAGCAGGGTGAGGCCATTGCGAGCTTCGCATCCAATCCGCTCTGGAAGGTCGTTGACGGTCCGTTCAAGCTGAAGGACTACAGCGCGACCAACAACTCCTACGACCTGGTTCCGAATGCCAAGTACGGCCTGACACCCAAGCCGTACGCGTCGGATATCGCGGTGCAGACCTACACCAGCAACACGGCGATGCTGAATGCGCTGGAGTCCGGTTCGCTTGAAATCGGGACGCTCGACCCGTCACAGCTCGGTTCGCTGCCGACGCTGAAGCGTGACGGTTACAGCACCTTCGGTGGTCCGGGTTGGGGTTGGTTTGGCGGTTTCATCAACTTCAAGGACACGACCAACGACTTCAACAAGATCGTCGCGCAGTCATACATTCGCGGCGTCTTTGCGGAGCTCGTGGACCAGCAGGCGATCCTGAAGGGCGTCTACAAGAACTGGGCGGTGCCGGCGTACGGTCCCGTCCCGACGGCGCCGTACTCCCCATACATTCCTGCCGACGCGACCAAGTCGCCTTGGCCCTACAACCCGTCCAAGGCTGTGGCAACGCTGAAGGCCCATGGCTGGGCTGTAAAGCCGGGTGGGCAGACCACCTGCGCCAAGCCGGGAACGGCCGCGAACGAGTGCGGCGCAGGCATCCCCAAGGGGACGCCGATCAAGTTCGTCTGGGCCAACCTGCCCAAGAACGTCTCCTCGGTGGGTGAGCTGGAGTCAAGCGCGTTTGCCGGTGAGGCCAAGAAGGCAGCCGGGATCACGGTCACGCTGGTCAGCAAGACGTTCAACTTCCTGACGTCCAACTACAACAACCAGAACCCGGCCGCCGCCAAGTACGTCAACGACTGGGGCGTCAACAACTACGGCGGTATCTACACCGACTACTACCCGACGCAGGACGGCGTCATGACGCCGACCGGCGCGCTCAACATGGGCTCCTACAACGATCCCAAGGCGACCGCCTTGATGCATGCCTCGACCACCAGCCCGAGCGTGAAGGCAATCGCCAACGAGGTGAGCTACTTCGCCAAGCAGTATCCGGTGTTCTACATGCCTGACCAGGACTGGATCACTTCAGTCAGCAAGAAGGTCGGAGGCACGCAGAACGGCTTCCTGACCATGACCCAGCAGAACTACGCGTTCCAGTTCCTCTGGGTGAACAAGAAGTAACGGTCAAATTGAAAGCACGTTGCGATTGGGGGCGGGCGCCTGCGCCCGCCCCCAAGAGCTTCGACCCCTCCTAACATCAGGCCCAGATGCTCGGCTACATCGTTCGCAGACTGATCACTGCGGTGATCGTTGTGCTCGGCGTGACCGCCGTCTCCTTCGCAATCCTGCACTTCCTGTCACCCACTCCCGCGTACGCGGTGCTGGGAACCAAGGCGACGCACGCAGCCGTTGTTTCATGGAACAAACAGCACGGCTATGACCGCCCTGAGATCGTCCAGTTCTTCAGCTACCTGGGCAACCTCGTGCAGCTCAACTTCGGCTACAGCTACAAGCTCAACCAGAGCGTCGCAGCGCTGTTCAACGAGGATGTGGGCCGCAGCGCCTACCTGTCGGGGGCGGCGCTGGTGCTGTCACTGATCATCGCCGTTCCGCTCGGAATCGCTCAGGCGGTCAAGCGCAACAGCCCTGGTGACTATGCGGCCACAGCGATCAACTTCACGCTCTACTCAATGCCGTCGTTCTTCCTCGGTCTGATCCTGATTCAGCTCTTTGCGCTGGATCTGAACATCTTTCCCGTCGGGGTTGGGGACAACATCACCACCGCCTGGCAGGCGATCACCCACCCACGCCAGCTGTGCCTGCCGATCGTCACGCTGGCGCTGCTGAACGTGGCCAGCTTCAGCCGCTACATGCGCTCCTCGGCGCTGGATGAGTTGGCTCAGGACTACATCCGATTGGCGCGCGCCAAGGGGCTCTCTGAGCGGGCTGTGCTGTTCCGGCACCTGCTGCGCAACGCCTCGCTCCCGGTGATCACCCTCGTCGGTCTCTCGATCCCGACCCTGCTGGCCGGCAACCTGCTGATTGAGTACCTGTTCAACTACTCAGGCCTGGGGCTGCTGTTCTACAACGCCCTCGGGAATGAGGACTACAACATCCTGTTGGCCTACGTGCTCGTGGGCGCGATCCTGACCGTCCTGGGTAACCTGATCGCGGACCTGGCCATTGCCACTGCCGATCCCAGGGTGCGCCTTGACTGAGCCACGCAAAACCGGCTCGCAGGAACTCGAGGAACTCGGGACAGCTGCACTGTCCGTCCCCGGGCCATCAAGGGGTCTGTCGGAGCTCACTCCGGATGGGGGCGAGGTTCAGGCGATCGCAAGCGGTTGGCGGCTGGCCTTGCGCGAGTTTGCCAGCAATCGGCTGGCGGTCATCTGCCTCGCGCTGCTGCTGCTTCTGGTCCTGTTCTGCTTCCTCGGCCCGCTCTTCTATCACACCGATCAGACCTACACGAACATCCTCAACACGAACCTTCCGCCAAGCGGCTCGCACCTGCTCGGCACCGACGAGAACGGCTTTGATGAGCTCGGGCGCATCATGGTCGGCGGCCAGGCGGCCTTTGAGGTGGGCGGCTTCGCCTCTGGTGTGGCGATCGTGATCGGAACGCTCTACGGGGCAATCTCCGGGCTCGTCGGCGGTTTCGTCGACGGCCTGCTGATGCGGTTCGTGGACATCCTGCTCTCAATCCCGTTCCTGCTGATCGTGCTGGTGATCGCCACCAAGTACAGCGGAACCGTGGTCGAGATCAGCCTGATCCTGGGAGTCTTCACGTGGCTCGTTCCCGCTCGCCTGGTGCGCGGGGAGGTGCTGACCCTCAGAACCCGTGACTTCGTGCTGGCGGCGCAGACGATGGGCTCGAGTCGCGCGCGGCTGATCTACCGCCATCTGATCCCGAACGCGATGTCTGTGACGATCGTCAACGTCACCTTCCTGATCGCCGATTCGATCCTCTCACTCGCCTACCTCGGCGTGCTGGGGGAGGGACTGACACCGCCGCACACGTCCTGGGGGGACATGCTCGGCAACGCCCAGACCTACGTTCAAAACGGCTACTGGTGGCTCGTCTATCCGGTCGGAGCCTGCCTGGTCTTTGTAGTGCTGGCCTTCAATCTTGTTGGCGACGCGCTCCGGGACGCGGTTGACGTGCGCCTGCAGAGGCGCTGAACAGGAGAACCACCGAGCATGGCTGCACCCGCACTCAAGGTCGAGAATCTGAGCACCGAGATCAGGCTTTCTCGGGCGACCGTTCAACCAGTGGGCAACGTGAGCCTGGAGATCGGGGAGGGCGAGACGCTCGGGCTCGTCGGGGAGTCGGGCTGCGGCAAGTCGATGCTCGGCCTGTCCGTGCTCGGTCTGCTGCCCACCGGCGGCCATGTGACCGAGGGTTCGATCAAGCTCGGCGACAAGGAGTTGGTTGGGCTTCCCGAGCGGGAGCTGCGCAGGATCCGCGGCAACGACATTGCGATGATCTTCCAGGACTCGCTCTCGTCACTGAACCCGACCAAGTCCATTGGCGAGCAGGTATCGGAACCGGTCCGGCTGCACCGCGGCGTGAGTCGCAAGGAGGCACTGGATCGCGCGCTGGAGGTGCTTGAGCTCGTGGGTCTGCCCCGCCCGCGCGAGCGCCTCAGCGACTACCCTCACCAGCTCTCGGGAGGCCTGCGCCAGCGGGTGATGATCGCCATCGCGTTGGCGTGTGAACCGCGGGTGCTGCTGGCGGACGAGCCGACCACGGCGCTTGACGTGACGATTCAGGCCCAGATCCTGAGCGTGCTTGATGACTTGGAGCAGCGGCTCGGCATGGCCACCCTGCTCGTCACCCATGACATGGGCGTGGTCGCCGGCCGCTCACGACGGATCAACGTCATGTACGCGGGCCGAATCGTTGAGACCGCGCCGAGCGAGGAGCTCTTCAGCTCCATGCGTCACCCCTACACGCAGTCGTTGCTCGGTTCGATCCCGCGGCTCGAATCCGACCCGGGTAGGCCACTGCTGTCGATCCCTGGACTGCCACCGGACCTGACCGACCCACCACAGGGATGCCGCTTCGCGCCGCGCTGCCAGTTTGCGACCGATCAGTGCCGCGCGCAGGAGCCCCCGCTGAGCGGTGATTCAGATCACAAGTTCGCCTGCTGGCATCCGGTGGACGGGCCGGCCGTGGCAGTTTCAGCATCCACGGGAACGCGGGTGTCGGTCACCCGCGAGCCAGCACCGGCTGGGCCAGCTGCAACCGTCGCTGGCCCGGTGGTTCAGAACGGCGCCGGACCGCTGCTCGAGGTTGTCAACGCCGTCCGAGAGTATCCCGTCACGGCCGGGACGATGCTCAAGCGGAAGGTCAATTCAGTCAAGGCCGTCTCAGACGTCACGCTGCAGGTGAGGGCCGGTGAGGCGGTTGGGCTCGTGGGTGAGTCCGGTTGCGGCAAGACCTCGCTCGGGAAGCTGATCGTCGGCATCGAGAAACCGGATGGAGGGCAGATCCGGATCGCCGGCGAGGAGATCTTCCGTAAGCGCGGGGGCGAACTGCGTCGGGCCCGGCGGACTGTCCAGATGATGTTCCAGGATCCCTATGGATCGCTTGACCCGCGCATGCGTGTACGCGCGATCCTGCGTGAGCCGCTTCAGATCCAGGGCGTCGGATCAACCCGTGAGCAGGATGACCGCGTGCGTGGCCTGTTGAGTGAGGTCGGCCTGCCGCTGAATGCCCTCGAACGCTACCCGCACGAGTTCTCGGGTGGTCAGCGACAGCGGATCGCCCTTGCCCGCGCGCTGACCCTGGAGCCGCGCATCATGGTTGCTGACGAGCCGGTCAGTGCGCTTGACGTCTCAATTCGCTCCCAGGTGCTGAATCTGATGAAGCGTCTGCAGACCGAGCGAAACATGGCGTCGGTTGTGATCTCCCACGATCTGGCGGTGGTCAAGTACCTGGCCGACCGGATCGGGGTGATGTACCTGGGCAAGCTGGTTGAGGTCGGCACCGGCGACGACATCTACCGTCGTCCTGCTCACCCCTACACCGAGGCGCTGATCAAGACGATTCCGGTTCCCGACCCGGCGGTTGAGCAGGCCAAGCGGGGCGTGGCGATCCGCGGCGAGCTACCAAGCCCGATCAATCCACCATCGGGCTGCCGCTTCCGGACCCGCTGCCCGCTTGCTCAGGAGATCTGCGCCCAGGTCGAGCCGCCGATGCGCAGGTTCGGTCAGAGCCACCAGGCGGCGTGTCACTTCCCGCTGCAGACACCGGAGCCCGAGCTGCCTCTGGCACCTTCAGGTGACGCGGCAGGCAGTGCGAGCGGTCACTGAAGCTGAAACTCAGAGCTGGGCGGTGAGCGACTCGATCGCCGCCAGCAGAGCGGAGCTCTCCTCGGCGATGGCATCGGCCCGTTCCAGATCGCCGCGGGGATGGGGTCCGGTGGTCACTGCGATGCAGCGCAGACCGTCGGCATGAGCGCAGGCGATATCCCTGGGCGTGTCGCCGATCACGAGCGTCGACGCTCGTGGCCAGGAGTGTCCGAGCCCGGCTCGTTCGCCCGCGCGCCGGCGCGCGATCGGCGGAAGCGCTGCGCGATCCTCCGAGTCGGAGCCGAAGCCGCCCTGCCCTGCCGGGAACCAGCGCGCGAGCCCGGCCGCTCTGAGCTTCACGCGTGCCACGGCCTGGAAGTTGCCGGTCACCAGCGACAACTCGAAGCGACCATCAGCGGAGAGTGACTCAAGCAGTCGTGGGATGCCCGGAATCACGGTCGAGGTCAGATCTGCCGGGCAATCGGTGGCGTAGATCCGGCAGCACTCGTCGCGCACATCCGCGGCGTGGGCGTCAATCCGCTCGGCTGATACGCCCGCTTCGAGCAGGTACATACGCGCGATCTCCCCGTCGGTCCGTCCCGCCGCACTTCCGGCCAGTTTCACCCCTTTGACGTCAACACCGTGTACGTTTTTAAGCGCCTGGCACAGAGCGGCGGCGTGGGCGCCCGAAGCTCCCCTTACCAGCGTGCCGTCGATGTCGAACAGAAGCAGCATCGGCCCTACCTGAAATCACAGCGAGTCAGTACATTTTCCAGCGCCGGAGCAGTTGGGGCCTGAAGCTGGATTGACGAGATTACTCTCGGCGGGGTTCCTCGAACAGCAACCAATGAGTACCACACCTCTAAAACTGGACGCGCCCCGGCGCCGGCGCCTGCTTGCTGACACAACCCTGCGCGGACTAAGACCTCCGCGTCCGTCACTGAAGTGGCTGTGGTGGGCTCCGGTGCTGCTCGGCGTCCTTTACCTGGGCGCATTGGTGCTGAACCTCCGCCAGGTCCTTGACAGCGTTTGGCTCAGCAGCGATAGCGAGATCGACGCCGTTCTGGCCCACATGAGCATGCACGCACCGCCTGGCGCGCTGCTGACCACCGGCGATTACCCGCACTACGAGACGATGGCGTTCACGCTGCTGACTCGCTCGCTTCCCCTCTACCGGGAGATCTGGGTGTTGGCGCCGGTCCTCTTCGGAGTCGTGGGTCTGGCCGCTGTCCTCTGGTCCACGCTGCGAGCCTTCGGACGCTGGTCTGCGGCTGTGGTCGGAGCTGTGCTGGTCTGCTTCGGTGGTGGCGGCACCGCCACGGTGGTTGCCGGCGGACTGGCAACCGTGTTGGCGATGGATGCGCACGCGAACTCATTGATCACTGCGGCTGTGGTCGGCGCTGCGCTGGTGTGGGTCGTCCCGCGCATCGCGCAGATCTCAAATGCGCGCCTGGCCGCTGTTGCCGTCGGACTCGGAGTCGTCGGCGGTCTACCACTGGCCGGTGACAACCTCTACCTTGCTTGGGGGGTGGCGCCGCTGGTGGTGGTCACGGCACTGGCCGCCTGGCGGGGTCCCGTCGACCGCGCCGGTCGGGTATCCGCCTTTGGCATCGGAGCGCTGGGGGCGACGCTGTTCACGGCGGTCCTCTTTGCGGCGATCATGCACGCCCAGGGAATCCGTGGCTTCGGTCCCTCCTACCACCAGTTCCTGACCTTCACGACGCCGGCGGGCCTGGTCGGGAATCTGGGCACGCTGTTGCGTGCGCTGCCTTCCCTGACGGCCGGGGATTTCTACGGCAAGGTCGTGAGCTTCCGCTCCGAACTCGAGCTCAGCAGCGCCGTGCTGTTGTTCGCTGCGCTGGCGGCGGTCGTTTGGTCGGTCCGACGCCGAATCGCCAACTCGTTGCCGAGGGCGGCGGGTGGCGGTGACGTCGTCGGTGAGCGCTTTGTCCACACGACCTTCTGGATCACGGTTCTGGGTGTCGGGCTGCTGGTGTTCATGATCGGATCGCCCAACCCCTGGACCACCGACGGGCGCTATCTGCTAGGTCCCTATGTGGCAATCGCCGCACTGCTGCCGGTGATGATCGAGCGCGGCCTGGGCTGGCGGGTGCTGGTGACCGCGGGCGCATCGTTGTTCATCTTCAGCGCCCTGTTTCAGTTCTCCATCGGCGTCAAGGAGATGGCCAAGGGCTATCAGACAGCCGGCGTCGCGCGCGGTGTCGCAGCGTTCGCCAAGCGTGAGCATGTGGCGGTGGGCTACGGGTTCTACTGGGACTCTCTGGACCTGATGTGGGAGTCCAACTTCAAGGTGAAGGTCTACCCGATCCAACGCTGCAGCTACGACCCGCGGATGATGTGCACCTTCCGAGAGATCTCGATCTCGAACTGGGACAAGCCTCACGGCAACGTGCGCAGCATGCTGGTGATCAACCCCACCGCCCGCCAGATCCGCAGACGCGAGCGAGCCTTCGGACCGCCGATCGCCAGCGCGCGTGTCGGCAAGCTGATGCTCTACGTATATCCGTACGACATCGCCACGAAGCTGAAGTACGAGGCCGGCCTGACCATCTGATTGGTATTACGCTGGCGCATCGACTTTCCGCGACACTGTTCACATGAACAGCTCCATGATCGACGTTGAGACCCCGGACGGGGTTGCCGACTGCTACCTGACCAGACCCGAGGATGACAGCGCCCGTGCGGGAGTGCTGTTCGTGATTGACGCGATTGGCCTGCGGCCAAGGATCAAGGAGATGGCTGATCGGATCGCCGCCCAGGGTTACGTGGTGCTCGCGCCGAACATCTTCTACAGAGCCGGGCGGGCACCGCTGTGGCCGGATGTGAACCTCGCCGATCCCGCGCAGCGAGCGGAATTCATGGAGACGCTCCGGCCCCTGGCCGCGGCACTCACTCCTGAGGCGATGGCCTCCGACGGCGGCGCCTACCTGGCCAAGCTCGCCGAGCTCGTGCCCGGACGGGTCGGGATCACCGGTTACTGCATGGGCGGGCGCCACGGCTGGCAGATAGCCGCCTCCCACCCGGAGCGGGTCGCCGCACTGGGCGGATTCCACACGGGCGGAATGGTCACCGAGGGTGATGACAGCCCGCACCTGCGGGCACCGGAGGTAAAGGCCAGCGTCTATTGGGGACACGCTGACAACGATCAGAGCATGAATCCCGAGCAGATCCAGACGCTCAACGACGCGATGCAGCGGGCCGGAATCGACTACACCACCGAGGTCTATGAGGGCGCGATGCACGGCTACACCATGGCCGACCAGGGCGCCTACAACGAGGCGGCCGCCGAGCGCCACTTCGTGGCCCTGTTTGAGCTGCTGGATCGAGCCCTATAGTGCCGTGACTCTTTATCGGTTAGGCCACCGACTTCATCGGTGAACCCCGGGTCCTTCGGCAGCTGCCGCGATTGGCGACGCGCCGCAGCCCGAACTCTCGCTACATCTTTGAGCTAGCTGGCTGGCACAGGCACCACCTCCCTTGTCATAGAAGGCATCGGCGAACGCGTCGCGTCGTTCGGGCTGGGCGTGAGGCATCGATGAGCCCTTTCTCGACCCTCCAGTCACTGACGTTGTGGGGCTACGCGACTCAGGCTGATTGCTGAGCCTGACCAGAACACCGAAACCGAAAGTGAAAAACCGAACTTGATTGGGCCTCCATCCGGGGACTCACTTAAATTGCATCTGTCAACAAAGGCCGTATCCTCAAAACCTGAGTGTGTGGTCTGAACTCAACGTCAATGAGGGGTAGCCTCGTGGCGCTCGACACGCCAAAGTCTGGCCGCGTCGAGCCCGAGCGAAGATCGATGGGGCGAAGTGGACGGAGCACCTAGGAGTCAGTCGACAGTCGCTGACGCAGCGCGTGCCGCATTGCTTTGGGTTAGCCGCTGATGCGGCTCCGGACGTCGGACAACTCGCCTTCGGAGGAACGGTTTGGAGGCCGCCTCGGGCTCCTCTGGAAGCCCAACTTGCCAATCGCTGCGGCGAACCGCGGAGCACTTGTTTTCTTCGCCGCCAGTACCTTGCTGAACCTCGCGAACTTTGGGTTTCACGTGGTCGCGTCTCGTCTGGTCGGCCCCTCCAGCTATGGATCGCTGGCATCTATGCTGGTAGTGGGCGGTATTGTTTCGATTCCTCTCGGGGCTCTTCAGGCTGCAGCCACACATTCTCAAGCCGCAGCTCCCCTTAGCTCCGATGCTCGCCGGATCATCCTCGATGGTCTAGCGGTGGCGGCGGTGATACTTGTCGTGGGCCTCGCCTGCGCCCCGCTGCTCAAGGGGTTTCTTCACATAAGGTCGATGTTCTCGACGGTGCTCCTGGCAGTGTGGTTCGGCCTTGCGGCGGCTGCGGCCGTGCCGTTTGGGCTGCTGCTTGGGCAGCAGAGGTTCGCGACGGCTGGTGCCGTGCTGCTCAGCGGTAACGGCATCGTCCGTCTGCTTGCGGGCGTGTTGCTCGCGGGGCCGCTTGGGGTCGCGGGGGCAATGCTGTCCACAGTGTTTGGCGCGCTCGTGTCTCTTGCCGCCGGTATCTATGCCTTGCGTGAGCAGGTTGTCCGCCCCAGTGGGCCTGTGCTGCGCATCTCAGCTCGGATGGGGCTTCTTTCGGTTGGTGCCCTCGTAGGGATGGCCGTTCTTGCTGGCATCGATACGCTCGTTGCGCAGCACGTGATGGGTCGCACAGCATCTGGAACCTATGCGGCGGCCGCAACGGTGGCGCGGATGGCGATGTTCACGCCAGGGGCGGTCGCGCTTGTCGCGTTTCCCCGTTTCGCGGAGGCATTCAAGCAAGGCAGAGATGACACGCGGCTGCTCGCCTGGTCGGTGGGGCTTACCGTGCTCCTTGCTTCTGGCACAGCTGCGGGAATCGTTTTGGAGCCGCAACTTGTGGTCCGCGTGATGTTCGGCTCGCGCTTTCAGGGGGCCGTCGGCCTGGTTTCGATCCTTTCGCTGGAGGGAGCTCTGCTGGCGGTTCTGAGCCTGCTCGTGTACTACCTGCTGGCCCGGCAATCACGGATCTCGCTCATAGCGTGGATTGGCTGCGCGGTGGTACCGGTCGGCGCCCTGACCTCCAAGCTGTTGCCTCAACCGCTTTCCGTGCTGATGGTTACATGCGTTGCCGGGCTGACGGTCGTGGCGGTCGCGGTAGTTGTCCTCACGAAGCGTGAGGACAACTGGCGTCGGCCACGTGAAGGTGGAGTGCACGCGGGTTGCATAGACCCCCTGCGCTCGAGCTCACCTTGGT
>JAKAED010000078.1 GCA_021820105.1 Actinomycetes bacterium | reverse complement strand
GTCTGCAGACAACCCCGGAGCCGCGTTCGGCTCAGGTGGTGATCCAAGCGTGCCGCAGCTGCGTAAGACCGCAACAGTTGGATAAACCGTCCTACCCAAGGGAGCATCATGACTGAGTTGAGTAAGTCCGCCGGCGTGTCCGGCTCAACCGAGGGAATGGCACGCGGCCAGTTCATTCGCAATGCAGCCAAGGGCAGTGTCATGCTCGTTGCCGGTGGCAGCGTCCTGGCCTCAATGGAGGGCGTGGCGTTTGCCAAGACGACCAAGACTGACATCACCGTTCTACAGACGGGCTACATCGCCGAGACGCTCGCGGTCACTGTTTACGGCGCGATCCTGAAGACCTACCTCGACAAACTCAAGCTGGATCCAGGTAACCGTAACTACTTTGAGGCCGCCTATCGGGACGAGCGCGCGCATCAGAAGGCTTGGAAGGATGCGCTTGGACCGAAGCACACGCCAACCGGCTTCAATCTCACCGTTCCCGGTAAGTACGTTGCCAGCAAGGACGCACTGGCCCGCACCGGCGTCGCCCTCGAGGAGGCCTTTGTGGCGACTTACATGGGCGCCGTCAAGGAGTTCAACTCACCCGAGCTGAGGGTAACCGCCGCGGGTGTCGCAGCCAACGAGGCCACCCACTACTCGTTCTTTGACGCGATCCTGCCCAACGGCACCGCGGTGCTGCCGGCCTTTGGGCCAAAGGCGATCACTGCAGGCGAGGCCGCCTCGACACTGAAGCAACTGGGCTTCCTGTCCTGAGCGAGCCCAGGAGGTCGTCCACGCGACCTGGTCAGCCCCGAGTGACACAGACATGAACATGCGTCGGCATGACGGTGACCACCGGCCGGGTCGTCACCGTCATGTTGACCACCGTACGGATCAGAGGAGACAGCTATGTCGGAGAGCAGCCAACCAGTCGGGGTGAACCGCCGCGGGTTCATTCGCAATGCGGCCAAGGGCAGCGTCGTGTTGATGGGCGCGAGCGGAGCCCTTGCCACGATGGACGGAGTGGCCTTTGCCAAGAGCACCAAGAGCGACATCACGGTGTTACAGACCGGATACATCGCCGAGACGCTCGCGGTCACCATCTATGGCGCGATCCTGAAGACGTACTTCAAGAAACTCAACCTGGACCCGGGAAACCGCACCTATTTTGAGGCCGCCTATCGGGACGAGCGAGCGCATCAGAAGGCTTGGAAGGATGCACTCGGACCGAAGCACACACCGACCGGCTTCATGCTCACGGTCCCGAGCATGTATGTCTCCAGCAAGCTGGCGCTGGTCAGGACAGCTGTGGAGTTGGAGAGTGCGTTCGTGGCCACCTACATGGGTGCCGTCAAGGAGTTCAGCTCGCCCGAGTTGAGGGTAACCGCCGCGGGTGTCGCGGCCAACGAGGCCACCCACTACTCGTTCCTCGACGCGATCCTGCCCAACGGCACCGCGGTCCTGCCGGCCTTTGGACCAAAGGCCCTGACGGCAGGCGAGGCCGCTGCCGCGCTGACGAAGCTCGGCTTCCTCACCATGAGCAGCAAGAGCGCCACCGCGAGCGGCCGTTTCACCGGCTGAGCCGGAGGGCGGGCGGTCCCGGCGATAGACGTCGCCGGGACCGCCCGCACGCGATCATGACTCCCCCTTCAACGCTTGGCCACCAGCTCGCGATGTCACTGAGACTCGGCTCCGCTGTGACGCTGATCTGCGGCGTCTGCCTGCTGGCGCTGCCTGGGGCTTCAGCCGGCGCTGCGAGCACAGCTGCCACCCCGACCGTGGCACCGCAGAGCACCGTGGTGCTGCTCTTTGCCCGTCAGCGCGCGCTGCGCGCGCCGCATCGGGGAGCGCAGATGGTGGCGGACGTGCCCTCGCGGCAACCGCTCACCGGTGAGCGCACGACCCTTCCGGTCCTGGCCCGCTCGACCGACTCCAGCGGCGGCAGGTGGCTGAAGGTCCGTCTACCCGGGCGCCCCAACGGCCTGACCGGCTGGATTCAGAGAGATCGCGCGCGGCTCGAGATAACAGCATGGCATCTGCTGATCGATCTGCGGAGCCGTCGGCTGGTGGTGTACCTCGACGGCCGCCGGCTGCGGTCGTTTCGCGCCGTGGTGGGCAAACCATCAACGCCTACGCCGACGGGCTCATTCTTTGTGCAGGAGACGATGAGGATGCCGAGCTGGGACCCGGGCGGCCCGGAGGCGCTCGCGCTCAGCGCAAGGTCAAACGTGCTGCTGAGCTTCGATGGCGGCCCTGGGCAGATCGCCGTTCACGGCCGTGACGGCCTCGGCGGGACGCTCGGCGACGCTCAGTCGCACGGCTGCGTCCGGCTCGCCGCCTCCTCGATCACCTGGCTCGCGCGCTGGATCAGGCCAGGCGTCCCGGTCACCATCTACCGCGGGTGACAGGGACACACGAGCCGAGGCATCGGTCGTTGCGAAACGGCCATTAGCCCGGCCAGTGCCTCGGCGCGTTACGGGCGCTCAGGGCGCCAGGCGCTCGATACGCCACCCCGTCTCACCAGCACGCGCATATCTGACCCGGTCGTGGAGCCTGTCCTGGCGCAACTGCCAGAACTCATAGCTCGCGGGGATGATCCGCAGCCCGCCCCAGGTGTCGGGCAGTGGCAGTTCCTGGTCGCGGTAGCGCTCGGCAAGCTCGACGACCCGCTGCTCAAGCCACTCACGGCTCTCAACCACCCGGCTCTGGGGCGAGGCGAGCGCGCTCAGCTGACTCCCGCGGGCGCGGCTGTGCGCGTAGGCAGTTGACTCCTCGCGAGTGGTGCGTTCAACGGTCCCCTCAATGCGCACCTGGCGAGCAAGCACATCCCAATGGAACAGCAGCGCCGCACGCGGATTCTCGCTGAGCTCCCTGCCCTTCCGGCTCTCGTAGTTTGAGAAGAACACGAACCCTCGCTCATCAAACTGCTTGACGAGCACAAATCGCACTGAGGGAGCACCCTCTGCCGAGGCCGTCGCCACCGCCGCCGCCTCCGGCTGTGGTGCCCCGGAGTCGCAGGCCTGCTGAAACCATGCTGCGAACTGCCGCAACGGGTCGGGGTCAACGTCCTGCTCTCGCAGCGGCACCATCGGATCAGACATGGGCTTTCCTCAACTTCTTTGTTCTGAGCAGAGAACGGTCACGGGCTACTGAACCTTCGAACTCGGCTCGCGAGGATACGCCGATGCGGGTTCAGCGGACCCGCGGTGGCGCTTATCACGCTGGGCGTTGCGCGAATGTCTGGCTTGCTTGTCGTAGCTAGCCTTGCGTCGGATGGATGATTCCTTCATCCGAGCTGTGGAACTCGTTCCTGCACGCGGCACCGATGAGCGCGTCGGGTACCCGTGGGATCTAGCTGTGGTCCAGTCGCTCGCGGAGGGGCTTGCGCTTCATCCCAAGGTCACCTATCTCGTTGGTGAGAACGGCAGCGGCAAGTCGACGCTGTTGGAGGGCATCGCGATCGCGGCCGGCATGAACCCTGAGGGCGGCAGCTCCAACTTCGCGTTCGCGACCCGCGATTCGCACTCACCGCTCGCCGATGCGATCCGTCTGGTCCGCGGCCCGCGACGGCCACGGACGGACTTCTTTCTACGAGCCGAGAGCCTCTTCACGACAGGCACCTACCTTGAGCAGTTGGACGCTCCTGAACGGGCGCTCGGCGCCTATGGCGGCCGGTCTCTGCATGAGCAGTCGCACGGCGAGTCGTTTCTGGCGGTCATGCTCAACCGCTTCGGGCCGCAGGGTCTCTACATCATGGACGAGCCTGAGGCCGCCCTATCGCCCCAGAACTGTCTGACCTGCCTGCGCCGCATCCATGAACTCGTGACAGCCCGCTGCCAGTTCGTGATCGCGACGCACTCGCCGATCGTGCTCGCCTACCCAGACGCGACGATCTACAGCTGCTCGGACACGGGTGTGGAGATGATCGAGTACGACAGCTCCGAACCCGTGAAGCTAACTCGCGGGTTCCTCGACGACCCTGAAGCGTTCCTGCGTCAGCTGCTGAGCGAGTAGTCGCGGGACGATTCCGACAACTTCGAGGGCTCACCCTCGAAGTTGTCGGCAGAAGTGCGTTTATCGGGACGGAACTGACAAGGACGCCGCCAGGCAGCAAACTTGGCGGTTCTTACACATGCAGATGCGCGCCTCGCGCGGCGAGTGGTCTGCCCGCCCCTCGCCCCCTTGACTGAGTTACGCCAAATGAGCGTGTGGGCTTTCCGTCCGTGAGTCCGGTGAGTTCAACACTGATAGCGCTGCTGCGGTGACGGCGCGCGCGCCCATGGCACGCACCTGTTCAAGCGGCGCGTCGACTGTTCCGCAGGAGACCGCGACCAGGGCATCACCATCGGCCAGCGTGTGAGATGGCTCGATCGCCCGCGCGATCCCGTCGTGTCCGCTCTGGGCCAGGAGCAAGCAGCCCGCCTTGTCGAGCTGCGCGTTGGTGGCGATCACCCCGATCGTGGTGTGCAGGCTGCCAGCAACGACGGTCGGCCAGACGACTTCGTCCAATGACCGGTTCGGGTCGGCACGATCGCCATAGGCATTGACGACGAGCAACGCCGCGACGATCAGGCCGCCGGCGCGCTCAGAGGCACTTCCAACCCCACCCGGACGTGGTGTCCCGCGGGCGTGACCGACCATCGCTCCAGTCCCCCCACCGACCTGTCCGGTCTGCACCGGACCACCGTGGGCTGACTGCGCCGCGCGATATCCCGCCTCAGCATCCGGGCTCGCACGCTGATCGCCGGTCAGAAGATCGAAAATGACGGCGCCGACGACGATCGGCACCCGCCCGGCCGGGGTCCTGACGCCGCGATCCTGCTGCTGGCACCAGCGGATCACCCCGTCACAGGCGGCAAGACCAAAGGCGGAGCCTCCGCTCAGGACGACCGCATCGACGCTCCGGACCGCTCGCTCCGGCGCGAGCAGATCAAACTCCCGCGTGCCGGGCGCCCCGCCGCGCACCTCGCCAGACGCGATGTTGCCCTCCGGCAACACGACGACGGTCACACCGGTAGATCGGCTCAGGTCGGTTAGGTGACCGACACGCACCCCGGGAACATCGGTCAGCGAGCCAGATGTGTCCATCACGAACAGTGTGATGCCCATGCCCGACACGAGAGAGCCTCGGCTGCCACGCGAACGATCTACTCGCGACGCTGCGCTGGCCACCCGGCTCGGCTAGCGGGAACGGCGATAGCGGATGTGCGTCGCGATTGGCGAGTGCAACACTTCGACGGGCTCAAAGTCGAACGTTTCGAGACCATCGAAGATTCTCTCGCCTGAGCCAAGCAGCACGGGCACGATGTCGAGTATGAACTCATCAATGACGTTCGCTGCTAGTGCTTGTCGGACCGTGGACGCACCACCCGCGATGTCTACACCACCCGCACCTGCTGCAGCGCAGGCTTGCGCGTACGCGGTCTCGAAACCGTCGACGAAGTGAAAGGTGGTTCCGCCCTCCATCTCGATCGGGTCATGTGCGTAGTGTGTGAGCACGAACACCGGTGCGCGGTAGGGCGGCTCCGGGCCCCACCAGCCGCGCCACTCCGCGTCCCACTCACCGCGAACCGGCCCGAACATGTTGCGCCCCATCACATACGCACCACGCGGTCGCATCAACCAGCCAGCAGCTGTGTGGTCGGCATCAGTGGCGCGCTCGTCGCCTATGTGCCAGCCGTGAATCTCCCGACCACGCAGTCCCAGCGGGTTCTCCAGGCTCTGCTCAGGTCCAGCGACGAAGCCGTCTAGCGATATCGACATATGACAGGTGGTATCCGTCATCGGCTCCTCCGAGGAATGCGGGTTGCAGACGGTCAAGACGGTACCGCGCAAGCCCGAGTCACGACGCGGGCTGCCAGAAGCGTGGGGAATCCGATCTCACGGCAGACTGAGATGATGGGTGACCCATCAGTGCGTCGACGTCCGCGCCGGCAATAGCGGCTCGGAACGGCGACTGCGATGCCTGTGAGTCGGTGGCGTGAGTCAGACAACCACCGCCCGGCTCACGCCGGGGCCGCCGTCCAGCCTGAAAGTCGATCACCCGTTCAAGGATTCCGCGCTCGCGTCCAGGTGGCTCGATGCCGCGCCTCTGGATCAAGCCGTGTATGAGGCTGTAGCCCATCACAACGCCCGTCACCATCTGAGACTTCCCAGATAGCAGGAGTCGTGAAGGGCGCTGACGCGTTGAAGACCGCCTCGTCCGTAGCTCGACACGGTTCTCACGCCGCCTAGTCACACGCCCTCAGTGGATCACCAGAGGTCTGAGGTGGGCTCCGCTTCCTGATTCTCGGCGCGGTAAAGGCTGGGGAGAAAACGAGCCAGGTGCTTGAACTCGGTGTGTGCGTGACGCATCAACTGAAGCCCAAGGAGGTCAGGGATCACCTGTCCAAGCTCTTGCGCCGGCAGGCCGGTGCCGTACCCCAACCAGAACCTGCTGCGCAGCACCATTCCGTCTTCGGTGTCGCGCGCTATATGGCTCATGCGCCCCATGTTCGGGCGACCCTGTTTGTCGCGCACTGGGTCATCGCCGATGCCGATCTGCGCGCAGACGGCCGCAGAGACCTCGCCTGCAGCCACAGCGTCATCGTAGGCAGTGCCGAACATTTCGCGCGGATCGATGAAGTGGATCTGCAGCGCGTACACCTCGCTGCCTGCCAGCCGCTCCTCGACCAGGTGGGTTGAGCCGACGTGGGTGGACGGCGAGGTTTCGCGCCATGCCGAGGACACGTGATCGGTGGGATGCCACCACAGGTACTGGCGCGTATCGGGCGCGAAGCGAAACCACCATTCGAACATACGCCCCTTGCAGGCAGCCATATCGGTGCGAGCAGCCACGTAGAGCTGCCCCGACTCAAGCCGCACCACGCCCATCTCGATCGACACCGGAGCCGGATCCAGCTGGCTGGACGCCTCGCTGAACTCGGGTGCGGCCAAGTAATTCGTTCTCATGCAGATCCCTCCTCATCACGCAACGACCGGCGTTGCCTCTGCGACACATCCTGTCAGTTGATTGGACTCGCCCGGTGATGGCCGCGACAGCCTGGGAGCGGGGACGCCTTGCGGCGGCTGTTGTTGCTGCCTGGCGCCAGCGCCGTCACTGACCGCCCACGATTCCGTGCTCGCCCGGAGCATCGCTCCGCACGTCACCTGTACAGCATCGGACGCGCGCTATGCAAGATCTTCCAGAACTGGTCTCGTCACGACGACGAATCAGCGTCTCGCGCGGCCACGCCCGACGACGTGGATCACGCGGCCCGTATCCTCGCTCCGTGACATCGCTTTCAGCCGCGAACCGATCTCTGCTCGTGCTCCGGTTGAAAGCGCAGCGACTCATTGACGCGTCGGCAACCGGCGTTGTTGAGGGGACGCGTCATCTCCTGGCCGTGCAGGCGCAGGATGCTCGCGCGGCTCGGCTGGCGCTGCGCGTGCGGACTGCCGCCACTCACGCTTCAGAAGTCGATCGGGCCCTCTCGGACGAGCGGTCGCTGGTCATCACCTGGGTCAACCGCGGCACCCTGCATCTGATCGCCGCCGAGGACGAGCCGTTGCTGCATGCGCTCACGACGCCGCAGCTGCTCACCACCAGTGACCGGCAGCTCAGGAACGTCGGTATCAGTCCCGCACAGCTTGACCGGGGAGTCTCGTTGATTTACAGGCTGCTTGGAGCTGAAGGACCCAGGACCCGCGGCCAATTGCGAGAGGTGCTTGAGGCGGCCGGAGTGCCTGTGGTCGGCGAGGCACTGACGCAAATCCTGTTCCGCGCGACGCTCGACGGAATGATCGTCCGTGGCCCACTGATGGAGGGTGAGCATGCGTTTGTACTCGCCGCAGACTGGCTTGGCAATCGACCTCGCATTGATCGCGACGTCGCCCTGGGAGAGCTGGCAAGGCGCTACCTGGCCGCCCACGGACCAGCTGACGAGCGCGACCTGGCCAAGTGGGCCCAGCTTCCCCTGCGCGATGCCCGCGCCGGGTTCAGGCTGATTGGCCGGCAGCTGCACGAGCGTGAGGACGGGCTAGTTGATCTGCACCAGGGGTGCGGCGAGTCGCCACTGCCGCCGCCAAGACTGCTGGGAGGATTCGATCCGCTGCTGCTCGGCTGGCGCTCGCGTGACCTGGTGCTGGACGAGCCCGCACGTGTGATCACCCCGAACGGCATCTTCAGGGCCATCGTCCTGGTGGATGGGCGCGCCGTCGGCACGTGGACCCTGGCCAACGAGCGTGTCCGACTCCAGCTCTGGAGCGATCACGACAGCGAGACCGCTCATAGGCTCGAGCGAGAGGCGGCCGCAGTCGAGGCTTTCCTCACGAGCGCTCAGCCGCTCCCCGCCAGCGACTGAGCCTGCCCCTCGGCGCGCTGAGGGTGGGGAGTTGCCCGTGTGCCATCCCAGCGCCAACTGCACCCATTTCCGTCTCGACTGCTCGGGTGTAAACCGGACACCCCCATCGGTGGGAGAATGGCGCGGTGCGGAAGCTGAGGTTTGGCATGAACGTGAGCCTGGACGGCTACGTCGCAGCTCCCGGTGACGATCTCGGGTGGAGTGTCCCGAGCGCCGAGCTGTTTCAGTGGTGGTCCGATCGAGCGGGCGCGACGAGTCTTGCTCTGTACGGTCGCAAGCTCTGGGAGACGATGAGTTCCCACTGGCCGACTGCCGACCAGCGGCCGGACGCCACGGCGGCGGAGATCGAGTTCGCGCGGCGCTGGCGGAACATGCCCAAGGTGGTGTTCTCCTCGGCGCCAAGTCCGGTGGACTGGAACGCCCGCCTGGTGACGGGCGATGCTGTCACCGAGATCACTCGCCTGAAGGCTGAGGATGGGGGTCCCATGGATGTGGGTGGCGCCACGCTCGCCGCGGCAGCCATACGGGCCGGCCTGATCGATGAATACGCGATCGTCACCCACCCGGTTGTGGTGGGCGGTGGTACGCCATTCTTCCCAACGGTGGACGACTGGGTGAGCCTGACCCTGGTGGAAACTCGGCAGTTTGCCGAGGGAGTGGTCCTGACCAGATACGAGACCAAGCGCTGAACAGAACACTGGCAGCTCAGCCGTCGCCACCACCTGATCGAGCGCGAGCGAGATCCTCAGCGGGAGCGAAGCGGTCACCACCGCGCGACAACGAAAACGGCTGATCTGCGGCGCTCTTCATTGCTGGCCGCACAGCGTCCTCAGGCATCCTGCATCTGATTGCTGGCGTTGGCCCGTTGGCTTTCCAGTTCCTGGCGAAGAGGAGGGAAGGTCGCCGAGGCACGCGCCGGTTGTGCTTTCGGGTTGGCACGGGTGTAGCGGCGCAGGCTGATGCGGTCCGGTTGGGACCGCATACTCGGACGGTGCCGTTCCTCAGCATCGAGTTCAATCTGGAAGCGCTGCGCAAGCTCGCCGAGCGAGGAATCTCGGTCGACGAGGTCACAGAGGTGTTCCAGACGACGCCGGTCGTGTGGATCGAGAACCCCAATCCGCGCACGGACCACAGTCGCTGGGTGATCGGCCCGACGCGGGCCGGCAGGTTCTTGACCGTCGTGGCTGAACGCGACAGCACCGACCACGGTCGCTGGCATGTGATGACCGCTTGGGACTCAACCGACGTGCAGGTCCGCCTCTACCGAAACGCCCAGTGACCCGTCAGAATTGAGATAGCAATGTCTGATCTGCACGATCACGATCACGAGCCTGACGCCTTCGACGCCCAGCTCGCCGGGGTTGCGGTTCACGTCGAGGCGGGGAACCCTGGCATCGAGGTGACCGTCACCGTGCCGGTGGCGGCTGCGACCCTCACTGCGTTGAGCGAGCGAGCGCAGCGAGAGGGCCGAGACGTCGAAGCCGTCATCGCCGACGCGCTGCGCGCCGCGGCCTAACTCCCGCGACCCCTTCTGGCGGCGCGACCTCGTCAGAGGCCGAGGCTGCTGGCGCCCTGTGCGCGGGAACCGCGATGACGGATCCGTGGCAACGCGATAGTGATGATGCAACTCCGTCTTCCACGAGCCTAGCGGCGAGTCGCTCGGGTTGACCGCTGCTGATCAAGGTGGTATTCCAGGATTCCGGTTGCCGGTCGAAGCACGATCGACGAAGGGCCTCCTTTGTGAACGCACCCGATGACAGCGTCTTTCCGAGAGGCCTGCGAGCGTGGTGGGCATCTCCTCCACGGTCCGGCATGCGACGCGTCATCGCCCCATACGAGTATCGCCACCTCCGAGCATTCGGAATCATCCGGGTTGCCGGTGGCTGCGTTGCTGGCGTCGCAGGCGTCATCTGCCTCTCCTACGACGCGTACGCATGGGCAGTCCTGTTTCTCGTGATCGCGGCTCTGAACATCGCAGGCGGCTCTTGGTACCTCACCATCGTCCGCTCCGACTCGTCTCCCAAGACCTAGCGTCCCAGACGCCCGCGCGCAAGACGGTGTTCTCTAGCTCTCGGGTTTGGGAAGTTCGATTCTCCGCGCGCATGCGCCTTCGCTACCGCGTTGCCACGCAAGCTATCCCGCCCCGAGACATAGACTCCCCGGCGTGAGTGACCGCGTCGAACAAGCCTGGGCGGTGATTACTGGCCTGCTCTGCCTGCTGGTCATGGTCGGGCTCGCGTTCACCGGCCCGGTGGCGCTGATCGGGGTCCTGGGGGTGCTCGCGCTGAGCGTCGGACTCCGGTGGCTTGTCAGATTCGTCATACGGCAGCGGCACGAATCCAGCTAGCGCTCCCGCGATAAGGGATCGTCTGACAGCACCGAGCCGCGCGAGTGGTTTGCCACGTCAACGCAACTCTCGCCAGACCTGGTTTCGGATGCCGGCGAGCCCCCAGCAGTCGGGGCACGAGACGCGCCTTGCACGGCGAGCGAGGCTGGAGGAGCAAGCTTGTTCAGCTCACACTGAACAGATCCACGACGAAGACAAGCGTCTCATCCGGCCCGATCACCCGGCCGGCACCGCGCTTGCCGTACGCAAGCATCGGAGGGATCGTGATCCGGCGGCGACCACCGACCCTCATCCCGGCGACCCCCTGATCCCAGCCGGCGATCACCTGACCCTTCCCCAAACCGAACTTGAACGTGCTGCCGCGATCCCACGACGCATCGAACTGCTTCCCCGTCGTCCAAGAGACACCGACATAGTGGACCTCGACGACCCGGCCCGCGACCGCTTCGTCTCCGTCCCCGACGGTTATGTCCTCGATCTCCAACTGGTACGACGGTGCCTGATCCGACGGCACCACGACATCCGGCTTCTCACCCATCGGCATGACCTTCACGCTACCAGCACCTGCGTAGCCCACCTCGCGAGCATCCCCTCCACATGTCAAGGGACCTGCTCAGCGCGGATCTCACCAGCTGGTGGGAGCGCAGTGCGATGCGACCTTGTGAGATGCTCTTGGCGTGGAACAGCGCATCAGCTGTGTGACTTTCGGCGTCGGCGACCTGGCCCGGGCGCGCCGCTTCTATGAGGCGCTTGGATGGTCTGGAGCAAATCAGCCCGATGACGAGGTCTGTTTCTTCCAGGCTGGCGGGATGGTCTTCGGTTTCTGGACGGCGCTCGGCGGGCACGGGGCTCCCGGCATTGAGCTGGCGCATAACGTTCGTACCCCCGAAGAGGTCCAAGCGCTGCTCGAGGATGCAGAGCGGGCCGGTGGCAGCATTGTTCGTCCTTCTGGCCGCGCTGATTGGGGCGGCACGACAGGGGCGTTTGCCGATCCCGATGGTTACGTGTGGGAGGTTGCCCACAACCCAGACTGGACCCTCCACGACAACGGAACGATCCAGATCTAGTCCCGGCTCGGTCCCCGCCTTCGTTATCCCGCGGGCGCCTGGCATCCAACT
This sequence comes from Actinomycetes bacterium, assembly GCA_021820105.1. Lineage (GTDB taxonomy): Bacteria > Actinomycetota > Thermoleophilia > Solirubrobacterales > Solirubrobacteraceae > Palsa-465. The sequence continues at coordinate 6,557 of JAKAED010000078.1, read as the reverse complement.
TCAGGTTTCCCTCCAATGCGCGGGTTGCGTTCATGTGGCTAAGAGCGTGTCCCTGGGCGTCGGCGCAAACTGCGGACTATCGACGTATGTATCGCGTATTGCGGGCAAAACGTCGATAGTCGCCTTCGCCTCGACCAAGCGGCAAGTGACCGCACGGCCACTCAGTGATTAGCTCGAGTCCGGATCGGTGACGTCCGGCTGGTGGGGTTGGGTTCTCGGGCGGCGGCGGGCTGACTCTCTTTGCCACTGTCGACCCTTGGGTCTGGCCAGTTTGCGCTGTGTCGCCCGTCGCCGGCCGAGGACCGCCGGCGTGACTTGATAGGAGCTTGCCAGAGCCCCACTGGGTGTTGTCCGCCGGCAGTCCGCTTCGTCAGCTCATTTCTAACGAAGGGACTAAAGACATGATCGTGATCGGGGTGGACGCGCACAAGCGGACGCACACGCTTGTCGCGCTCGATGCGGTTACCGGCGTGAGCCGGGCCGAGACGACAGTGCAGGCCAACGACGATGGGGCGCTGAACGCTCTGCGGTTCGCTGCTGGTGTCGACCAGGATCGCGTGTGGGCGGTCGAGGACTGCCGGCATGTCACCAGCCGGCTCGAGCGCGCGCTGCTCGGTGCCGGAGAACGCGTGATCCGTGTCCCACCGACGCTCACGGGCGAGTCGCGCAAGGCGACTAGAACACCGGGGAAGTCCGACGCGATCGACGCTAGGGCTGTCGCGCTGGCCGCGATCCGCGAGGGTGTCGAGAACCTCCCGGTCGCGTTCCTGGATGAGCAGGCGCACGAGATCCGGGTGCTGTGCGACTACCGCGATCAGCTGATGCACGAACGCAACCGGCTGATCAGCCGGCTGCGGTGGCTGCTGGTCAGGATCGCCCCCGACATAGAGGCGCAGATCGGACCGGCCGCGTTGAAGGGACCGCGCATCAGGGCACGCTTGGCACGCCAGCTCGGGCAGCTGCCGGCCAGCGTCGAGCTCCGGGTCGCCAAGGCACAGCTGCGGCGGATCAACCAGATCGAGAAAGAACAGAAGGAACTGTTCGCCGAGCTCACCACCCTGATCCAGGCGCACGCCCCGCAGCTGCTTGAGCAGCGCAGCATCGGCACCGTCACCGCCGCGGTGATCATCGGCCGCACCGCCGGCGCCCAACGCTTCCGCAGCGAAGCATGCTTCGCACGACACGCCGGCGTGGCACCGATCCCGGCCAGCTCCGGCAAAACAATCCGGCACCGGCTGCATCGCGGCGGTGACCGGCAACTCAACCGAGCGATCCACATCATCGCGCTGGGCCGGATGGTGTGGGACCCCGAGACCCGCGCCTATATCGAACGCAGAGTCTCAGAAGGCAAAACCAAACTCGAGGCGATCCGCTGCCTCAAACGCCACATCGCCAGACAGATCTGGCACCTCCTCTACAACCTCGACCGGACCCCTCCGACCCCCATTCCCTCACGCTCCCAAAGGGTCACCGTCGGCGCCCCAGGCCTCATGCCATGCACCCGGTGAAACCCGCAAATAGCGAACAGGTCTTGACATAGGAGCTGCGCAAAGGCAACTCCAGCCGCACCCGCGCCTCCGCTCCGACGGGCATCTCCCGCCGCGCACCGAAACACGTGAATGCGCGCATCTCATGCGGTGGTCATTGAGAGGTCGATCAGATTCGCAGGGCGGCGTCGCAGCAGAGTCAGCATTCCTCGGGTGTCGCGATTTGCCGCTCCCCCGCCAGGGCTTGGTCGCCGTAGCCCACCCGCACGGGGCCGTAGCCCACCCGCACGGCGCCGGAGGCCACCCGCACGGCGCCGCAGGCCGGCAGGGCGCCCCGTGCTCGCTCCCGACGGGGCCGAGCCTCTTGTGGACCTGGCGGCCCTCCGGGAGCCGGTACTTCGCTTACCAGACCGCGCCGCGAGCGAGCTCAACCGTCAAGGCATACCCCAACGGTCGCCTCCGCTCGATGCTCATGGCCCAGATCCTCCGCCTGCTCCGGGAAATATCCGGGAAACGATTGCTCTTGAGGATCATCCCGAAACTGAGCAAAGCCACGATTTACGGGACCTTCCCAGAGCCGACGCGGGGACTCGAACCCCGGACCCCTTCATTACGAGTGAATCGGCCCCGAACTTCGGCCACATCGGCGGATTGCCTGGAAGTGTACGAAAAATGGCGCGGATGCAGGCAAGTCCTGGTCACAAGCATCTGGGCACGAGTCGCCACCTGAAGTCGCCAGATGCCGCCCGTAGCGTTCGATTTGCAGCACCGTTGCAGCATCGTTTTCGCGGCCACGTCGCCTTCGGCGGGCGCTCGTGAGATGCCGAGCGGTATGACCAGGAACCGCTCTCTCAACCTGACTGACGGGATCGTCCTCATGGTTGCGCCCGATCTACTGCTGCTCGATTAGATCGAGCACAAGCCGCGAAACGACGTAGCGATCTCCACGGTTGCATGCGGCTACTTGTCGCTCGGCCTCGTCGAGCGCGGTCAAGAACTCGTAGCGCGTGCGCACGCGTGCGAGCCAGACGTCCGGTTCGACTGGCCGCGTGAGCAGGCCTATGTCCTCCGGCGGCAGCGACCGGGCGTCCACCTCGGCGATGATCTCGGCGGGGTCGAACGGTCGCGTCCCGAGCGCGTCGTCGACGACGTCGTGCCATACCTTGAGGACGAGCAGCCGGCGAATCAGGGCCTCCTCCAGGCGACCGGCTCCGAACAGGTCAAGGTCGTAGAGGTCGCGCAGCTTCCGTCGGCGACGCCAGGCAGCGAGCTTCTCGGCTAGTGATTCCTCGAGCGCGGGGGCCGGGATTGCAGGCATTGCGAACTCGTAGCCGGCGTGGACCGGAAGGGCGATCGGCACGGTGGGAATCGTGGGGAGCCACAGGGGACGAGGCGATATTTCGATTCGCGCTGGGATGGCGGGGCGACCTAGCGGTGTGTCGATCAATAGCCGTGCGCGGGTGGCTTCGCGCTGCTCGAGCGTGAAGCGGACGTCGAACAGCTCGGCGCCGTCGAGCGTGTCGAGCAGCAAGTCGGCCGTGTCGACGTCTGGGGCGGCGAAGTCAAGGTCGGTGGAGAACCGTCCGGCGTTGCCCGCACGGAATTTCCGCAGCGACGTTCCTCCCTTGAGTACGGCCCCGAGGTCGAAGATGCCCTCGTCGTGGAGCAGCTTGAGCGCGTAGTCCTGGGCCACGTCCAGCAGCGCAGGGTCGGCCATGCCGCTGCGTCCCTGGAAGTGACGGGCAAGGTATCCCTGTGTGATCACCGCGGCAGAAGCGCGTCGTAGACGTGCCAACGTCCGCGCCACTGTTGTCGGCGCTCGCGTGGACCGAGAAATGTCACCGGCAGCCTAGAGGGCAGCTCGGCCTCGATCGCGTCGGCGACGTCATCGCGCCGGGCCCATTCGGCGAGGTACCCGAGCCGGGCTAGCGTTGAGATGCTCCGGCCACGTGCCTCGGTGATGACCGCCCCCAGATCGGCTGCGCGGAACGTCTCGCGAAGCCAGTCGTCGGCGTTGGCCCAGTTGCCCTGCGCACCGGGTCGCTCGGCTGCTGCGACGACGATGGTGGCCTCGGTCCACACCGGCAGGCCGCGGAGCTGCCGTGTCGGCAACCTCCAGTCAAAGGTGACCCCGCGCGCGTCCAGAGAAGGCGGCAGGCGCCATCCTCGACGGTGCGCGAGGACCGGCCGGGTCGGTTGGTGCGTGGCATGTCCCAGCTCCCACACCGCAGAGTCGAACGCGACGGCGACCGGCGCAGCCGGATCGTGGGTGAGCAGTGCGCGTAGCTCGATCCAGGGATCGCCCCCGCTGAAGCTTCCCGCTCGCGCGCCGGGCGCGAACTCCCACGCATCGCGGGTGCGCAATGGCAGCAACCAGCCGAGTCGGACGAGCCGCTCGGCGACCGTCTCCGACGTTAGCGTGGCGTCAGCCTCGCGAAGGATCTCAGAGAGCGTCGCGCGCGTGACCACTGATGGCTGACGCAGCTCAAGCGCCTCAACAACAGACGCGAGTCGCGTCGGTACAGATCGTGTTTTCGTTTCAGTCGCCATGAAGTAAGAATATGACGTAAGACGTGTCTCAACGCAAATATAGGAGGGATAGAGACTTCGTCGCTGGCGCCGTGTACCACAGGTAGTACAATTTTCCTAAATGAGACCGCGCGAGGGCGATGCCGCCGATCACATCAACGATGAGACCCGCCGTTTCCAGATCCTGGCGCTGGACGGCGGCGGTGTCCGCGGCATCTTTACCGCGGCGCTGCTGGCCGGGATCGAGCAGGACACGGGTCGCTCTGTGTTGGAGCACTTCGACCTCGTCGTTGGCACGTCAACCGGCGGGATCGTCGCGCTCGGGCTCGGCGCGGGGCTGACACCGCAGGAGATCGTCGAGTTCTACGTCACGGAGAACCGCAGGATCTTCGCCAACCGAATGCGCTGGCGCATGGCGCGTCAGCCGTTCGCCACCAAGTACGGCGCAACCGCGTTGAAGGCGGCGCTGCAGCGCACGTTCGGCGAGAAGCTGCTGGGAGAGAGCATCGTGCCGTTGGTGATCCCGTCGTTCAACCTCGGGGAGAACGACGTGTACCTGTTCAAGACCCCGCATCACGAGCGGCTCAAGCGCGACTATCGCGTGCCGATGTGGGCGGTGGCGATGGCGACCAGCGCGGCGCCGACCTACTTCCCCGCCTTTCGGCTGCCGGATAGCCATGTCCGTCTGATCGACGGTGGCGTGTGGGCAAACAACCCTGCGATGGTCGGTGTGACCGAGGCGATCAGCATGTTCGATCGGGCGCTGACCAACCTGCGGGTGCTGAGCCTTGGGACGACCTCGGAACTGAAGCTCGGCCGCTCGCGGCTGAACAGCGCCGGCTGGCTCCGCTGGGGACCTAACGCCGCCAATGTGCTGCTGGACGGGCAGAGCGCCGCCGCGTTCAAGCAGGCGCAGCACCTGGTCGGCGTCGACTATGCCCGCCGCCTCGATCCGCCCGCGCCGAAGGAACTCTCCTCAATGGACGCCGCCGACGCGCGCGAGCTGATCGCGATGGCCGCCCACCACAGTCGTCAGTTCACACCGCAGTTCGAGGCGATCTTCGGGTCGCACGTCCGCTCGCCCTACACGCCGCTGCGCGGCCCGCTGGCACAGGAGGGTGCCGATCATGTCCCTACTCATCCCTAATCGCAGCGACCGGCTCGAGGAGCTGGTCGGCACTGCAATCACCGACCTCGACATCCCCGACGTACTCAACGCGCTCGCCATCGAGCGCTACCAGGATGTCGGGGCCTGGCTCGACGAGCACTGGGCGGTCTCCTCCGACGACGGCGTCATCTACCCGCAGGGCTCCTTCCGCCTGGGTACGGTCGTACGGCCGGTCAACCCGAAGGACCACTACGACATCGACCTCGTCTGCCGCCGCGACCTGCTCAAGGAGTCCACCACGCAGATCGAGCTCAAGCGGGATGTCGGTGCCGGGCTGCGCGCCTACGTCGCAACCGAGCCTAACGGACAACCGACGTGCGATGAGGGCAAGCGCTGTTGGACCCTGGAATATCGCGGTGAGCCATTCCACATGGACATCCTGCCGGCGATCCCGAACGTCGAGTCCCCGACCAACGCGATCTGGCTGACGGACAAGGCGCTGCTTCGCTGGCAGCCGTCGAATCCCGTCGACTTCGCCACCTGGTTTCACGCCCGCATGCGCGAGGCGTTCCTGTCCGAGCGTGAGGTGGTGGCCAAGCGCATGGAGGTGGAGGACGTCCCGGACTGGCGCGTGAAGACGCCGCTGCAGCGGACGGTCCAGGCGCTGAAGCGCCATCGCGACATCTACTTCGCCGAGACGCCGGAGGACCGCCCGGCGTCGATCATCATCACGACCCTCGCCGCGCTCGCGTACAGCGCCGCCGGCAGCCTGTACGAGACGCTGATCGATGTCAGCGAGACGATGCCGAAGCTGGTCGAGGTGCGCGACGGGGTGTACTGGGTCGCCAACCCGGTGCACCCGGCGGAGAACTTCGCTGACCGCTGGCGAGGCAATCCGGTGCGCGCTCGCAACTTCTTCGACTGGATCGAGCAGGCGCACGCTGACTTCAGCGGCTATGGCGTCGATGACGGCGTCGATCGCGTGCTCACCAAGCTCTCCGAGTCATTTGGCGAGCAGCCCGCCAAGCGCGCTGGCGAGCTCATGGGCCTGAACCTCACCAAGGCGCGCGACACCGGCGTGTTGGGCGTCAGCGGCGCCGGGCTGCTCGGTCTCACCGCCAGTCGCTCGGTGCCCCGGCACACGTTTCACGGGGATCCGCCGGATCCGCGATGAAGCAGAGCCTCGTGCAACAGGCGGTTGCTCTCCGCGCGCGTTTTCCGGACGCGTCGATCAAGCTCGCACAGAAGCGGCTCGACTGCCGCTGCACGCTGCAGCCGAGTTCGGCCAGCCGGACTTATCGCGTGCGGATCACCTACACCGGCCTCGCCTACCCGAAGGTGCGCGTGACCACTCCGGCGCTCGATTCGCCGACCGGCAAGTCACTTCCGCACGTCTTCAACGACCGCTCGCTTTGCCTGCACCTGGACGATGA
>JAKAED010000077.1 GCA_021820105.1 Actinomycetes bacterium | reverse complement strand
CCGGCGGATGATCACGCCCAGCACCTGGGCCAGCGCGTGCAGTGCCGGCCCGCCCTCGACCTCAGCCAGCGGCGCGGAGATCACCAGCCCACGCAGCCGGTTCTGGTGCGCCAGCGCATAGCGCAGCGCCAGTGCGCCGCCCATGCTGTGGCCCAGCAGGAACTGCGGAAGCTCGGGATGGCGCGCACGCGACACGGTCACAATCAGCTGGTCCATGTCGCTGATCGCGGCGTCGAACCGGATTCGCCCGCGCTTCCCGCCTGATCGCCCGTGCCCGGCGTGATCAGACCCGTACACGGCGAACCCCGCCTGCGTGAGCCGCGTCGCCACATGCTCGTAGCGGCCGATGTGCTCCCCGTAGCCGTGCGCGATCGTCACCACGCCCTTCAGCGGCTGGTCGCCCGCTGGCGACCAGCTTTGCCATGCGATCCGGCGGGCGCGGGTTCCCATGAAACTGCCCTCGGCGGTCACCGGGTGATCACCTTCCTCTGGTGTCATGCACGCTCACCTCGATCTGCATGGGCGCCTGCGCTGCGCGCGCGTGTTCAACCTGCAAGGTGGAGTGCGCGAGTTCAAAGCGGTCGCGCAACAGGACCGCAAGCTCGCGCCGCAACTCGTGACAGTCATGCCCGGCATCCACAACGATGTGGGCCGAGACGGCTGAGAAACCGGATGTCACCTCCCAGATGTGGAGGTCGTGCACCTCGGTTACACCGGCCTGAGCGGCCAGCGCACGGCCGATCGCGTCCGGGTCCACCCCCTCCGGCGCGGCCTCCATCATCACCCGTACCGAGGCTCGGATCAGCCCCTGCGCCGCGTGCAGCATCACCGCGGCGATCAGCAGGGAGGCCATTGCGTCCGCCCTCTGGAAACCGGTGGTCAGGATCACGATCGCCGCCGCGGCTGTGGCCGTGAAGCCGAACAGGTCGGTGAGGATGTGCTGGTAGGAGCCCTCCACGTTGAGGCTCCGCTGCTCTCTGCTTTGGCGGCCGCCATGGTCGCCGCCATGGCTGTGGCCCGCGTGCTGATGGTTGTGTCCGTCATGCTCATGTCCGTGGCCCAGCGGGTGTGCATGACCGCCGAGTACCCGGGTCACGATCAGATTCACCACGATCCCGACAAGCGCCACCACCAGTACCGGCCAGCCATGGACCTGCACCGGTGTGATCAGGTGGCGGACCGCGCCGTAGACGATCAGCAGCGCCAGTACCAACAGGGTCAGGCCGTTGGCGTTGGCGCTGAGGATCTCAGCACGCCCCATCCCGTAGGTCATCGCACCCTTGGCCGGACGCGCCGCAAGCCGGGCGGCCACCAGGGCCATCGCCAGCGCTGCCGCGTCGGTCAGCATGTGAGCCGCGTCTGAGAGCAGCGCCAGGGAGGAGGAGATGAGCGCCACCGCAATCTCCGTCCCCATGAACAGGAGGATCAGCGTCAGTGCCACCTTCAGCTTGCCCGCGTCGCCCTCAGCCCGCATCGCCCCTCCTTCAGTTCAGGGACGGATCAAGCGGCATCCGGGCCAGGAGCGCATAGCTGCCGCCCTTGCGCTCAAGCACGGCCGACCACAGCTCCGCGGGGTCTGCGGCGAACGCGTCGCCGTAGCGCGCCGGCTCCAGGATCCAATCGCCACGTTCGAGCTCACCGTCGAGCTGGCCGGGGCCCCAGCCGGAATGCCCGGCGAAGACACGAGCACGCCGCACTCCGGCACCGACAGAGTCTGTTGGCGTGCCGCCGGCCATCACCCCGACGCTGTCAAATGCGATCAGCGCCGCCGCCTCCGGATCCTCAAAGTCGGCCAGCACGATCACGGCCGACTGGCTCACCGGACCGCCGACCAGCACCTCATCCTCGGGATCGGTGAGGGCCGACAACTCTGGCACCGCCTCTCCGACCCTGGACTCTGAGGGGCGGTTGAGCACGAGCCCCAGCGCGCCGGTATCGGTGTGCTCCACCACGAGCACGACCGTGCGCCAGAAGTTCGGGTCCTGAAGCCCCGGACCCGCGATCAGCAGCTGCCCGCGTACCGAATCCACAAGCTCAATGTTGGCACGGCGCCGACCCAGATTCGCGCGCCCGGCTCACAACCCGTACGAACGGCCTATCACCTCGAGCATCACCTCATCGGTTCCGGCGCCGATCCGGTTCAGGCGGAGGTCCCGCCAGGCGCGCTCGATCCCGTACTCCCGCATGTAGCCGGCGCCGCCGTGGATCTGCAGGCACTCGTCAGCGACCTCACAGGCGATGCGCGACGCGAACAGCTTGGCCATCGAGATCTCCCGCACCGGGTAGTCGCCGTTGTTGAAACGCCAGGCGGTCGCGTACACCAGCTGCCGGGCGCTCTCGATCTTGGTCGCCATCTCTGCGAATCGGTGGCGGATCGCCTGGAATTTCCCGATCGGCCGTCCAAACGCGACCCGCTGCGTGGCGAACTGCACGGTGCGATCAAAGAGCTCCTGGGCGGAGGCCACCGCTGCGGCGGAGCTGATCAGGCGCTCACCCTGCAGCTCCCACATGATCTGCTGAAAGCCCTTGCCCACCTCTCCCAGGACCGCGTCGGCGGGTACGCGCACGTCCTGGAAGGCCAGCAGCGCGGTGTCGGATGCGTGCATTCCGAGTTTCTCAAGCCGCCGTTCACGGACCACCCCGGGCAGGTTCATCGGCACCAGGAACAGCGTGAAACCGTCATATCCGGCGTCCGGATCGGTCTTGGTGACCAGCACAATCACGTCCGCCCGCAGACCGTTGGTGATGTAGGTCTTGGAACCGTTGATCACGTACTCGCCGGTCGCCTCATCAAGGCTCGCCTGGGTCCTGATGCCTGCCACGTCCGAGCCCGCGTCGGGCTCGGTGATGCCCAGACAGAGGATCCGTTCACCGGCTATGGCCGGCGCCGCCCACTGAAGCTTCTGCGCCTCCGTCCCGAATTTCAGGATCGGCGGCAGGGCCATGTCGGTCTGTACCGCGATGCCCATCGTGAGACCGCCGGAGCGCCCGCGCACCAACTCCTCGGCCAGCACCAGCTGACAGTAGTAGTCGCCGCCCTGGCCGCCGTACTGGACCGGTTTGTCCAGCCCCAGAAAGCCGAGCTCACCCATCCGCCGGACGATCGCGTCCGGAAAGGTGGTCTCCTCCCAGGCGTCCGCGTGCGGCAGGACCTCCGCCGTCACGAAGCGACGAATCGACTCACGCAGCTGCTCGTGCTCGTCAGTGAAGATGAAGTGCCGGCGCCTGGCGCTGTGGTCCGGTCGCCCGACCTCCACCCGATCATCGTCCACCGTGCTCACAACGCGCAGCCTACCTCCCTGGCCAGGACAAGCAAACGCCTCAGAGGCAACCTTTCAGATTCGGCGCAAAGGAGTGCCTGACTGACGAGTCAATCACTATCCTGTCGGGATGGCGCCCGCCGCTTCACAAGCCGATTCCGCTGCCACCTTACGCGCCGCCGCCGTGCAGCTCAACGCGACCGAGGATGTCGCCCGCAACCTGGAGGTCGCGGATCGGCTGACCCGGAGCGCGGCCGCGCAGGGTGCCAGGCTGGTGGTCCTGCCGGAGAAGTGGACCGTGCTGGGCCGCTCAGAGGTCATGGAGGAGCACGCCCAGCCACTGGATGGCCCGGCGGTCCAGTGGGCCAAGCAGATCGCGGCCGAGCTGAAGCTGGATCTGATCGCCGGCTCCTTTGTCGAGCGTCGCCCCAACCAGGGAAAGACCTCCAACACGAGCGTGCATGTGGGCGCTGACGGGACGATCCGCGCCGCCTACCGCAAGCTGCACATGTTCGACGTGGAGGTCGACGGCGTCGTCTACTCGGAGTCCTCGCGCGAGCAGGCGGGTGACCAGGTGGTGGTCACCCGTGTCGGCACCGCCGGGCCCGCCCAGGGCGGGCAGGCCGCCTACGGCCAAGCGCAGGGCGGTGCACCGACAGCGCCGCGCACCCTGGGCATGAGCATCTGTTACGACGTGCGCTTCCCCGAGCTCTACCGCGCCCTGAGCGAGCGTGGCGCTGAGCTGCTCGCGGTCCCCTCCGCCTTCACCCTGGCGACCACCCGCGACCACTGGGAGGTCCTGCTGCGCGCCCGCGCGATTGAGAACCAGTGCTTTGTGATCGCCGCCAACCAGATCGGAGCGCACCCGCCCGGCAACCGCTCCGGCGGCCGGAGCATAATCATCGATCCCTGGGGCATCCCGCTTGCGACGGCGCCTGACAGCGAGTGCGTGATCGTTGCCGACCTGGACTTCGGACTGCTCGCGGACGTGCGCGAGCGCCTGCCGGCCCTCAACCACCGCCGCGCGCCGCAGCTCTACCAGCAGCACGCGGAGGTGAGCGCTTGACCTCCGGCGCCGCCGACAAGCGCCGCTTGATCCTGGATGCCGCCGTGCGCGTCTTTGCCCGCCAGGGCTTCCACACCTGCCGGGTGTCGGACATCGCGGATGAGGCCGGTGTCGCCTACGGCCTTGTCTACCACTACTTTCCCTCCAAGGAGGCGATCCTCGACACCCTGTTCCTGGAGCGCTGGGAGGTGATGCTGGCGGCGATCGACGAGGCCGCGGCCAGTGATCTGGCACCGCGCGAGCAGTTGCGCGCCATCGCCTCCTTCATCGTCGACTCCTACCGTCACGACCCCGACCTGATGAAGGTGATTGTCGTGGAGGTGACGCGGGCGGCCAACACCTTTGGCCGCACACATCTGGAGCAGATAATGCGCGCGTATGAGAGCATGGCCCGCATCGTCGCCCAGGGGCAGGCGGCCGGCGTGTTCCGCAGTGAGGTCGATGCGACCTTTGCAGCACAGGCGTTCTACGGCCTGATCGAGCAGGTGCTGACCCAGTGGATCTTCAGTGAGCGCGAGATTCCGGCTGAGGAGTTTGAGCACGTGAAGGCGGAGCTCGTCGAGATGATCTGCGGCGGGCTGGATGGGTAGTGACCTTGGTATCTGGTTGAATCCTGAGCTGATGAAGGAGAGTCCATTGGTCAAAAGGCTGATTTGGTCGGGTCTGCTTGCCGGTGTCGGCGCGCTTTCGAGCCTCGTCGCAACCCGTGCGGCGGCCATGATCTGGCGGAGAATCTTCGACGAAGACCCACCCGAGTGAGCGAGCAACCGGAAGCCCAGAACGGCGAGGAGACGCCGGTCGAGTGGTCCGAGCCCGTGGAGGGACCGGTGTGGTCGGACGTCGATGCCGCAGCAGAGCCCGCCGGACCGGGCTCCGCTGAGCCAGGTCCGGCGCCGGAGGACTCCGATTCACAGGGATCCGGTGAGTCCGGCCGCTCTCGACGTCCCAGCTCGCTGCGTTCCGGTATGCCCGCCGCCGGCGCCTCATCACCGCGCTCCTCGGTCCAGTTTCCAAGCGCGCCGGCCTTCCCTGGCTCTCCGGTCTCACCGCAGGTGGATCCGGACCCGGGTCCCACCGGAGAGCGGCCAACGGTTTCCGAGCCTTCAGCTGCGGGAAACACCCGGCAGATGCCTGATCCCGCCTCACTGCTGGGCAAGCTCCCCGTCGACAAGCTGCCGGTGGACAGGCTTCCCGTCGCGGTCGACAACCTCAAGGCGCTGATCAAGGAGCGCCCTGAGGTTGGTGTCGGGCTGGCGTTTGCAGGCGGACTTGTACTGGCCACGATCATCAGACGCCTTGGCCGCTGATAACCGACAACAGGACAGCATCGCGGCGGCGATCACAGAGGTCTCCGAGAACCTCACGCGGCTCGTGCACGATGAGATCGACCTGGCCAAGGCCGAGGTCGTGCAGAAGGCATCGAGCCTTGCGCGCGGTACTGCAGCCGTGCTGGCCGGAGCCGTGTTCGGCGTCTTTGCCGTGATCCTTGGGCTGTTCACCGTCGCCTGGGCGATTGATTCAGTGCTGGTCAGCGGTGTGGGGGCCATCTGGCTCGGGTTCCTGATCGTCACCGGCGTGCTGCTGCTGCTGGCCGTGTTCGCTTTCCTGTTCGCGCTGCGCAAGCTGAAGGTCGGCGCGCCGACGCCCAGCATGGCGATTGACGAGGCCCGCAAGATCCGGGAGACGGTCTCGACGTCCACCTCGACCGGGAGGAGCTGAGATGAGCAGCCGCACCCCGGAGCAGATCCGCGCCTCGATCGAGCAGAACCGTGAGGAGCTTGGCATGTCACTCGTTCGCCTGCGGGATGAGGTCACCGAGCTGACTGACTGGCGCGCCCAGGTCAGGCGCAACGAGAAGACCCTGCAGGTGGCGGCCGCGGCCGCCGGTTTCCTCGTGGCGGGTGGCGTCGGCGGCGCTCTGAACGCAGTTTTTGGCCGCAGCAAGCGCCGTCGCAGGTAGACTTTTAAGTCCAGTCAGCCTGGCGCCGGGGTAGCTTGGCTGGTACTGGACGTTCAGTCAAGGAGGAGCCATGCGCGTTCCACCCAAACACTTTGGACTGCTTGCTCTGGCAGCGGGCGCAATCGTGCTGCTCGTGGCCGTGCTGTTCAGTCCCGACGTCGCGAGCGGGCGTTCCGCACGGGTAAGTGCGCCGCCTCCGTGCAGAACCTCGCAGCTGGTCGTCTGGCTCGACACGATGGGTAACGGTGTGGCGGGCGGCGCCTACTACAAGCTTGAGTTCACCAACTCAGGCCCCAGCGCATGCTCGCTGTACGGATACCCCGGCGTATCGGCACTCAGCGTCTATGGTGGCCAGCTTGGCGCGGCCGCCGTCCGTGAACACGTCCACCCGCTCAACCGCATCACGCTCGCGAGCGATCGCAGCGTCACCGCACGGCGCACCACCGCTGTGGCGCTGCTGCGGATCACCGACGCAGGTGTCTACGGGCGGTCGCAGTGCCGTCAGCGGCTGGCGGTGGGCCTGCGCGTGTACCCGCCGGACCAGCGGGTGTCAAAGACGGTGCCCTTCCCGTTTCGCGCATGCGCGCGCACCGAGCCGCACGTGCTCACGATCCAGCCGGTCACGGCCCGTTGACGGCGGCCAGGGCCCGCCTCACGCCTGAGGGGGGCCGGTTGACGTCGGCCCACGCCTGAGGGGGGCCGGTTGACGTCGGCCCACGCCTGAGGGGCCGGTTGACGCATGGCCGGCCCCGAGCCCTCTAAGGAGCCCGCTCAGAGGTAGGAGGTGCGCGTCCCGCCGACGCCGAGCAGCCCCGGCCCGATGTGGGTTCCGATCACCGGCCCGATCTCCGATACGAACACCGGATCGGAGCCGAAGATCTCACGCCCGCGCTGGACCAGCGCCTGCGCCTGCTCGGGGATGTGGGTGTGCTGCACGACCCAGGCGTCACAGCCATCAGCCTTGAGCTGCTCGATCAGGGTGACGAGCCGCTCAAAGGCCCGGCGGCTGGTCCGCACCCGCTCAACGGGACCGATCTCCGACTCCAATGAGAGGATCGGCTTGATCTTCAGGGCGGTGCCGAGCCAGGCCTGGGCGCCGCCGATGCGCCCGCCCTTGCGCAGGTACTCGAGCGTGTCCAGCGAGAACAGGAAGTGGAGGTCGCCGCGGGCGGCGCGGGCGCGGGCCACGGCGGCCGCCGCATCGCCACCCTCCCGAATCGCGGCCGCGGCCGCGAGCAGCATCAGGCCCTGCGCACCGCAGGCCGTCTCCGAATCAACCACGTGCACGCGCTCAGCGGCGTCACCCAGCTGCTCGCGGGCCTGTTCGGCTGAGCGGACGGTCCCGGAGAGGCCGCCGGAGAGGTGGATCGAGACGATCTCATGGCCGGAGTCGATCAGCGGCTTGTACACCTCCAGAAAGTCCCCGATCGAGGGCTGTGAGGTGGTGGGCAGCTCCGTGGCGGACCCGAGCGCCTCAAAGTAGGCGTCGTAGTCCACGATCTCACTCTCCCGCTGCGCGGTGCCGCCGCGGTGCACGTAGAGGCTGACCTCGTGCAGCGCACAGCGCTGCACGAGCTCCTGGGTCAGGTAATGGCAGGAATCTGTGACAAGGGCGACGGGCATATGCCCGCCGACCCTACAACAGGTTCTCGATACTCAGCGGCGCGGGCTCGCCGGCGGCCGGCTCCGGCGCTTCTGCGACTGGCGCCGTGCCCTCCTTGCCCAGCAGCTGCTGAAGCTCGCCTGACTGGTACATCTCGGTGACGATGTCGCAGCCGCCCACCAGCTCGCCGTCAACGAACAGCTGCGGGATCGTGGGCCATCCTGACAGCGCGCTCAGCTCCTGTCGGATCGCCGGGTCCGGCAGGATGTTGACGGCCGCGAACGGCTGATCCAGCGATTCCAGGACGGCCACGGTGCGGGCGGAGAAGCCGCAGGCCGGGGCCTCAGGGGTGCCCTTCATGAACAGCAGCACGGGGTTCTCTGAGATGGCGGTCTCGATCGCCTCGCGCATCGGATTGTTGGACGTGTCGCTCATCGGTCCTCCGTTGGGGTGATCTTGAGGGAGAGGGCGTGGATCCGGTCGCCGAGCTCGGCGCCGAACACGTCATACACAAGCTTGTGTTGGGCGATGCGGCTGAGTCCAGCAAAGGCCGGACCCTCCACCATCGCCTCAAAGTGGTGCCCGTCGCCGGTCACGGCCGCGCGGGATCCGGGGATCCCGTCCTCAATACGCTGCTTGAGCTCATCAGGTGAAACGGACATGTCCTGAAGCGTAGCGAGCCGGGCCGCCGAAGCTATACTGAATGAAGCATGATCACTCTCACAGACAAGGGTGCCGAGAAGGTCCGTGAATTCCTCACCGCTCAGGCCGCTGTGGCTGACACAGCCGGGCTGCGGGTGGGTGTTCGTGGCGGCGGCTGCTCCGGTTTCCAGTATGCCCTCGCGTTCGATGAGCAGCGCGATGAAGACACGATCTTCGAGGACAAGGGCATCCGCCTGCTGGTGGACCGGGCGAGTCTGCCCTACGTCAAGGGCTCGACGATTGACTTCGTCGACGGTCTTCAGGGCGCCGGCTTCAAGGTAGAGAACCCCAACGTGATCGCAGCCTGCGGCTGCGGCTCCTCCTTCCGCGTCGCGGAGGAGGAGGAAGTCTCCGCCGTCTGAGCGGCCTGTCCATCCGGTGAAGTTGCGTTCGTCGTAGGGACAGAACGCAACTCGACCCGGAGGATGGATGGAGATGAAGTACCTGCAGCTGATCTGCATTGAGGGGGAGACCGGCACGTCGGAGGCGGCGGCGGCGATGCGTGACCACATCGGTCCCTGGTTTGAGGATGTGGTGCGGCGCCGGGTACACATCGTCGGCAAGCCGCTTGACGGCCCCGAGACGGCCAAGACAGTCCGTGTGCGCGACGGCGAGACCCATGTCAGCGACGGCCCCTTTGCCGACACCAAGGAGTTCATCGGCGGCCTTGACCTGCTCGACTGCGAGAACCTGGATGAGGCGATTGAGGTGGCGGCCAAACACCCGGTCTCCTGGTTTCACGCGATTGAGCTGAGGCCATTCGCCGAGGGTCTTGAGATCCCCGCCACGCTGCGCGGCGAGGATCTACGCCACCTGCTGCAGGAGTTCGTCGTCGATGGCGCAGATCCGGTGGACCCGTCGGCGCTGATGGCCTGGAGGCAGGCCGCACAGGCCCGGGGAGCGCTGCTGCTCGGACATGCCCTGCAGCACCGCGACACCGCCACCACGGTCCGCGTCCGTGAGGGCGAGACGCTGATCACCGACGGTCCCTTCCTGGAGACCAAGGAGTTCCTCGGCGGCGTCGCGCTGCTCAGTTGCGAGCAGGCGCAGGACGCGCTGGAGCTGGCGAGTTCCTTTCCGCTCGCCAGTGGTTCCGCGGTTGAGGTCAGGCGGTTCATCGACCTGTGAGCGCCGGTGCGCAGGCGGCGGTCGAGGCGGCGTTCCGCGACGAGTGGGGACGGATCGTAGCCACCCTGATCCGCCGCACCGGCGACTGGGATCTGGCCGAGGAGTGTGTGCAGGAGGCGTTTGCCGAGGCGCTGCGCCGCTGGCCCACAGACGGCGTGCCGGCCAGGCCCGGCGCCTGGCTGACGACCGTTGCCGGCTACCGGGCGCTTGACCGTCTGCGCCGCAGTGCGCGGGGCGCCGAGCTGCTCGAGCAGATCGCCCACGACCCCCTGCGCAGCCGCGATGCAGACTCCGAGGACGATCACGAGGAGGACGCGACCGAGATGATCGAGGACGACCGTCTGCGGCTGATGTTCACCTGCTGCCACCCGGCCTTGGCGCTGGAGGCGCGGGTGGCGCTCACACTGCGAACGCTCGCCGGCCTGACCACGGCTGAGATCGCGCGCGCCTTCCTGGTCTCCGAGACGACCATGGCCAAGCGACTGGTGCGCGCGAAGGCCAGGATCGCGGCCACCGGCATCCCCTACCGCGTGCCGCCCCCGGAGCTCTTGCTTGAGCGCACGAGCGGCGTGCTTGCTGTGCTCTACCTGCTTTTCAATGAGGGTTACTCAGCCTCCTCCGGGGACGAGCTGATCCGCACGGCGCTCTGTGACGAGGCGATCCGGCTGGCCCGGCTACTGCACACGCTGATGCCCGATGCCCCGGAGGCGAGTGCGCTCCTGGCGCTGATGCTGCTCCAGCACTCACGCCGCGACGCCCGCCTCAGCGCCGCTGGGGAGCTGGTCACGCTCGAGCACCAGGACCGCGGCCTGTGGCACCGCGACGAGATCGACGAGGCAGAGCGCCTGCTCGCCGCCGCCGGCCCGCTGGCCGGCGGCGGCACCTACCGCCTCCAGGCCGAGATCGCGCTCTGCCATACCCGCGAGGCGGCGGACTGGCCGCGCATCGCCGTGCTCTACAGCGCGCTTGAGGAGGTCGTGCCCTCCCCGGTCGTGCGCCTCAACCGTGCGGTCGCCGTGGCGCTGGCCGGGGACCTGGAGGCCGGTATCAGGCTGGTGAGCGAGCTCGCCCAGCTGGGCGAGCTCGCCGGTTACCACCTGCTGCCCGCCACGCACGCAGACCTGCTGAGACGCAGTGGCGACCTGGCCGGCGCGGCGGCCGCCTACCGGCACGCGCTGGCGCTCGCCCCGACGGAGACCGAGCGCCGCTTCCTGCAGCTGCGATTGGACGAGCTCGACCCCTAGACCGGGTCGGGCTCGTTCTGCAGCGACCGCCACAGGTAGCGGCAGGCCAGCGTGCGGTGCGGGCGCCACGGCGCCGCGATCTGCTCCATGGTCGCCGGTGTGGGCAGCTCCGGCAGCTCGTAGGCGATCATCATCGCGCGGCGGATGCCCAGGTCGCCCACGGCCAGCACGTCCGGGCGCTCCAGGTGGAAGATCAGGAACATGTGGGCGGTCCAAACACCGAGCCCCTTGACCGCTGTCAGCTCGGTGATCACCTGATCATCCGGCAGCTCATCCAGGCTCTCCAGCTCCAGCGACCCGTCCAGCACGTGCTCTGCCAGTGAGCGCAGGAAGCTGACCTTTGCCCGTGAGAGGCCGACGCTGCGGAGCTCGTCCGGATCGTCATCCAGGATCTCCTGCGGGGTCGGCTCGCGGCCGCCGAAGCGGTCGGCCAGGCGCCTGTAGATGGCGGCCGCGGCCTTGGTCGAGAGCTGCTGGCCGACGATCGCCCGCACCAGCGCCCCGTAGTGTTCGCGCTGCCCGCCCTCACGACGCTCGCTCAGACCGTCCGGGCCGTGCCGCGCGATGATGTCCGCCAGCACCGGATCGGCGGCCCGCAGGTGCTGGATCCCGGCGGCGTCGGCCGTTGCGTTCACGCCGAGGCGCGCAGCGCGGTGCCGTCGAGCGCGCCCAGCGCCCGCTCCACCGACATGGTCACGCAGGTGAAGGTGGGGGTGTCGCGCAGCGTGTAGACGCTTGACTCGGTGAGCCGCAGCTTCTGCACGAGGTCCAGGAAGTCAGCGGGGTTGTCCGACTCGAACGCCACCACAAACTCCTGGTCGTCCAGGCCAAATGAGTAGCTCGTGTTGAGGTCAACGCTGGGGAACTCCTTGCCCACACGGATGTGCTCCTGCATGATTCGCCAGCGCTCCTCGGCCGACAGCGCGTACCAGGCCCGGGTCTTGACGAACGGATAGACAAAGAGGTACTTGCCGTGGGCGGGGCGCACCTCCAGGCGTGACTCATCGGAGTACTCGGAGGGCTTGGTCATCGCCAGGAAGGAGTAGGGGATCGTCGCCCACTTCATCAGCCCGCTCTGTTGCAGCACCACGTGGAACTCATGGATGCGCTCCAGGTTCTCAGCCTGGGAGAGGATCATCATGTCGGCGTCGCCGCGCGTGCCGACCAGGGAGAAGGCCCGCAGCAGGTGATCCTCACCAAAGTCCTCGCACGCGGCCATGAACTCGCGCTTGTGCTCGTCGCGCTCGCCGTCCGGCAGACGCCGCCAGGCGGGGTCCACCTGCAGGAACGTGTACTTGACAAAGTGACGCTTCGGCATCCCGCAATCATGGCAGCTGCAGGGACGCATCGCGCCGCCGTTGCGCTCAAGCCTCTCAAGCAAGTGACGCCTGCCACGTGAGCCGGGTATATTCCGGCTTCGGGGTAGCGCTTCGCGAGCCCCAAAGCGTTCTGAGGTGAGAGATGCTTGGCAGTGACCGTCGTGGACCGGCCGCATTGAGGGATGCGTTGCCGGTCCGCGTCGCGGCCCTCATGGCAGCCTGCCTGGTCGGCGTTCTGCTGAGCGCGGGAACTCCCGCGCGGGCGGCCACATCCACGAGCTGCCAGCCGTACGCGGCCCGTCCCTGCCTGTTCCCATTTCCCGACAACAGGCTGACCAGCCGCGACGCCCACAGCGCCACCGGCCTGCGGCTCAACCTGCCGCAGTCAGCGATGCCCGTCAACGGCAACGGGGTTGCGATCAGCACCGCTCCGTACCAGCAGGTTGACGGGTTCAGCCCCGGCAGCGCCATCCTGCTGCACATCCCGCAGCTCGACACACAGCGCGCGCTCAACCGGACCCGCGCCGTCACCCTGCAGAACATGGCCGCTTACCGGGCCCGGCGGGCACCGATCATGGTGCTGGATGAGCAGACCGGCAAGCGCCAGCTGATCTACGTGCAGCTCGACGCGAACGCGACCTCGGCGGCCACCCGCAACCTGATGATCATGCCCGGCGCACGTTGGCAGGACGGACACACCTACGTGGTCGTGCTTCGTGACCTCCGCAACGCCGCCGGACGGCTGATCAGAGCGCCGAGCTGGTTCGCGCGGCTCCGCGACAAGCGCAGACTGCTGCCGGCAGAGCGGGGTCAGGCGCATCGTTACATCAGGATCTTCAAGGCGCTCGTCGCGGCGCACGTGGCCATCAACCGCAGCCTCTATGCGACCTGGGACTTCACCGTCGCCTCCACCAGGGACCTGACCGGACAGCTGCTTGCGATCCGCAACAGCGCCTTCAGCCAGCTCGGTGACACCAACCTGGCCAACGGGCAGGTGCAGGGCGCCGCCCCCGCCTTCACAGTCACCGCCAACACTGCGGTGACCTGGCCGAACGGCGCCACCGGCAGGCAGGTCACGGGCCTCTTCCAGGTCCCCTGCTACCTGCAGACCTGCGGCGACTCAGCCACCACCGGCTTCACGTTCACGTCGCAGGGGCGGTATGCGACGCCGAGTCAGACGGCGGGCAATGTCGGCACCGCCGACTTTGAGTGCGACATTCCGTCGACTGCCTCGCCCACGAATCCCGCTCGGATCGTCGTCTACGGCCACGGCCTGCTGGGCAGCATGGCGGAGGTTGCAAACGCACCGGCCGCGGATCTGGCCAGCGGCTACAACATGGTCATCTGCGCCACCAACTGGTGGGGCCTGGCAGCACCCGACCAGGGTTTTGACACGCAGGCGGTGGCCAACCTCAACCTCTTCCCGGTGATGGTCGATCGCCTGCAGCAGGGGGTGCTCAACACGCTGCTGCTCGGGCGGTTGCTCGACAACCCGCAGGGGTTCGCCTCCAACCCGGCCTTCCAACAGAACGGGCAGTCGCTGCTGAACACCGGCGAGCTCTTCTATGACGGCAACAGCCAGGGCGGGATCTTCGGTGGCATCACCACGGCGGTCTCCCCCGACATCCGTCGTGCCGTGCTGGGGGTGACGGGCCAGGATTACGCCAACTTCCTGGTGCAGCGCTCAACCGACTTTGGCGCGCCCACACAGACGGGGAGCTTCTCCTGGCTGCTCTGGCAGACCTACGCGGGCGATAACTCGGCGCGCTACACGCTCACGCTCGATCTGATGGACCAGCTCTGGGACCGGGCCGATCCGGTCGGCTACGTGGAGGGGCTGGGCCCGCATCCGCTGCCGGGGACGCCGCCGCATTCAGTGCTGATGGACATCGCCTACGGAGACCACCAGGTGAGCATGTACTCGGGTGCGGCCGAGGCTCGCTCAATTGGCGCCCTGGCCTACGAGCCCGGCGGTGGACCAGCCTCCGCCCTGACCATGGGTGACGGCCGCACCGCCAACCGCAACCTCTTCTACGGACTCCAGCCCGTGCCCCTGAACGGCTCCTACAGCGGTTCGGTGGTTGAGGTTTGGGACAGTGGCCCGGGTCACACGCTGAGCCCGCCGTTCGCCAACCTACCGCCGACGGACAGCGCGATCAACGTCGACCCGCATGAGGATCCGCGGCTCACGCCGGCAGCGCAGCAGCAGATCGCCGCCTTCCTGAACCCCCAGGGAACCTTTGTGAACGTCTGTGGCGGCCAGCCCTGCCACAGCTACGACTACACGCCCTAGCGTCGGGCTGAGCGCGTCCCCACGCCCTAGCGTCGGGCTGAGCGCGTCCCCACGCGCTAGCGTCGGGCTGAGCGCGTCTCCGGGCGACGGCGGCCGGGACCAGGGTGCACAGATCGACAAACTGGCACCCGATTGAGAACTTTGCCAGAAAGTGTTCGACTTTCGTGCGTCTGCGAGCAAACTGGAAATCCGCCGCGCAGAATGCGTGGTTTTGCACGCTGGGGGCTTGAGCCGCACGCGGGCACCGGATAGTGAGTCGTTAGGATTGGATTATGCGGATCGCGTTGGTCTCACCGTACTCGTGGTCCTATCCCGGGGGCGTCACCAGGCACATTGAGGCTCTGGCCGAGCAGTATCTGGCCAGCGGTCATGACGTCCGCGTGCTGGCGCCGTACGACCCAGCCGACGTAACCGCCACGGTCATGCACCGGGGCGCCGCACCGCAGCAGCTGCCGCTGCCGGATTACGTGGTGCCGCTGGGGCGCACCATCGGGCTGAACATGAACGGCGCCGTGTCCAACCTCTCGTTCGGCCCTGCCGGAGTCGCTCGGCTTGCGCGTGAGCTGCAGAGCGGCCGGTATGACGTCGCACACCTGCACGAGCCGGTCGCACCGATGGTTGGCTGGGTCGCGACGCTCCCCTTTGGCGTGCCGCTGGTCGGCACCTTCCACTCCTACTCGACCGCACGGCTGCCCAACGCGCTGGCCAACACCTTTGGCGCAACGCAGGTGCTGAACCGGCTGCGCGTGCGGATCGCTGTCTCTGAGGCGGCGGCCTGGACCGGGCAGCGCTGGTACGGCGGCCGTTACCGCGTCATTCCCAACGGGGTCGCGATTGACCAGGCCGCCCTTGAGCAGGCGCTTGACGCCGATCGCGATGACCGGACGCTGCGGGTCCTGTTCGTCGGCCAGGCGGTTGAGCGCAAGGGGCTGCCGCTGCTGCTGCGCGCCTTTGAGGCGCTGCGCGAGCATGTGCCGGCGGAGCTGACGGTGATTGGCCCGAGCGAGTCCGAGCTGGCGCCGCTGCTGCTCGACCCGCGCGGCGTGAGGGCACTCGGCAAGGTCAGTGACGCGGTCAAACACCAGGAGCTGCTGGCGGCGGATGTGCTGGTTGCACCGTCACTGGGCGGTGAGAGCTTCGGCATGGTGCTGACCGAGGCCTTTGCCGCCGGCACCGCCGTGGTCGCATCCGACATCGCCGGCTACCGCGACGTCGTCACCAACGGTGCGGACGGCGTGCTGGTGGCACCCGGCGACGCGCAGTCCCTGGCGGAAGCGCTGCGCGACCTCTACCACGAGCCCGAGCGCCGCCGCCGGCTCGCCCGCACCGGCGCCGAGACCGTTCAGCGCTTTGCGTGGGAGCACGTTGCGCTCGAGGTGATGGAGGCTTACAAGGATGCGATCGCCGTTCCCGCGCCAACCGGCACGGTCCAGACCTTCGGCGTTCACACCGGCTTCATCCCCGCCGACCTGAAGCCTCGCGTGCGGGCGCGGCGACTGGAGAGCCTGGAGCGGACGCCCACGGCGCGACAGTCACGGCACAACCTGGTTCGGAACGTCCGCCGGACCCTGATGCTTGCCTTCACGCTCGCGGTGGCCGTGCTGGCCTACCTGGCCCTGCAGAAGATCGGCGTCGAGAGCATCGGCAACACGCTGATCAACTCAGAGCCGTCCTACGTGCTGCTGGGCCTGGCGACCATGTGCCTGGCGATGGTGATGCGCGCCTTCTCCTGGCACGCGATCCTGCAGGCGGCTCTGCCCAAGGCGCGGATCACCCTGCGGGATGCGCTCCGCGGGACGATGATCGGCGTGCTGATGTCGGCCACGCTGCCCGCCCGGCTCGGTGAGCCGTCGCGGGCGCTGATCGTGGCGCGGCGAACGGGCCGTCCGCGTGAGACCCTGCCGGTGGTGCTGGGGACGGTGGTCTCCCAGACGGTGCTGAACATCCTCGCGCTGGTGATCCTCGGCGCGATCATGTTCAGTTCCGTCAACTTCTTCTCGGGTCATGAGAACGTGCTGCTGATCGCCGCGGGCGCGCCGGCCGCGCTGCTCGCGTTTGTCGCGCTCGCGCCGGTTGTGCTGCGCTACGGGTCCGGGACCAAGCGCTTTGCGCGCGCCGGCAAGGCACTGCACGAGACCCAGCGCGCGCTGGGTCGGGTCCGCGCCGGCCTGGTCGTCTTCAGGCGCCCGCGGTTGGGCATGGTTGCGACCGTGACGCAGCTCGCGGCCTGGGCGCTCCAGAGCGTCTCCTGCTACTTCCTGCTGGTCGCGCTCGGACTGGGGCATCGCGCTGATTTTGCGGCAGCTGCGGCAGTGCTGTTCGCGGTCAACATCACAGCGGTCCTGCCCGCCACCCCGGCCAACCTGGGGGTCTTCCAGGCGGCCTGCGCCACCGTGCTGGCCACCGGCTGGCACATCGGCTGGGGTACCGGGGTCGCCTACGGCGTGATCCTCCAGGCCGTTGAGCTGGTGACGGCGATCCTCATGGGGATGCCCGCGCTGCTGCGTGAGGGCATGTCATGGCGGGAGGTCCGGTTGCGGGCGCTGCACGCCGCGCCGATCAAGCTCCCGCCGCGCACGGGCAAGGCTGAACGGCTGAGCACCGTTGACGCAAGCCGCTGACAGCCGGCCTCACGCTGACAGAAGCGCGCTCACCACGCCGTGACATTTACTAACCTCGCCCGGGTGACCGGTGTCAGGGTGATCTTCGACGAGGCGCACAGCGAGGCCTGGACGATCAGGCGCGAGCTGGCTCTGCAGATGCAGCCGACACACCCGGCCGACGCGTCGTATGCGGAGGCGGCCGCGCTGCTCGCAGGACGCGACTTCAACGTGAGCGCCAACACCTCGCCCTTGACCGGTGACGTGCTGGACGGCTGTGACCTGCTCATCATCGCCCATCCCTCCGAACCACAGTGGGAGCAGACCACCGGACTGGGCTCCCCGCGACTGTCCGACGCCGAGCTTGACGCCGTGGAGGCGTACGTGCGTGGCGGCGGCGGGCTGGTGGTGCTGGGTGAGACCGAGCAGGACAAGTACGGCAACAACCTCAACGACCTGCTCGCGCGCTTTGATCTGCGTCTGCGCAGTGACACCGTCCAGGATTACGAGCACTGTGACGGCGCGCCCACCTGGATCCACCTGGAGCTTGGTGATGGCGGCCGCGGCAGCAGCGGTGATCTGCTCGCCGGCGTTGGCGCCGCCTGCATGTACCGGGCAACGACGATTGAGAGCCGCAACGGCGCACGTGTGCTGGCCCGCAGCCATCGCAGCGCCTCGCTGCCCGGGGCGCCACTGATCGTGGCCTCGGAGCAGGACCGCGGGCGCGTGGTGGTGCTGGCCGACTCAGACCTGTTTGGCGACGATTGCATCGCCTCGCTCGACCACACGGCGCTGTGGTTGAACATCGCCAACTGGGCGGCCCGGCGGTCCGCTGATCCGCCGGGCCGGGCTGCTCAGCCAGCGGGCGAGCAGCCCGGGGACCACGTTGCGGAGCTGATCGCGGCAACCAACTCGCTGGCGGAGTTGCAGGCGCCGGACGGGTCGTTGCGGGACGACGCGGAGCATGACGAGGCTCGGGCGCGGGTCGCGGCCGTGAGCCATGCGCTGCAGGCGCTCACCGACCGGTATCCGAACCTGGAGGCTGCGGCGGAGGACCTGCGCGCCTGGGCGGACGGTGGTTACGCGAAGCCCGATTTCACCCGCGCGCTGGCGGCCTTCCGGCCTGAGCAGGGGCGCGAGGATGGGCGTACGCACCTGGCCGTCGTCCCCATGTACAAGCAG
>JAKAED010000076.1 GCA_021820105.1 Actinomycetes bacterium | reverse complement strand
GTACTCGCGCTGGTGATCGCCGTCGCCGGACCCAGCGTGAAGCACCGTGTGCCGATCCGGGAGGCGTCGCTGATGCTCGTGCTGGATCACTCGGGGTCGATGGCGGCCAACGACGTGAGCCCGACCCGCCTGGCCGCGGCGATCCGCGCGGCCAACACATTCGTCGACCAGCTGCCGGGTGGCGCACGCGTCGGGGTGGTCGCCTTCTCCACCAGTCCGGATGCCGCGCAGCAGCCGGTCACCGACCACGCGGCTGCGCGGGCGGTGATTGACAACCAACAGGCTGGAGGCGGGACCGACACCGGGCCGGCGCTGCAACTGGCGCTGCAGCTCCTGCACGGGAGTGCGCGCAACCACCCGCCGTCGGCGATCGTGCTGCTCTCAGATGGCGCCGCCAACCTCGGTGTCAACCCGGTTACGGTGGCGGCGCAGGCGCACCGGGAGCACATCCCGATCTACACGGTTGCGCTGGGCACGCCGGGCGGCGTGCTCAACCAGGGTTTCTTTGGCCCGCCGGTGCCCGTGCCGCCAGACCCGCAGCTGATGGCCCAGATCGCACATACGAGCGGGGGGCGCACCTACGACGCACAGACGGCTGACAACCTGAGCGCGATCTACACCGCCCTGGGGCGCCGGCTCAGCTCCGTGCCGCGCCGACAGGATGTGAGCGCCTACTTCCTGATCGCCGCGGGAATCCTGCTGCTGGCCGCGGTGCTGGGGTCGGTGCGCACCACTGCGAGGCTGAGTTGACCGCGGCGGCCCGAGCGTCTGCGACACGCTTCGATCCTCCCGCGCGAGTGCATTCAGTGTCGATTCATAGGCAGCTCTAACGGATTTCACACATTTGGCCGGGAACCTCCCGTGCGGATGTTCGGTCAGCGTTTCCTCTCTCCCCGAACAGAGCGCGTCGCCGGTTCCTCCTCCTCCGGCGACGCGCTTGTCCTTTCGGCCGACGGATTTGCCGAGACGGGCGACCCTTCACTGACGCAGCGGCGGCTCTGGACGCTGCGCATCGCACGGCCGGAACTGGCGGTGCTGCTGGTGGTGGCCGGGGGCCTCAACCTCTGGGACCTCTCCCGCAACGGTTGGGCCAACGGCTACTACGCCGCCGCCGTCCGTTCGATGATGCTCAGCTGGCACAACTTCCTGTTCGCCTCGTTCGACCCGACGGGCGTGATGACGGTTGACAAGCCTCCGCTCGCGCTCTGGGTTCAGGCGCTTTCAGCTCGCATCTTCGGCTTGCACTCGCTCAGCATCCTCGTTCCGCAGGCACTCATGGGCGTGGTGACGGTCGCGCTGGTCTACGACCTTGTCCGCCGGCGGTTCGGTCGGCTCGGGGGCTTCGCCGCCGGCCTGACGCTTGCGATCACCCCGATCACGGTGGCGATGTCACGCCACAACAACCCGGATGCTGCGGTGGCGCTCTGCGACGTGGCCGCGCTCTGGTGCGCGGTGCGCGGCTTTGAGGACGGTCGCACAAGGTGGATCGTGTGGTCCGGTGTGATGGTGGGCCTCGGCTTTGAGGCGAAGATGGGCACCGCGCTCCTGATCGTCCCGGCTCTGGCGGCCGCCTGGCTCTGGGCTTCGCCGCACAGGCCTCTGAGGGCGATCCGGCAGCTGCTCTCGGGCGGCGCCGCGATGGCTCTTGTCGGCGGTGCCTGGCCACTGCTTGTCACCCTCACTCCGGCAGCGGCTCGCCCGTGGATCTCCGGGACCGCGGACAACAGCATCTGGTCGCTGATCACCGGCTACAACGGACTCGGCCGGGTGGCGGGGCAGGCCGGGAACCCGGGCGCCGCCACCGGACGTGGCTTTGGTGGCGCCTCGACGCTGGGCGGCGGCAGCGGCGTACTGCGGCTGCTGAACTCCGCTCTTGGCGGGCAGGCCGGGTGGCTCCTGGGTTTCGCGATCGTCAGCGGCCTTGGGTTGATCGTGGCGACCCGGCTGCGGCGGCGTGATCCCGATGCCGGCTGGTTGGTGGCCGTCGGTGGCGCCTTCCTCGCCTCCGCCGTGGTCTTCAGCTACGCCCAGGGGATCTTCCACCCCTACTACGTCTCCTTCCTGGCACCGTTCAGCGCTGCGCTCGTGGGCGCCGGCGCCGCGCAGCTGGCGCGCGACGGGCGCCACGCGCGGATCCTCGCGCCGCTGGCCATCGCCGGCGGTGTCGCCACCGAACTGGCGGTGATGCACTCCGACCAGACGCTCGCGGCGCTGCAGCCGGTGGTGGTCGGCGTGGGCGCTGTGACCGCTATCGCGCTGATGCTCCTCAGCTCCTCAAGGCTGCGGTTGACGGCACTTGGTGCTGTGCTGGCAACCCTTTCCATCGCACCCGCCGCGTGGGCGGTGGACACGCTCGGCCACGCCACCAGCGGCACTTTCCCGGCGGGAGGGCCTCAGAACGTGGCCGACGGCCCGGCTGGACCAGGTGGTTTTCACAGCTTCGGCGGACGCGGTGGCTTCCCCGGTGGCGGCATCCCGGGTGGCGGGTTCCCCGGTCGCGGGTTACTCGGTGGCGCCCTGCCCGGTGCTGGTGGTTTTCCCAACGCCGGCGGCCCTCCCCCCGGAGGCGCACTGGGTCCCGGCGGGGGAGTTGGTCCTGCGCAGCGCGGCGGACTGTTCGGGGGTGGTGCCGGGGGCTTCGGCGGCGCCTTTGGCGGCCGGTCGCTCAAAGCAACGCTCTCCTACATCAGCGCACACGGCGGTGGCCCGCTGGCTGTCTCCGCCCAGACCACCGCTGAGACGGCGATCATCGACAGCGCTGCCCGGGTGGCCGGTATCGGAGGCTTCAGTGGCAATGAGTCGGAGGTCAGCGCCACCTGGCTGGCCCATGAGATCCGGGCTGGGAAGATCCGCTGGGTGCTAGATACCGAGAGTTCCTTCGCCGGCTTCGGTGGCGGTTTCGGGGGCATCTCCGGTGGCCGTGTCGGCAGTCGCCTGGCGATGCAGTGGGTTTCCTCCGCGTGCCGGCGAGCCACCGCCACAGACGGCGGGGTGCTCTACGACTGCGCCGGGCGGGCTGAGCGCCTCCTGCGGGTGACCGGACTGAGGTGAGCCGGGAGGGCCGTTCGGTGTCATCCCCGGCAACAGGGTGATAACCACCGATGCCGCCACGCCGCAGTTGCTCCAGCATGGTCAGATGGTGAACTTGGGGGCGGTTTCAGATTCAGTTGTTCAAAAGCCTGCGCCGAGGCTCTCAGCGCAAGCGGAGGCTGCGCATGATGCTGATGCGCTGGTGGAGCCCTGGCTCACATGCCTGGAAGATGCGCTTGGCGGCGACATCGAGCTCTTTGACTCTCACACCCACCTGGGGTGCGCGGACCCGGACGGGTCCTGCTTTGAGCTTGACGGTCTGCTCGCCGCACTTGAGGTCGTGAACGGCCGGGCGGTGGTCTTCCCACTCGCGGAGCCGGACTCGTATCGGGCCGCCAATGACGCGGTGCTTGAGGCATCGCGGCTGGCCGGAGGCCGGCTTGTGCCGTTCTGTCGGTTGGACCCGCACAACGGTGCGATCGAGGAGTTGGAGCGGGCGCTCGCCCAGGGCGCGGCCGGCATCAAGTTGCATCCTCGCGCCGAGCACTTTGAGCTGGGTGACCCGGCGGTTGAGCGCATCTTCCAGGTCGCATCCGAGCGCCGGCTGCCGATCATCGTGCATGCCGGCCGTGGCATCCCGTCGCTGGGCCAGGACGCTTTGAGCCTCGCTCGCCGCCACCCACGGGTCCCGCTGATCCTCGCGCACGCGGCGATCGCAGATCTGGCATGGATCTGGAAGCAGACACGAGAGGTGCCAAACCTCTTCTTCGACAGCTCGTGGTGGAACATCGCCGACCAGCTCGCGCTCTTCAGGCTGATTCCGCCGGGGCAGATCCTGTTCGCCTCCGATATGCCGTACGGCCGCACCGTCGCCGCGGCCGCGCTGGCTCTGCGCGCGGCGCTGGCCGCCGGGCTCACGCGCCAGCAGGTCAGAGCTGTCGCCGGCGGCCAGCTCGAGCGACTGCTTGCTGGTGCCGAGCCGCTGGACCTGGGCCCAGCCCCAACCAACCCGGTGCCGGAGTCAGGTCCGCTGCTTGAGCGCCTGAGCGCCCTGCTGATTGCCGCCGCCGCGCGACTCAGCGCCGGATACCCGGCCGGCGAGTACCTCGAGCTCGCCCGGCTCGCGTGCGAGCTCCCGTATGGTCATGGCGACGCACCGGTGGCGGAGTCGGTCCGCCAGCTGCTGGACCGCCACGCGCTGCACGTGGCCTCAAACCCTCCGCATCTGGGGCCGCGCGTGCCCGGCGTGCACCTGATCTTCGTGGCGGCTGCGGTTGCCCGCACCGGATGGTTACCTATTCCAAGTCATGCTCGACTCGCTCACGCGCCGGTTTCCCACTTGCCGCCGGAGGTAATGCCCGTTGTCTGAAGGCGATGGCTTCTCGTTCACGATGGATCTGCAGGACAGCTACCGCTTCCTGGTCGAGTTTGACCAGCCCGGGGTTGCACCGTTGCTGCTTGATGAGCCCGAGCCGCTGGGGGAAGGTGCCGGGCCAAACGCCTCCCGCGTGCTTGCCGCCGCGATCGCGAACTGTCTCAGCGCGAGCGCCCTCTACTGTCTGCGTCGCGCACACATCGAGGTGCAGGAGATGCGGACCACCGTCTCCGGAACGTTCGTTCGCAATGAGGCCGGACGCCTGCGAATCGGCTCTGTGAGTGTTGACATCGAGCCGGTTGTGGCGGAGGAGGACCAGTCCCGCATGCGGCGTTGCATGGAGCTGTTTGAGGACTTCTGTGTCGTCACGCAGAGCGTGCGTCAGGGCATTGATGTGGACGTCAGCGTTCACCCGAGGAGCGAGTTGCAGCCGTCATGACTGTCGCCGGTTCTGAGCAGCACTCATCAGGATCCGCGGCACTCGGGCATCGTCCTGCTGTTGTTGCCGATCCGTCGCCGTCCACGCTTGACGGGCTGCGGCAGACGGACTTTGCGCGGCTGGACAACGGCGGGCACATCTACATGGATTACACAGGCGGGGGGCTCTACGCCGAGTCGCAACTGCGCCGGCACATGGAGGTGCTCTCCGGGGGTGTGTTCGGCAACCCGCACTCCATCAACCCGACCTCTGCGGCAAGCACCGCCCTGGTCGAGCGGGCGCGCGCCTCCGTCCTGCGCTTCTTCAATGCGTCCGCCGACGAGTACGAGGCGATCTTCACCCCGAACGCGACCGGGGCGCTGCGACTGGTGGGAGAGGCTTACCCGTTCCACGCTGGTGACCGTTTCCTGCTCACCTTCGACAACCACAACTCGGTCAACGGGATCCGCGAGTTTGCACGTGCGCGCGGCGCACACACCACCTATGTGCCCAGCGTCCCGCCGGATCTGCGGGTCGACCTGCCACTGCTGACCCGCTATCTGCAGGACACCGCTGGGGACCACCACAATCTCTTTGCGTACCCGGCTCAGTCCAACTTCTCCGGCGTGCAGCATCCGCTGGAGTGGATCGAGCAGGCTCACGATCACGGCTGGGATGTGCTGCTTGACGCCGCCGCATTTGTCCCCACCAACAGACTGGATCTGGGCCGTTGGCACCCAGACTTTGTCGCGCTCTCCTTCTACAAGATGTTCGGCTGGCCCACCGGAGTCGGCTGCCTGATCGCCCGCCATGAGGCGCTGGCCAAACTTGAGCGACCCTGGTTCTCGGGTGGCACCATCGTCGCTGCGTTTGTGCAGCGCGAGTACCACCAGTCGGCCGCTGGCCCCGCGCATTTTGAGGACGGAACGGTTGATTATCTGAGCCTGCCGGCCGTTGAGATCGGCCTTGACCTGCTCAGCGAGATCGGCATCGACACCATTCACGCCCGGGTCAGCTCGCTGACCGCTGAGCTGCTCGCTCTACTCGGTGGGCTCAGGCACAGCAACGGGGCTCCGGCGACCACCATCTACGGGCCCAATTCCACCGAGGCTCGAGGTGCGACCGTC
This sequence comes from Actinomycetes bacterium, assembly GCA_021820105.1. Classification (GTDB taxonomy): domain Bacteria; phylum Actinomycetota; class Thermoleophilia; order Solirubrobacterales; family Solirubrobacteraceae; genus Palsa-465. Next base: position 12,514 of record JAKAED010000076.1, on the reverse strand, counting down.
GCCTTCAACTTCCTGCATCCTGACGGTCGTGTGGTGGATGAGCGCTACGTCGACCAGGTCGCGTCCGCGCACAACATCTCCCTGCGCACGGGCTGCTTCTGCAATCCCGGCGCCGGCGAGGTGGCATTCACGATCTCACGCGACACGCTGTTGGGCGGTGAATTCGGGGACGCGCTGACACTCGAGGACTACATAGAGGCCATTGGCCTCCCATCCGGGGGAGCGATCCGCGCATCGTTCGGGATCGTCTCCAACCAGGCGGACCTGAGCGCCTTTACGCGGTTCTGCGATGAGTTCATCGACCTGCAGCGGGTTCCGGACGGCTTGCCGCCTCGGCGCGGCTGCTGAGCACCGGTTGATGCTGGAAAAGTAATCTTCGCGCCCGTAAGCTCAGGGTGGCGTCCAACTGATGAAAGGAACCGCGATGGGATTCGGGGACAAGCTCAAGGGGTTGCGGGATCAGGCTCAGCAGGCGGTTGCTGAGAACAAGGACAAGATTCAGGGTGCCGTGCAAACGGTGGGCGATGCGGCCAACACCAGAACGCACGGCAAGTACGCCGCGAAGATCATGAAGGTCGGCGAGCGGGTCGAGCAGAGCGTCGAGAAGTTCGCTCAAGTAGATGGTGAGACTCAGCAGAGCCAGACCGCCACGTCGGCCGCGGTCGCGGAGGACGAGCCCGCGCCGGCTGCTGAGCATGACGCGGCGCCGGCTGCTGAGCATGAAGGGGCGCCGGCTGCTGAGCATGAAGGGGCGCCGGCTGCTGAGCATGATGTTGCGGCGGCTGCGGCCGAGTCGCCCGAGGCGGACACATCGCCGAGCGGTGAGCGGTCGTCGGGCAGCTTTCCGGAGTTTGAGTAGACAGACAACCCCGCCGGAGCCTTGCTGAACAACGAGACCCCGGCGGGGGAGACCCGCAAACTCACAGCGCTGCGCGACCTGGCGGCCGACCTGGAGCTTCTGGGCGCGGCCCTGGACGAGGTCTGCCATGCCGGCGGCGCGGCAGAGACACTGGTCCTCCGCAAGCGCGCGGTCGAGTTGGCTCAGCGGGCCCGGAACGGCGACAGCGAAGCCGGAGATGCGCTTGCCCGGATGATCGCGGAGCTGGACCTTCAGCAGATTGAGCTGCTGATCCGCTCGCTGACGCGCTGGTTTCAGCTGATCAACCTCGCCGAGGACAATGAACGTGTCCGTCGCATCCGTGCGCGCGAGGCGCGCGAGTGGCCCGCGCCGCGCCGCGGTTCAATCGACGACGCGATCACCCAGATAGTCAAGCGTGGGATCGGCTCTGGGGCGCTTGCCGAACTGCTCGCGCAGGCGGAGATCAGGCTGGTCATGACCGCCCACCCGACCGAGGCCAGGCGCCGCACCACGATCGACAAGCAGGCTCGCATCTTCCGGGAGCTGCGGGCTCTGGATGAGCAGCTTGGTCGCGACCCCGAGCTGGCTCACGAGCGCATCCGGGCGACCGTTCAGGAGCTGTGGGGCTCCGACGAGCTGCGATCGATCTCACCAACGGTGCTGGAGGAGGTCAGAGGCGGGCTGGTGCACTTCACCAGCACGCTCGTTGACGTGGTCCCACGCATCTATCGCGAGCTGGAGCGTGCCCTCCATGACGCGTTTCCGCAGTCGGCCATCACGGTCCCCCCGGTGTTGCGCTTCGGCTCGTGGATCGGTGGCGACCGCGATGGCAATCCGTTCGTGACCCCACAGACCACGGAACGCACGCTCGCGCTGCTGCGTGACCAGTGCCTGCGATTCCTGGAGAGCCGGATTGAGACGATCTCAGGGAGACTCTCATTTTCCGCCTTGATCGCCGCTCCCGGGCCGGGCCTTGAAGACGTGCTGAGCTTCGGTGAGCAGCACTACCCAGCGCTTGCGCGCCAGTTGGCCGACCTCAACCCGGAGGAGCCGTACCGGCGGGCTCTGACCTTCGTGCGGGAGCGGGTGCGCGCCACATCGGCGGCCGAGGTGACCGCCTATCCGTCACCCGATGAACTGCTTGCGGACCTGCGGACCGTGGAATCCGCGCTGACCTCTGATGGCGGCGAGTACAGCGCGGCGGGTGATCTGCGCGATCTCATCCGCCAGGTGGAGGTCTTTGGCTTTCACTTTGCGAAGCTTGATGTCCGCCAGCACGTCAGAGCGCATCGGGCCGCGCTCGCAGAGGTGTTCGCCAACCTCGCGTTGGTACCAGACTATGAGAGCCTGTCAGAGGCACAGCGTTCGGAGCTGCTGGCCGCGCACATAGCCGACCGCCGTCCGCTGATCCCCGCCGACATCTCCCGGTTCAGCGATGCAACGCGCGAGGCGGTGGAGACCTTCCGGATGATCCGCCGAGTGCTGGACGGGGCCCACCGCGGAGCGATCGACGCCTACATCATCTCCGGCGCCGGCGACCCCTCTGACGTTCTGGAGGTGCTGTTGCTGATGAAGGAGGCGAGCCTCTGCGAGGCCGGCGGGGGTGGCGCCCGCCTGCGCATCGTGCCGCTGTTTGAGGCCGGCGCAACGCTCGCGGGCGCCGCCACGACGCTCGAGACGCTGCTCGGCACGCAGGTCTACCGGGAGGCGCTGCGGGCCGTCGGTGACCATCAGGAGGTGATGATCGGCTACTCCGACTCCAACAAGGATGTCGGCTACGTCGCCTCCGGCTGGGGGACCTACCGGGCTCAGCTGCGGATCGCCGATGTGCTCCGTCGCCATGGCGTCAGCTGGATCTTCTTCCACGGCCGCGGTGGCTCGATCGGAAGGGGCGGCGGCCCCACCAACGACGCCATCCTGGCGTTGCCGCCCGGCACGGTGGATGGACGCCTGAAGATGACTGAGCAGGGCGAGGTGCTGACGGCCAAGTACACAGTCGGTGAGATCGCGCACCGAGAGCTGGAGCTGACGGCCAGCGCCACGCTGCTGGCCTCGGCCGCGACCCTGATAGAGGGCGTGCCGCCGCTGGAGCGGCCGCACCCGGAGCTCTATGAGCAGGTGGTGGAGGAGATGGCGCGGACCTCCGAGCAGACCTACCGGCGCCTGGTCCACGAGGATCCTGACTTTGTCGATTTCTTCCTGCACGTCACGCCCGTCGAGGAGGTATCCCGCCTGCGGCTCGGTTCGCGGCCCGCTCGCCGACAGGCGGCGGGCGGGATTGATGAGCTGCGCGCGATCCCGTGGGTGTTCGCATGGACGCAATCACGGATCGTGCTGCCCGCCTGGCTCGGCTTGGGCACCGCGCTGCGCGAGGCCCGCGAGCGTCACGGGCTGGAGACGCTGCGGGCGATGGTCAGCGAGTGGCCGTTCTTCGCGGCGCTCATCTCCAACGCGGAGATGGGCTGCAGCAAGGCTGATCCCGGCATCGCGCGACGGTACGTGGCGCTCTGGGATGAGGTTGCGGCACGCGACCGGATCTGGGGGGCGCTCGGTGCCGAGCTTGAGCTCGCACGTGCCGAACTGATCTCAATCCGGGGAGGACGCAGGCTGCTTGACACCGAACCGGTGCTGCAGTCCTCGATCGACCGGCGCAACCCCTACGTGGACCCGCTCTCCTTCATTCAGATGGAGTTGCTCCGGCGCCGTCGGCGCGGGGACACGGCTGAGCAGCTCACGCGGCTCAGCCTGCTCGTGATCAACGGCATCGCGAGTGGACTTCGCAACACCGGATAGGAGCAGAGCCGATGCCATACGAGATCACCATCGCCGACCCCGATGCCGCCCTGGAGGCGACCTTCGTCCCTGAGCTCGGGATGATCGGCAGCTCGCTCCGCCATGAGGGCGAGGAACTGTTTCACCAGGGTGGCGGCCTGGAGGCCTACGGCCGTCGCGGGTCGACGTTCGCCCTGCCGCTGCTGCACCCGTGGGCTAACCGCCTGAGCAGATGGGATTTCCAGCTGGGCGAGCGGCGCGTCGAGCTGGACCCCAACGCACCGATCTCGCACCGCGACGATGCCACCGGCACCGCCATCCATGGACTGCTGGCGGCCAGCCCGCACTGGACCGTCACAGACGCCGATCGCGGCATGCTCGCCGCCGAGCTCGACTTCGGCGCCGTGCCGGAGTACATGCACGCCTTCCCGCTGCCGCACAGGCTGCGCTATGCGGCGGCGGTGGAGGGCGCAAGCCTCCGCGTGGCGCTGGCGGTGACGGCCACCGGTGATGTCCCCGTGCCGATCTCCTTCGGCTTCCACCCCTACCTGACGCTGCCCGGCTCAGATCGCCGCGGCTGGGAGGTCCAGATCCCGGTGGCCGCTCGCTCAGTCGTCGATGAGCGCATGATCCCAACGGGCGAGACCATCCCGGTTGCGCCCGGTGAGCTGGACGGGCCGCTTGCGGAGCGGACGTTCGACACCGGCTTCCCGCGGCTGCATGGGGATGAGCCCGCCTTCAGCCTCGCTGATGACCGCCGCCGCCTCACGCTCACGCATCGCGCCGGCTACCCGGTGACGCAGGTGTACGCGCCTGATGGGTCCCAGTTCATCTGCTACGAACCTATGACCGCGCCGGTCGACGCCCTGATCACGGGCGAGGGGTTGCGCTGGATCGAGCCGGGGGAGGAGTTTGAGGCCGTCTTCACCATTGCCGTGCAGAGAATCCAGTAAGGGAGGTCGTACCGATGGAGACCTGGGACGCAATCAGCTCACGCCGCAACGTTCGCGAGTTCACCGACGAGCCGCTCTCCGAGGACGCGCTCAACCGCATCCTGGAGGCGGGCTGGAGAGCCCCGTCGGCCAGCAACTGGCAGCCATGGGACTACGTTCTGATCACCGACCGCACGCAGCTTCAGGAGCTCTCACAGGTGTGGCAGGGCGGTGGTCACATTGCCCGCGCCGCCGCCGCGGTCGGGCTGGTGATCGACGACTATGAGGCCGGCTCACGCGACCGCGAGCTGGCCCTCTACGACCTCGGTCAGGCGTCACTGCAGATGATGGTGGTCGCGGCCGACATGGGGATCGGCTCGGGCCACTCGGCTGTCGGCGACCAGGATCGCGCCCGCCGGGTCCTGGGCCTGCCGGACGGGAAGATCCTGCAGTACGTGATCGACTTCGGTCATCCGGCCGATCGCCCGCTGAAGCCGATCAGGCAGCCCAAGCGGCGCCCGCTTGAGGAGGTTGTGCACCGCGGAGGCTGGTAGGGCCGGGGCGAGCGTGCAAGATCTTGCACGCTCGCCCCGGCCCCTCCCCGGCTGGCCTCCTTCAGCTCTTCCGCCAGCGCCGCTCCGCGCCACCCGCAAGCGACGAGTCCGCGCCGGTATCGGTGGCGACCGCGTGCAGGTGCCGGAACGGTTTGCCCTCACGCAGCTCACGCACCACGCCGTCGATCAGGCCGCCGTCCGGGAGCTCGCGGCCGTCAGTGACCGCGTCGATCACCTCGCGCTTGCGCTGGATGAGCCGCGCCATGGTCTCGTCGATCGTGTCGGCGGCCAGCAGGTACCAGGCCGTCACAGCGTCACGCTGACCGATCCGGTGGCAGCGGTCCTCCGCCTGGTCGTGAATCGCCGGCGTCCATTCGAGCTCAAGAAAGCAGACATTCGAGGCCCGCGTGAGCGTGATCCCCTGCGCCGCCGCCCTGGTTGCACAGACGATCAGCTGCGGTCCGTCGGGGCGCTGGAACGCGTCAACCGCCGCCTGCCGTGCGCTTACGGAGTCGTCGCCGAGGATGTGCGCCGCCCAGCTGAAGCGCTCAAGCACCGCCTCCTGGACCTCACGGTGTCTGGCAAAGACGACCAACGGCTCGCCGGAGGCCAGAAAGTCGTGGATCCACGTGAGCGCCGCGGCGAGCTTGCCGCGCGCTGCCAGCCTCTGCAGCGTTGTCAGCTGAGCAAGCCGCTCCGCCCGCAGCGTTGCGGCGATCTTGGCGTCGAGCTCCTTGAGATCCAGTGGCTGCTGGCGCAGCCACTCAATCACGTCGTCCTCCGCGAGCCGGTACTCCTCCCAATTTCCCAACGACACCGGCACCACCACCTGGCGCTTGGCCGGCAGCTGCGGCAGCACCTCCGACTTCAGCCGCCTTACGAAGCAGTGCCTGCGCAAATGCCAGTGCAACCGCTCCTCAGACAGCTCACCCTCAAATTGGCGGCTGAAGCTCGCCCCGGATCCGAACTCAGACAGTCTCCCGATAACCCGCAGCTGGGCGATCAGCTCATCCGCGTGGTTCATCACCGGGGTCCCGGTCAGGGCCAGCCGCAGGCCGTCCTTCGGCACCGTGTCGGCGAGCCTGCGCACCGCCTTGGTGCGCTTCGCCTGCGGGTTCTTGCAGTAGTGGGACTCGTCTGCCACCAGCGCTCGTGGCCCGCTGGCCACGAGCGCCGCCAGACGCGCCTGCACGATCTCATAGTTGAGGATCGTGATGTCGGCCTGCGCGAGCGGGCCACCGTCGCGGCCGCTCAGCACCGCCTGGGAGCGGTGAGGCAGCCAGCGGGCTGCCTCACGTGACCATGTCAGCTTCATCGATGCGGGGCAGATGACAATCGCGGGGAAGGCCTCGTCGGCTTCCAGGGCGGCCAGCGCCTCAACGGTCTTGCCGAGCCCCTGCTCGTCAGAGAGGAAGGTGCGGCGCTGCTCCAGTGCGTAGCGCACCGCGACCCACTGGAAGGGCGCGAGCTCGCCACCGAGCCTTGCCGCGACCTCCGTAAGCGGCTTGGCGCTGGTCGCGCGTGAGGCGGCGATCGCACGCTGAGCGGCCCGATGTTCCGCCGCCAGCCGCTCAAGCGCCTCGCCGGCGGCCGGGGCGACCTCCACCCGGTGCATGGCGATGAACGCGTCGAGCTGGTCGACGATCCAGGCGTCCAGCTTCAGCTCGTTGGCGGCCGCACCCGGCAGCTGTTCAAAGGCCGCCTGGATGTCTGGGTCCCAGAAGGTCTCGAGCGTGAGCCGCTCGCCCGCCACCCCGCGGGTCAGGATCAGCCTCGCCGGAGGCGGCTGCTCACCACACTCAAGCGACTCGATGCAGCGGCGCGCGCCGATGCTCAGACGCGGGTCACGGAGCTCCGCGATGTTGGCCGCATGGTCGGGGGTGAGCGGCACCAGCCAACGGCCGTCAAGCTCCAGTGCGCCGGCACGGAGCTGCTCGGGCGGGGTGCCCGCCAGCGTGTCGAGCGCGAACCAGCCGCGGCCGTCATAGCGGGTCGTGCGCACGTGACCGACCCAGCGCCGCTCGGTCTCCTCCAGCCAGGCATCGAACTCGGGCGTGCGCCGCAGCTCCGGGCGGTGGCGGAGGATCTCGGTGAGCTTCGCGGCGACCCAGCCGTCAGCGGGTGCGGACCATTCGCGGCGGTCCCAATCAAACCGCCGGCCGGGCAGTGTCCGCACAGCTGCGACCAGGTGGCCGTCGTAGGGGAAGGCCAGCACGACCTCCTGACCCTCGCCGTTGGCGGTGGGGCGTAGGGCGACGTTGGGCTCGTCAGGTACCGCTCGCACGGGCGATCCTGCGGGTCAGGTTCGCGCGAACGGAGGGCCACTCATCGTCGATCACAGGGTAGAGGGCGGAGGCGACCCTGCCGCCGTTCGACCTTGCTTGCGGATCGGGATCCGCCAACGGCCCCGATCCGCCAGCCGCCCCGATCCGCCAACCGCCCCGATCCGCCAACGGACCATTCAGAGTGGAGATTTGTCGTTTCGGGGCGGTCTGGCCGCCCCGAAACGACAATGGGCGCTTTGGAGCGGAGGCTTGTCGTTTCGGGGCGGTGGCCGTACGGCAGGTCGTTCGCCCGCTCCCCTTAGAATCGAAGGCCTGTGAGCGGCGCTGATCCTGATCAGGACCGCTGGTCCTCGCCGCAGGGCAATGTGACCGGCCTTGGGATTGTCGCGACCTACAGCGCTCGATTCTGGACCTTGGTGATAGGACTAGGTCTGATTGCCGGTCTCTCGGCAGCCCTGCTGGTTGGGTTGCTGCGGCTCACCGAGCGTCTCACCTACGGCACGCACGGCCACACGCTGCTCTCCGCAGTCGAGGCATCGGCGGGTTGGCGGCGGATCGTCGCGCTGCTGGTCGCGGCGGGAATCGTCGTTGTGGCCCTGCGGTTGATCGGCCGCAGCGCGGTGGGGGGAACTGAGGTGAGTGAGGCGATCTGGCTGCGCTCCGGCGCGGTGGACTTCATGCGCGGGTTGGCGCGAGGCGTGCTCGCGATCGTGACGGTTGGCATGGGTGTCTCGCTCGGACGAGAGTCGGGACCACAGCTGTTCGGTGCGGCCTTTGCCAGCCGGTTGAGTGAGTGGGCCGCCCTGCCGGTATGGCAGCGGAGGCTGCTGGTTGCCTCCGGTGCGGGCGCGGGTTTCGCGGCCGTTTACAACGTGCCGCTTGGCGGCACGTTGCTGGCTCTTGAGGTGCTGCTCGGATCGTTGGCGCTGCCGTTGGTCCTCCCGGCGTTGCTGATGTCGCTCACGGCCACCGGCGTCGCCTGGATCTTCATCGGTGACCAGCCCACCTACCACGTGGCGAGCTCACGTTTTGAGGCCTCACAACTCGTCTTCGCAATTGTGATGGGCCCGGTGATCGGGCTTGTCGGAACCGGCTGGACACGGTTGATCAGCACCGCCAACAGGCGCAAACCCAAGGGCGCTGGGCGCTGGGCCGCTCCGTTTGGGGCCTTCCTGTTGCTCGGGCTGCTGGCACAGCAGTACCCGCAACTGCTCGGCAATGGCAAGGACATCGTGCAGCTCGGCATCACCGGCAGCGTCGGGCTCGGCCTGCTGTTCATGCTGCTGGTGCTCAAGCCCCTCGTGACCGCCGCCTGTATCGCCTCAGGCTCCCCGGGTGGCCTGTTCACGCCGACCTTCGCGGTGGGTGTGCTGCTCTCTGGCGTGGCGGCCGCGATATGGGGCCACGTCTGGCACGTATCGGTTCCCGGCGCCTATGCCCTCATCGGTGGCGCCGCCTTCCTGGCGGCGGCGATGCAGGGTCCGCTGGCCGGCGCCGTGCTGGTGCTGGAACTGACCCGTCACTTTGACGCGCTGATGGTGCCCACGCTCGTCGCGGTGGTGGAAGCGACTGTGCTCTCCCGCAAGCTCGGCGCCCACTCGATCTACTCAGCGCGCATGGCGCCGGAGGGGATGGCGGACTCAAGCCCCACCGCCAACGCCGCCTCGGTCGCGACGATCCACGCGCTGGATGAAGCGCTGCCGGCGGAGTTCGCGCATCCGCCCTCCAATCGCACGCGGTGAGGTTTATCTCCCTTGACGCTTCGGGTTCCGGATGCGCCACAATGGGCAGTGGTCAGCTTCTGAAAGGCGCTTCAGCGTGACGGCAGGGAGGCGTATGCAGGCTGCAGTAATCAGCTGTTTGCTCACATCTTGGCCGGACCCCAAGCCTCAGTACGCGGTCGCTGGCGCGGTCGGCGTCGGACAGGCGCGGCGCTGGTCCACGCTCAGTGAGCTCTGTCGGGTCAAGCAGGAGCGGTTTACGCTGTGATTGTCTCCGGCGTCGACAGCGAGTCCAAAGGTGCCACCCGGGGCGAGGGTGGCGTGACATCAGGGGCATTGGAGCTTGAGTTCCGTGGGGTGGAGAAGCGCTACCCGGGTCGGCGTGAGGCCGCGATCCCGGGCCTGAGCCTGACGGTTCCGGCCGGCGAGGTGTGTGTCCTGGTCGGTCCTTCGGGCTCCGGCAAGACCACCGCCATGCGGTTGATCAACCGCATGATCCCGCTAACCGGCGGCGACATCCTGCTCGGGGGCAGGAGTGTGCTCGAGCGGGACCCAACGGAGCTGCGTAGGGAGATCGGCTACGTCATTCAACAGGTTGGCCTGTTCCCGCATCACACGGTGCAGGACAACATCGCGACTGTTCCCCGCCTGCTCGGTTGGTCGCGGGAGCGCATCGAGGCGCGCGTGCGGGAGATGCTCGAGTTGATCTCGCTCGACCCTGCTGAGGTCGCGGGCCGCTACCCTCACCAGCTCTCAGGCGGGCAGCGCCAGCGGATCGGCGTGGCTCGCGCGCTGGCGGCCGACCCGCCGCTGTTGCTGATGGACGAGCCGTTTGGCGCGATCGATCCGATCAACCGCGCAAGCCTGCAGGAGGGCTTCCTGGCGCTCCAGCGGCAGGTGCGTAAGACGGTGGTGTTTGTGACGCACGACATTGATGAGGCCATCAAACTCGGCGACCGCATCGCGATCCTGCGGGAGGGCGGCGTGCTGGCGCAGTACGCGCCGCCCGCGGAGATCCTGGACCACCCGGCCGATGACTTCGTAGCGGAGTTCGTCGGAGCCGACCGCGCGCTGAAACGGCTCGGCCTCGCGACGCTGGCCGAGTTGGAGTTGCCGCCACTCAACGGCGACCATCCAGCCGGAGACGTGCCCGTCACGATGAACGTGAGGGACGCCCTGGCGGCGGTGCTTGCGGCCGGCGGCAGGCCGCTGCGCGTGGTGGGAACCGACGGTGCCGTTCACGGCCTTGCCACGCTTGAGGCGATCGGCGCTGTGCTCCGTGACGAGGGCCCTGCGACGGTGACGTCCGCATGAACCTGCCGTTCGCGGCCGGCGGGCCGGTCATCCCCAACTTCGGCTCGGCGCACCAGTACTCGTGTGAGCGCGCCAACGGGCTGTTCTGCTGGGGGTGGTTCAGGCAGAACTGGGCCGGAACGCTATGGCCCGCGCTGCGTCAGCACGTAATCCTGGTGCTGATCGCGGTGGTCGCCGGATTCCTGATCTCACTTGGGCTGGCGCTCTTGGCGCACCGTTACCGCCGGGTCGAGCAGCCGGCGATTGTGTTCACCTCGTTTCTCTACACGATCCCCGCGCTGGCGTTCTTTGAGCTGCTGCTGGGCGTGCCCGGGCTGGGTCTGAACCGCCCAACTGCGGAGATCCCGCTGGTCAGCTACACGCTGCTGATCCTCTTCCGCAACAACCTCACGGGCCTGCGCAGCGTTCCGGTGGACGTGTTGGACGCCGCTCGCGGCATGGGTATGAGTCGGCGTCAGCTCCTGTGGCGTGTGGAGTTGCCGCTCGCGTTGCCGGCGATCATCGCCGGCCTGCGGATCGCGACGGTCAGCACCGTCGCGCTGGCGACGCTCGCCGCGCTGATTGACAACGAGGGTCTGGGGGCCCCGATCCTCAGCGCGATCAACGACAGCTACTTCAAGACGGAGCTGATTGCCGCCGGCGGGTTGGCGGTGCTGCTGGCGGTCGGGGCCGACGGGTTGCTGGTGGCAGCCCAGCGGCTGCTGACGCCGTGGGCACGGAGACGTGTGGCGTAGGCCGCGCCACACGGGAGGAAGTCGCCAATGAACCAGTTTTTACAGGCATTCAGCTTCATCGCCCGCAACGGGCAGCTTCCGGGGCAGCCGCATCTGCCGACGCTCACCTACTACTCGCTTGGCACACTGAAGATCACCGTCATCGCCATGGCGATCTCACTGGCCATAGCGCTGCCGATTGGACTCTGGCTGGGCCATATCCATCGCGGCTCGTTCATCGCGATCAATCTCGGCAACGTCTGGCGGGCGCTGCCCAGCCTCGTGGTATTGGCGATCGGCTTTGCCTTCCTCGGCATCGGTTTGAAGAACGTGCTGCTCGCGTTGATCGTGCTGGCCGTGCCGCCGATCATCACCAACGCCTATGTGGGTGTCGAGCAGGTTGACGCCGACCTTGTGGATGCCGCCCGGGGAATGGGTATGACGGGTTGGCAGGTGCTCTGGCGCGTCGAGCTGCCGCTGGCGATCCCGCTGCTGATGGCGGGCGTGCGGACGGCGGCGCTGTTTGTCGTCTCCACCACGACGATCAGCGCGCTCACCGGATATGCGGACAGCCTGGGGGAGATAGTCAACAACGAGGCCAGCTACCACCTCTCAGGTGTGATCGGCGCGTCACTCTGCATCGCTGTGCTGGCGCTCTTGATCGAGGGGTTCCTAGCCATGGTGCAGCGCGCGCTCACGCCACGGGCCCTGCGCCATCCGCACGCGCTGTCAAGCAACGAGCTGCTCGCTGCTGAGCCGCAGCTCCAGCCCGTGATCTGAACTTTGGACAACGAACAAAACCAGGAGGACGTATGAGGTACATCAGCCTGCGACCCGTCAGGCTGCGCACAGCGGCCGCTACGGTGGCTGCACTGGCGGCAGTGTCGCCTGCCGCGGCCAGCGCAGCAAGCCTGCCCGGCACCGGCAAGCCGACGGTTGTGCTGGGGGACAAGAACTTCCCGGAGGAGAACATCCTCGGCTCGCTCTACCAGGAGGCGCTCCAGGCAAAGGGGTACAAGGTCACGCTGAAGGGCAACCTCGGCTCGACTGAGATCGCCTGGAAGGCTCTGCAGACCGGCAAGATCCAGGGATATCCGGAGTACGACGGCACGCTGCTGGCAACCGTCGCCGGCATCACCAAGAACGCCGCCAACGCGACCGCCGCGGCGACTGAGACACGCAAGTGGCTGGCCAAGCACGGCTACGTCTTCACGAACGTGACCCCGTTCACCGACTCAGACGCAATTGCCGTGCTCAGCACCTACGCCAAGGCGCACAAGCTGAAGACCATCGGCGACCTCAAGAAGCTCGGCTCGGCGGTGAAGCTCGGAGCCGCTCCGGAGTTCGCCACCCGCTAGCCGGAC
>JAKAED010000232.1 GCA_021820105.1 Actinomycetes bacterium | reverse complement strand
TCTTTCTCTTCTGCCTATAGTCGGACTCCATGTCGGTCTTCTCCTTGTCGATCGACCGCAGCGCCTCCTTGGTGCCCTTCGGTCGCATCGCCAAGCACAGCGTCTTGCGCACGCCGGGCGCGAAGACAACGCTATGGAGGAAGTGCGCAGGCACCTCGATCCGCGGCCATTCGGAAATCCACAGCACCCGGGACCAGCCCGAGTCGTGATGGATGCGATCCCACATTTCATCCATCCCGAGCGGGCCTGCATGGCTGAGATTCGCGCCCGGAGATTGGGCACGGAAGTTGCCGCCCAAGCCGGGATCGCAGGCCATTCGGACGATCTGAGCGATGTCGTTCTCGCCGAGCCAGCTCACGACCCGCAGGTCCGCGGCCCGCAACACATACTCCAGGGCAGCCATGTCACCGCGCAGTACCTCCGCGCCCCCCTTCAGCCCGCCGCCGGCGGACTTGACCGCGCCGGATGCCTTCGCCAGATCTAGGCTCAGGGTCAGAGTGGTCCGATGCGTCGATGCGCCAGTCGCGCTCGACGCAAGCAACGCCTCATACCGCTCCTCGGCCCAACCGCCCTGGTGAGCACCGTGCTCGGCGTAGTAGTCGGCGATCCCTTTGCCCGAGTCCGGGATCGTCGCCTCCAGCACCTGCAGACCCGCACAAGCAGAGGACTGAGCCAGCGACGCGATCGCACGCCCCCACATAGACACGCGCTGAGCCTGTGCATCGGGTGAAAGCAGCGCATAGGCAGGGTGGGCAACCCGCAGGACCCCGGACAGCGTCGCCCGGTGGGGGTCATGGATCAGGCAGATGCCGCCCTCCTGTTCGATGTAGAACCGCAACGCTGCCGCGTCACCGGGCAGCGCCAGCGTGCCCGCAGGTCGCGGCTTCTCGGGCCGGGTCCTATAGGTGGTCTGCTTGGTCTGCTTGCGGACCGCCCATTGACTAACGACCGGAGTCCACTCGACCACGTACAGACCGCCGGCACGCACGAACGTCGCCGCCAGGAATGGCGCCAGCAGCGCGAGGCCGACGAGCAGGCTCCCGGCCAGCAACCCGATCAGCAGCCCTGCCGCCCCGGCGCCGAGCGACACGCAACGCCACCCTGAGAATCCAAGCAGGACGCCGCGGCTGGAGCGTCGCGCGAAGCGTCCGGTCGGTGCCGAGGTCGCCGCCACCTAGCTGCCCATTCCCAAAGCGTGGTTGCCGTGGCCGCGGGTGCTCATTAGAGCTGCGCGCCGATGTTGTAGAAGAAGTTGATGATCACCAGCACGCCGCCGGCGAGGATCGCCGCGATGATGCTGGCCAAGACGCCGGTCTTGCCGCGGGACTGGACCTGGGGGTTCGCCGAGTGGCTCCCAAGAGCCCAGACGGTTGCGCCCATAAGCATCCCCGCGACCGCTGCGATCACCGCGATGGTCAGCACCGCTCCGACGAGCTTCTCTCCCTGGCTGATGCCGGGAAGGCCGTCGCTATTCGGGGTGATATTGATCCCGGCGGCATTGCCCGCAAACGCGGGCGTGACACCCACGACAAGGGTGGCGGCAACGCCGACAAGACCTGCGGCGAGCCGACGCTGGGCTGTGATCAGTCTCTTCACCTGCTTGCGCATCTGTCTCCTCGATTCGATTCGTATTGGTCGTTCCTCATTTGCACCGCGACTGGTCCACTGCCACCGCGCTCGGCAACGCCGGCCTGAGAAAGCCGTCTCTCGCGCGGACGTGCGATCACTGGGCACTCACTTCCGTCACCGCCCACCGCCTGCCGGCCTGGGCGAGCCTGAGCGTGAGCTGGTAGGTGCTGCGCGCGTCGTGGACGTTCACGAGCGCCTTCCAGCCGCCGTCAGCCGGCGACATCGCGATCCCCGCGACCTGACCTTCCAGCGCCTGCATCGGCGGCGGGATGTTCGACGGATGCGCCGCCAACTCGCGCGCGAGCGTCTGCGTGTCTGCACGCACGTTGGTCGCCGGGCCGTGGCCGTAGTAGTAGGGGAGATAGCCGGCGAGAAACGCGCGCGCCGCTCGCAACGCGCGGGCGGACCCGGCCGGCTGCCGCGGAGTGGCGGTGCTCTGCTTGACGAACACCTGCACGAAGTCGGGAGTCAGCAACGCAGTCACGCGCCATCCACGGGAGGTCTCCCGGAGCGTCTCCTGCGCATACAGGGTCCCGGCCCGGTTCCGGCCCGACACCAACACGCCGCCGCGAACGCCGGTCGCGGGCTTCAGGCCGACGAGCATTAGCGCACCCACGCGTTTGCTCTTGGCTACTGTGCCGCCCGCGCGGGCGGCAGCGCGCACCGCCGCTGTCGTATCCGGCAGCGACGCCACCGATGCGTCGCCGTCGATGTAGGCGAGGTAAGCGGTGGCAAACGCCCGCGCCACGGTCGTCTCGCTCGGCGGCTTGGTCTTGGTGACCGGCATCGCGGTCGTGGTTGTTGCGTGCCTCGAACCGCCACAGCCCGCGATCGCCACGACCGCCAATAGCGCGGCTATGGTCGTTCGTCGTGTGCCGGTTTGCGCCACGTCCGTCACATCCCGGGTGGGTGGATCGCCGTGAAGGAACCGGTCTGTAGCTCGAAGGCGACCTCAGAGAGCGGCTGCCACCGGGGGCCCGTGCCTTTGGGGAAGGTCGGGCCGCCGTGAACGGTGTCGAGCACGACGCCGTCAACCTCGATGAACACGTGCCCGACGCCGCCAGACTCGCCGTAATAGACCGTCACCCATTGCCCCTGACCGGAGTCCCCGACCCCAGCGAACGCACTCGAGGTCAACACTTGGCCGTCCAGAAGCGACTGACCGAGACCCCCGCCCCAGAGCACGAAACTGGTGGCGCTGGAGCAGTCGTATCCAGGGCCGCCGTTCTCCTCCTCGCCGGGGTCGCTGGCGGGGCCGGGAGGGATCGCCATCGACGCGGGGCTGTGGCCGCCGCCCCAGGAGTAGGGGTAGTCGATTAGCTCGTTTCCGGCTGCGAGCATCGCCTGGACTGCCGGCGGCGCCGCATTGGGGATCGCCGCCAGTCCATCGCTCTCAACCTTCGACGCTGCGCCCGGCACGCTCGGACCGCTGACCGCCACGCACGTGCCAGCACCCATGTTGGCGGCCGGCGTAGGAGCGGCTGTGGCCGTCCCGGTCGTCGCAGTGGCTGTGCCGGTTCCGGTCTGGGCATTGCTGGTGCTGAGGCCCGTCCACTCGGCGACGAGCTCCTCGACCGTGTTGATCTCTGGCGCGTAGTCGTTCCAGGACTCGAGCGCCTTGAGCCAGTTCCCTGGGGCACCCGACTTGGCCAGCAGCGCAGCGCCGCCGTACACGGCGTCCACCTCGTTGTAGATGCTCGGGGGATTGCTGCCGCCCGCAAGCCCTGACGGGATCAGGCTCACCACGGCGGCCCACCCGTCTGTGGCGGCGCCGCCGATCCCGATTTGCATCGGTCCGGCGGCGCCGGAGGAGTTGCTGCCCGAATGGACGCCGGGTAGCGTCGAGGTGCCGAAGTCGCTCTCGTCGTAGTTCAGTGCTGCCAGGTACGCCCACCCGTTCGAGCCGAGCCCGAACTGCTGGGCCGCACCCTCGAAGTACGGCAGATCTTGCTGCGGGATCCCCGCGACGCTGCTGGGGCCGCCGGAGGCCGCGCCGCAGTCCGCCGCCTTGCCGGAGCCCGCGCTGATCAAGACCACGATCCCGAACACGAAGACCACCGTTGCGGCGAGGACGACCGCGATCGCACGCTTCATCGCTCCGGTTCCCCGGCGCGGATGCCGGCCTTGCGGCTTCGGATCGAGAAAGAGGCCATTACGCCCTTCCCGTCCGCCTGGTCCACTGCCACCCGGTTGTCTAACCGAGCTCCGCCGTTCGGTTCCTGCGGGCA
>JAKAED010000231.1 GCA_021820105.1 Actinomycetes bacterium | reverse complement strand
CCGAGGAGCCGCCCGAGGAGGACTCAGACTTTGACGTGGACCCGCCCTCACTGGAGGCGGCCTTCTCGCGCTCCTTCTCACGCGCGCGGCGGCGGGTGCCGTAGTCGGTGTTGTGGAAGCCAGAGCCCTTGAAATGGACTGAGACGGGATGAAACACCTTCTGCACGGGCGCGCCACAGACCTGGCAATCAGTCAACGGGTCGTCGCTGAAGCTCTGCATCACTTCGAACACGTGACCCTTTTTGCACTTGTATTCGTAGATCGGCATCGGTCTCAAACTATAGCTTTCCGGGACGACATCATTTTGGCACTCTCAGTGCCCGAGTGCCAAATCCGGGCCAGGAAGAGCTCCCAAGCGCAGCGCCGGTAGCATCGGGAGCCATGTCAAACGACGTTGTAACGATGGAAAAGATCGTCTCCCTGTGCAAACGCCGGGGGTTCATCTTCCCCTCCAGCGAGATCTACGGCGGCATCGGGTCAAGCTACGACTACGGCCACTACGGCGTGCTGCTCAAGAACAACGTCAAGGCCCAGTGGTGGCGCGCACTCCTGCAGGAGCGAGATGACGTGGTCGCGCTTGACTCGGCGATCATCCAGCACCCGCGAACCTGGGAGGCCAGCGGCCACATTGCGGGGTTCACCGATCCGCTGGTTGATTGCCGCACCTGCAAGCGGCGTTTCCGAGCCGACAAGCTCGAGGACGGGCAGTGCGGCCACAAGCCGTCACTGCGGCCGGGCGAGGGACCGGACTGCGACCTCACCGAGGCGCGCAACTTCAATCTGATGTTCCAGACCACTGTCGGCCCCGTGCAGGACGCCGGCTCCACGGTCTTCCTGCGGCCCGAGACCGCTCAGGGCATCTTCCTGAACTTCAAGCACTACCTGCAGTTCTCGCGCAAGAAGCCGCCGTTCGGTATCGCCCAGGTCGGCAAGAGCTTCCGCAACGAGATCACGCCCGGGAACTTCGTCTTCCGGATGCGGGAGTTCGAGCAGATGGAGATGGAGTTCTTTGTCCCCCCTGCCGAGGCGGATAAGTGGTACGAGTTCTGGAAGCAGGCGCGATACGACTGGTACGTGCGGTTGGGGATCCGGCCAGACCACCTGCGGCTGAGAGCACACGACGCTGACGAGCTGTCGCACTACTCCAGCGGCACCAGCGACGTTGAGTACCTGTATCCAATCGGCTGGCAGGAGTTGGAGGGGATCGCCAACCGAGGCAACTTTGACCTCACCCAGCACGCCGAGCACTCACGCCAGAACCTGGACTACGTGGACACCGCCAGCGGCGAGCGCTACCTGCCGCACGTGATTGAGCCCGCCGCCGGAGCGGACCGGGCCACGCTCGCGTTCCTCTGCGACGCCTACGACGAGGACCAGATCGAGGGCGAGACCCGCACAGTGCTGCGCCTGCACCCACAGCTCGCGCCCGTGAAGGCTGCGGTGCTGCCCCTGGTCAAGAAGGACGGCCAGCCGGAGTTGGCCCGAGAGGTTCTTGCGCTCCTGCGTGAAGGAATGCAGGTGGAATATGACGAGGGTGGAGCGATCGGACGGCGCTACCGCCGTCAGGATGAGATCGGCACTCCGTGGTCGATCACCGTCGACCATCAGTCGCTTGAGGATCGCACCGTGACCGTCCGTGACCGTGACAGCCTGCAGCAGGAGCGGGTGGCGATTGCTGAGTTGCCCGCTGAGCTGGAGCAGCGCCTGCGCGCTCCCTGGACCTCGCCCAAGCTCGGCTGAGCGCGCAACTGCCTGAGCAGGGCCGGCCGGGCCGATACGGCCCGGCCGCCGCTCAATCGGCGTGCTCGATCAGCGGTCCGCATCGGGCGCGCTCGATCAGCGTTCCGCTACCAGCCCGCCCCTGTACTGGACTTGCCACCTGACCGGCTGCTGGACTTGGCCATGGGCGTGCCGGTCGCCGTCAGCACCCGCCAGACGCCGCCGAAGCTCTTGAGGCCCTCGCCGAGCGCCGCGCCGCGGCTGTCCTGCGCAAACGTGTAGAGCGGGTGACCGTCCAGCGTGACCTGGCTGATCTTGTTGTGGTGCCAGACGCCGACCTTGCCGCTGACCCCCTTGCCAAGCAACGGGTGCTTTGACGTCGTGGTCACCGCCGGCCAGTACGTCAGGCAGTTGCCGCGGCAGAGCGGATGGGAGATGCTGTCTCCGGTCAGCATGTAGACCGGCAGTCCCCTGGCGTCAACCAGCAGGCGATGCGGCCTGTTGGTTGAGCGGATCGCCACCTTCACCACAGCGACCTTGAGCACGGCCGCTCCACTCGCCGGCCGCGCCCGTGCCGCCGCCGTGCCGGGGGCCGCCGCAGCGAACGCAGCGCCAAGGGCGGCGGCCAGCGCCGCACCAGTGACGGTCAATCTTGATCTGAACACTTGGATCCTCCTTGCGGTTTCCCTGGGATGAGACGGTTGCCATCGGTGTTCCGATTTGATTCGGTCGAAGAAGAGGACGCCCGTTCCGCCGGATTCCTTCCCGCCACAAGGAGAATCCCTCGCAGCCGCAGCGAGAATCCCTCGCCGCCGCCCAGAGAATCCCTCGCCGCCGCAGAGCCAATCCCCAGCCCCAGCGGCCTCGGGGCGAATCTCCAGCTGCCCGCAGGTGAGGTGAGGCCGCCGATGGCAGCTCGCCCTATGCTGGCGCCGGGTATGACATTCGATCACCAGCTCGATCCGGAATCGCTGGGCGATCACATCGATCGTCTCTACCGCGCAGCCTGGAGCCTGTCCGGTTCACGGGAGGAGGCTGAGGACCTGGTTCAGGAAACCTTCGCGCTGGTGCTCCAGAAGCCGCGCCTCCTGCGCAGGGAGGACGACATC
Source organism: Actinomycetes bacterium (assembly GCA_021820105.1). Taxonomy (GTDB): domain Bacteria; phylum Actinomycetota; class Thermoleophilia; order Solirubrobacterales; family Solirubrobacteraceae; genus Palsa-465. The sequence continues at coordinate 1,054 of JAKAED010000231.1, read as the reverse complement.
GGTTACCTGCTGCGGGTCCTGCGCAACACCTTCACCAGTAGCCGCCGCGCAGCCGCCCGGCGACCCCTCACGGTGCCGATTCCCGATGATCTCAGCACGGTGGAGGATCGGACGGCGGTGCTGCCGGAGGCGCAGATCCTGGTCTCCGAACTGTACGCCGCCATCTCAGACCTTCCTGAACCCTTCCGCGACGCCCTGATCGCCGTGGACGTGGTTGGTCTCTCCTATCGGGAGGCCGCACGTGCGTTGCGTGTACGCGAGGCGACGCTCACAACCAGGGTGCACCGGGCGCGCGGACGCATTGCCCACACGCTCGGTCTCTGATTCAGGATCCCAGCGTGGATGCCGCCAGCCACCAGAGCCCTCTGGTGGAGAGCCCGACACCTGACAGCAGGCACGTGTGCCCGCGCTCCCGCCAGATCACGAAGCTTCGACTCCCGCGCCTGAGAACCATGTATGGCTCACCGTGGGTTCGCAGGCCCGACAACGCCGGCGAAGAGACGATCGAGTAGGCGATCCGGGACCCGTGAGCCGCGTAGTAGACGGTGGTGACCGTGCGATCGCCCAGCTGATCAAGCCGCTGACCGGTGCTACGCCAACCACCATGGCTCTGCCAGTTGGGGAAGTGAAGCCGTCCCACATGGGCCGCGAGCAGTCTTGCCGGGGCGCTCGGATCGGTATGCGGGCCCGCCTTGGTCGGGCCACGCGCGGCCACCGCTGCGGCCTGCGCGATCGACGGCGCGGCCGCGCCGCCGGCAAGTGCGAGCGCCAGCCCGGTCATGCCAGCTGCGAGAAGCGCGGCCACCATACCCAGGTACGCGGCGGGCGAGGGCAGGGTCCGCCCGGCCCGCGCGGTCCTTGGTGCTCGCCCGGTCCTTGGTGCTCGACCGGTCCGTGGCGCTCGCCCGATCCGCTCCGTCCACGGCACTGACGATTGGCTGTTGATATCAGCGACACGCGTGCGCAGGGACTCCGGAGCCCGCTCCTCCCGCGCCGCAGCCCGCAGAAGTTCGACTACATGCCGCTCGGCGTCGGTCGAATCATTGTCAGCAGC
>JAKAED010000230.1 GCA_021820105.1 Actinomycetes bacterium | reverse complement strand
TCGGACCCGAGCGACCTTGCCGAGAGGCGGCGCCGGACCTTACGAAGCCACGCCGTCCGGCAATCGATACTTATCCGCAGGGGCGAACGGCGCCAGCCGCTGCGCGGCTAACGCAATTCGGAACTGTCGTCACTCGAGAGAGGCTACCGGGAACGTGGATCGAGGGACCGCCTCGATCCGTGTCTATGCGAAGCGGCCGCAGGACCAAAATCAGTTGTAGGTAGAAGTTCTGATTACGCGAGTGCCGATCGCGCCGTAGATAGGACAGCGGGACAGCGGGCCTGCCGCTCGCGCACGACAGCTCAACCCACGCTTTGATACGACGCTTTCGGCGACTCAGGGGACAGGCTCATGAACAGCGCTCAGCGCCTCGGGCGCTATTGGTTCCTCAGCAGTCTTGCAGGTGCGCGATGAGTGAGGTCAAGAATGCGGCCGCGAAGATAAGCCCTTTGGCGGGACACCCGGCCACAGCCGCGATGCTGGTCGACGTGCCGAGGCTGGTCACGGCCTACTACACCGAGGTCCCTGATGCGTCGGTGCCGGGGCAGCGGGTTGCGTTCGGCACATCCGGACATCGGGGCAGCGCGTTCCGCATCACCTTCAACCAAGGGCATGTCCTGGCGATCAGCCAGGCGATCTGCGACTACCGCCAGCAGCAGGGCATCCGGGGCCCGCTGTTCCTCGGCATCGATACACACGCGCTGTCCGTGCCGGCATATGCGAGCGCGATCGAGGTGCTCGCAGCCAATGGTGTGGAGGTCATGCTCGCGGTGCAGGACGAATACACGCCGACGCCGGTGATTTCTCACGCCATACTCACGTATAACCACGGCCGGGCATCCGCAGATTCGGGTCGGGCGGACGGCATCGTCATCACGCCCTCGCACAATCCACCCGACAATGGCGGCTTCAAGTACAACCCTCCCCACGGAGGACCGGCAGAGACCGGCGTCACTGGATGGATCGAGGAGAGAGCCAACCGCCTTTTGAGGAGTGATCTGCGCGGCGTAAAGAGAATGCCGCTGAACAGGGCGCTGCATGCGGCGACAACGCATCGGCACGACTATCGCAACGCCTATGTCAGCGATCTCGACCGGGTGGTTGATCTGGACGCGATTCGCGGCGCGGCCATTTGCATGGGCGTGGATCCGCTCGGTGGCGCCGGTGTTCACTACTGGGCTCCGATTGCCGAGCGCTACGGCTTGAATCTGACAGTGGTCAACGAAGCCGTCGATCCGACCTTCCGGTTCATGACGCTCGACTGGGACGGCCAGATCCGCATGGACCCCTCCTCGTCGTACGCGATGCAGCGCTTGATCGCCCTGAAGGGCCGCTTCGACATCGCGTTCGCCTGCGACACCGACCACGACCGCCATGGGATCGTCACCCGGACTGCTGGCCTCCTGCTGCCGAATCATTATCTGTCAGCTGCCATCTCCTACCTGTTCCAGCATCGGCCGAGGTGGCGCAAGGACGCGGCGGTGGGCAAGACCGTCGTCAGCAGCTCGATGATCGATCGCGTTGCGGTGAAGCTGAGCCGAAAGCTCTACGAGGTGCCGGTGGGGTTCAAGTGGTTTGTCGCGGGCCTGCTCGACGGGTCGCTTGGATTCGGGGGTGAGGAGAGCGCGGGGGCGTCGTTTACGCGCCTCGACGGCACCGTCTGGACGACCGACAAGGACGGCATCGTGCCGGCGCTGCTGGCGGCGGAGATCACCGCGCGCATGGGCCGCGATCCCGGGGAAATCTACCGCGATCTCACGCGCGATTTCGGCGACCCGATTTACGACCGCGTCGAGGCGCCTGCTACCCCCGTCCAAAAGAAACGGTTGGCTCAGCTCTCGCCCAAGCAGGTGAATTCCACCGAGCTGGCCGGGGAGAAGATCCAGGCCATCCTCACCCGCGCACCAGGCAACGACGCGCCCATAGGGGGGTTGAAGGTGACGGCAGAGGGTGGATGGTTTGCGGCGCGGCCCTCCGGCACAGAGGACATCTACAAGATCTACGCCGAGAGCTTGCGCGGAGCCGATCACCTGCGCCGCATCCTGCGGGAAGCACAGACCATGGTCGACGGTGCGCTGGCGGCACCCGAGCACAGCGACCGGTAAATACGCCGGAAATCAAGGTCAATCGTGTGACTTTAGCCGTCTGAAAGGAAAATCGCTCTATTTCGGGAGGTTATCGAGCATCTCGCCGAAAGCGTGGAGACATCGTGACAGTTTGGCCTCACCTTCTGGGGTAGGCATGAGATGTCCGCAGTCGGAGCACTGGTGGACTTTGACGCGTTCGACATTGATCTGCCGACCAGGGAGGGTGAGTGGATAGGTGGCGGAGCGGCGCTCGAGGTTGTGACTGCCGCACTGCTGGCAGGTTCGGGGCTTGGGCATGGGGAAAAGTATGGCGCGGAAGCGTTGTTCGCGCATCAGGTTTTTGCTCGAGGGGGAACGAGCGGGTGGCTGGTATCAGGCGGCCTTCTGCAACGGCATCGGTTCAGTGGGAGGGGAATTCCGTGCACCGAGAGCCTCATGTGCGAGCTGCATCACGTAGTGGAGGGGGTGGAGTTTTTGCAGCTGAGCGGTGCGGAAGTGACTGAGAAGGATGGCGTGGGTCTTGGCCCCGATCAGGGAGCGGTTTTGCTGACTGACTTTTCGGGTATGCACGGCCACGCGCATCTGCTGCTCGGCATGGTTGTTGTAGGGACTCACGTCGCAGTGATCGAGGAAGGTCAGCATCTCGGCGCGATGGCGGCGCAGCCGTTTGACAAGGCGCTTGGCGTGAGGGTCCGTCCAGGGGGTGGCGATGAGCTCATCGAGCCGTCGATGGAGCCTGTCCTTGCGCCGTTTGTAACGTTTCGCAGACAGTCTCCCACGGCGCTCCCCGAGACGCACCGCATCGCGCAGCAGACGAGCGAGTTTTTTGCGGAAGCGTCGCCAGGGCGGGCCAGTAGTGAGCTTGTCCACCTTCACGAGCTCGGTAAAGAGGTGAAAGTAGCACTTCTGCTTGGCGAGGGCCTCGAGGGCATTGTAGGCGCCCCAGAAGTCGGTAATGAGGATCCCGGGGAATACCGTTCCGAGGACGGCCTTGACCACCGCGGTGCCGCGGTGCCGGTCGATCAAGTAGTAGCAGCACTCGCGCGTGGCGAAGGCCCACAGCCAGTGGGTAATCCCATTGATCCGCCAGCCCGTCTCATCGGCATGCAGCACGGCGCTGGTGCGCACCTGCTGGCGGATCCCCTCGTAAGGGCCTTCCAGCAGCCGTGCGAGGTTCTTCCACGCCTGGGTCAGCCCGCCGGGACTGACGGTAAAGCCGAGCAGCGCCGAGGCGATTTTCACACAGTTGCCGACGCTGACGCCGATCGTGTAATGCAGCCAGGCGGTGAGCACGACAAAATTCAGCCCCAAGGCCGAGTGCGGCAAGGCCGCCGTGACCGGCGCCGTGACGATCTTGCCACAGGAGCCACACCAGTAGCCGTGGACCGTGTGTTCGGTGACCTCGGGGGTGACCGGGGGAATGTCTTCAACAATGCGCGTGTAGGAGCGGATGGGCTTGCCGAGCTGGGCCTGGCAATGAGGACATTCGCTCAGGCGGTGTTCCTCGTAATGATCGATATGATCCGGAGTGGGACGATGCTCGCCCGGGTGGCCGCGCTTGCGACCGGGCCTTCGCCTGCGTCCCCGGGCGGCAGGCTTGGTGTATACCGGGCGCATCCCCGAGGGGGTGGTGGGACTGTCGGGGGTGTGCTCGCCTTTCTTTTGCAGCCGCTCCCACTGTTCGGCTTTCTCACCCAGCTCAAGGATGGCGCAGATCGCCTCTTCGCGCGGCAGCTGAAGCAGCGCGATGGCCTGCTCGCGCCTCATAGGGATGGTGTGTTGAGGCTCGCCACGACAGC
>JAKAED010000229.1 GCA_021820105.1 Actinomycetes bacterium | reverse complement strand
CAAGTCGCCAGGCTCGATGTGCAGGCGGCCGAATTGCCGCTTCACGGGCTCGATCAACGCTGCGATGTTGCCGGTACGGAACACGATCGCCAGGTCTTCATTGAGCAATGTCTCGGTTGAGCCTCGTGAATAGCGTCCGCGCGCATTGGCCACCAGCAGCCAATGCAGCAGTGCGTGCTGCTCGTCAGTGGTCAGCTTGTTGTCCTTGGCGCGGCTTACCGCAGCCAAGACATGGATGAACATCGGCGATGACAGCAGCGACTCGTCCTCGATGCCGGCATTGGTGCGCAGGAAATTGATGGCGAAGCGCAGCCCCTCCTTGGCCTCCTCCCAGCCCTTCATCAGCTTCTCAACGGGTGTCCCGGCCACACTGCGAAACAGGCACTGATGCGTGGCAAAGACGACGATCGCACGCACCAGCTGGCCCAGGTCGATCGTGAACCAGCTCTGCTCGCATTCGTCCTGGAAAGCCTCCAACTGCTTGAGCAGGTTGGGCCAGCGCGAGGTCATCTGCGCGAGCGCGAGGTCGGAGGACCGCAGCTTCGCGCCCAGCGAATTGACGCGCACGAAGATCTCGGTGACCTCTTCATAGCTCATCGAGCGTTCCAGCACATGCACCACATACGGGTACTGCCTGATCGCACGCAGCTTCTTCAGACGGTCCGAATACTTCTGATAACGCGGATCCTTGAACGACTCGATACCGGCCTTTTCCAGCAGTTCGGCGTCGTTCGCGGTATGGAACACCTTGGTTACCGAGACCCAGTTCGGTTGTGAGAGCAGGTTCTTGCTCGCAATGACGAAGGTGCGGCGATTCAGCTTCTCCTGGATGCCCTGCTCGCCGTCCTCGGCCTCCTCGCCCTCGTCCGTGAGTTCGTCGTCCGGCGTGACCGGCGAGTCCTCGTCGCTCTCCACATCGGTGCCGTCGGAAGGCGGCCCCTCCGGATGTTCCAGATTGAACAGAATATCGATCGGCCTCTTGCGGCCCCGGACCGAGATTGGCTCACCGTTGAGCACGGCGGTGAGCGAGGTCAGGCGTTGCTGACCGTCCAGCAGCAGCTTGCGGCCGGCGAACGCGTTCGAGTCCTGCGCGATGGCAAAGTCACGCGTCGGGATCGGCTCGTCGGTCTCCCACATCAGGATCGAGCCGCTCGGATAGCCTCGGTAGAGTGAATCCAGCAGGTCGCGCACTCGTGTCGCACGCCAGACGTAGTGGCGCTGGATCTCGGGCAGGCGCAACTCGCCGCGCTTGTACATGTCGACCAGCGTGCCGATCGGGATGTTCTGCTGTTGCATAGCGCCTACCCCCTCGTTACCAACTTCCCAGCCCACGAACCGAATCGCTTCCAGATCGATCGGCTTGGCGATGCAGCCGGCGCGGCTTCCTGAGCGCTGACGCTGCTTCTGCCTGGCGACGTGCTCTCTCCGTATACCGGATTCAGATCAATGGTCGGGTCGACATAGGGCAGCACGCCAAGCAGCATGCACGACACGCCGACAAGCTCTCTATCATCCACGTCACGCAGCACAGCCTTGGGGTTCCCAGCGTGTCCAAGTCCGGGATAGTCGGATCGGAAACCATAGATGTTCCCGGCAGCTGCCCTTAGGGTCGGATGCGGCCAGGATGCTTGACTGCACCGTTGCCCGAGCGTCTCCCCACTCGTCCCGCTGTGCGTATTCGCGATGCCCTCGATCAGGATGTATTGTTTGGTCAGACACGACTTGATGCGGCTTTCCGTGCGTCCATGTCTGAGGTCCCGCAGCGCTTCCTCAAACTCATGGTTGAGTTTTGCGAGATGTGCGTCTGCCTGGCTGGCGGACCGCATGTGTTGGACAAGGTTTGTCAGCAATCCCGGAAGCGTCGGACACAACGTGTACGGACGCCGCAGGTCGTAGCGCAGACTGAACTTCTCGATGAAGGCAGCCAGCAGGTTGAAGTAGCGATTAGACAGCGCGTCGCCGCCCAGATCCTCGAGAGCCGGATGTGCCGCTTCGAGGAAGCGAACGAGTGCGGTCTCGCTCGCGAGTTCCTCCGCCGTCGTTTCCTCGAACGCAGCTCGTCCCTGGGCGGGGTTGTCGATGATGTCGGCGAGCAGCTCCAATGATGGCGTGACACGGAGCGCGCCGGGCCTTTTCGGGTTTCCGGCGAGTTCGCGGTACAGCTCGCAGAAGATGTCCTCGGGCACGCCTTCATGGTCGATCAGCGGCAGCCAGATCTCGCGCCAGGTCTCGGACCACACACCGATGAACTCCCCGCGCATGACTACAGATCTCCCCGGAAAGCGCGGTGCTGGAGGGAGGCGAAAAGAGCATCGAGTTGCTCGCGTTCTTCTCGCTGCACAGAGCGAATGCCTTCGAGGGCGACGACTCGCCGTGCAAACTGCGACTGAAGGTCGAACGGGGGCACGCAGAGGTCGATTCGCGCCACGACCGCCTTGGACACTTCCTTGAAGGTCGCGCCGGTGCCCAACCCTTCGAGAAACGACCGCCGCACACGAAGCCAGAACAACAAGAAGTGCGGCTCCATCACGTCAGGTCGCGGCACAAAGCTCTTGAAACCCTGATTGGTTGCCATCGGCGCGGTGCAGATTGCCGTGTGACCAATGGGAGCACGGGAGCTGAAGAGCACAGAGCCCGGCGGGAGGATGGATGCGGCGCACGACTCCAGGCCTTGCCGTGTGATACGCCGCTCTGTCTCTCCGATGTAGAGGCTTTCTAAGGTGCTCAATTCTTTGGGGGTCACCCAATTGACGTCGCCATCCCAGTAAGGCTCGTTGTCCGTCCTCGGGGTCGCGCCAGAGACGATCTCGGCGACGTCCTCAATCTTGCGAACCGGCCACTGCTTCGGGTTCGTGGCGGGGTCGCCGAACATGTCGAGGAAGATGGATTGGGTGAGGGTGTCGAGCCGGGCGAGGGCGGCGCGGCGCTTGGCTCGCAGCGCGTCCGCCTTGTCCAGGATCGCCGCAATCCGCCGTTGCTCGGGAAGGGGTGGCAACGGGATCTTGACCCCGCGGACAAGATCAATATTCAGATTTTTGACCGTCGCTCCAGCCGCTCGGCGTTCGAACTCGGAATAAACGGCGTTCGAACCGAGCAAGTGATAAAAGAAGTCGGCGTCGACGTCGGCCCGTCGAGGAGAAAGCACAAGCCAGCCGTCGTGTATGCACCCTGAGGCACGCATGATGTAAGGCTTGCCGAAGCTCATTGAGTTCGTCAGCAGGAAGTCCCCCGGCTTTACTGCGCGCGACCGTTGCGCACCCTCTGGGCGAATGCGCTTCTTGGTGCCCGTGATGTACTTCGATCCCTCCGAGGCATCTCCGATCATGACCCAGTTGATGCCAGCAGGATCTTCGGTGATGAAGTCATCAATCGGCCGCGGCGATCCACCGCGAGCAATATCGAAGACTTCGCCGAGCGCTAGGAGCGGCCAACCGCTCATCCGAACATCCCCTCCAGCTCCTTCATCCCGCGCTGGATCTCTTCCTCCAGCTTCGCCAGTTCGGCCAGGATTTCCTTCGGCGGGCGGTGCTCGATCTCTTCGTGCACCACTTCCTTGTAGCGGTTGAGCGAGAGGTCGTAGCCCTGCGCGGCGATGTCGGCCTTGGGCACGCAGAAACTCTGCGCGGTGCGCGGGCGCTCGCGCTCGGCACCGTCGCGTTCGGCCCAGCGCGCCAGCACGTCGGGCAGGTTGTTCTTGGCGTGTTCGACTTCGCTCAGCGCGGTGCGCGGCACAGGACCGAGCTTGTCCTCGGGCAGCAGCGGCGTGCGCTTGTCGTCGAGGCTCCAGCCGTCGGCCTCGACGTCGTAGAACCAGACGTGATCGGTGCCGCCCGAGTTGGTCCTGGTGAACAGCAGGATCGCGGTGGAGACGCCGGCGTAGGGCCGGAACACGCCGCCGGGCAGCTTGACCACGGCGTCGAGCTTCTGGTCCTCGACCAGCAT
>JAKAED010000075.1 GCA_021820105.1 Actinomycetes bacterium | reverse complement strand
GTTGATGAGCGACTCCCGGTCCGGGGCGGTGGCGTCGCCGTTGCCGGACGGTCGGGTGCTGATCGCCGGCGGCTACAACAACACCAATGGCTTTTTGAAGACGGCGGAGGTGTTTGATCCGTCGACGGGCTCGTTCACTTCAACGGGGTCGATGAGCTACCCCCGGTCCGGGGCGGTGGCGTCGCCGTTACCAGACGGGCGGGTGCTGATCGCCGGCGGCCAAGACAACAACGGCAAGATCTTGCAGACCGCGGAGGTGTTCGATCCGGCAAGCGGAACGTTCACCGCTATTGCGGGGTTGATGACCACCCCGCGCATCGAGGCGGTGGCGGCACCTTTGCCGGACGGGCGTGTGCTGATCGCCGGTGGCACCGACGGCATCCACGGCGGTTTGTCGAGCGCGGAGGTGTTCGATCCGGCGACCGGAACGTTCACGGCAACGGGGTCGATGACCACCCCGCGCACTGGGGCGGTGGCGGCACCTTTGCCGGACGGGCGGGTGCTGATCGCCGGCGGCGACGGCACTGGTTTGCAGACGGCGGAGGTGTTTGATCCGGCGACCGGTACGTTCACCGCGCTTGCGGGGATGATGACCACCCCACGTCAGGGGGCGGTCGCGGCACCGTTGCCGGACGGTCGGGTGCTGATCGCCGGGGGCTACTACGGCAGCTATTTACAGGACGCGGAGGTGTTCGAGCCGGCGGCGGAGGCCGCGATCACCGGTGGGGTGTTCGGCAACCAGACGGTCGGGTGGCCCTCACCGGTGCAGACGCTGTTGATCACCAACCTCGGTGCGCAGGCCCTCACGATCTCAGGCGCCAGCCTGGGTGGCGCTGACCCCGGGGATTTCACGATCACAAGTGATAGCTGCGTGGGGCGCAGGCTCGCGTTTGCGCAGACCTGCACGATCCAGACGCAGCTCACCCCATCCGCGGTGGGCGCGCGTTCGGCGACGGTGACGCTCGCCGACAACGAGCCGACCCCGGCCAGCATCACGGTGACGGGCACCGGGGTGGCGGCCAACAGCGGCCCGACGGGCCCCACGGGCCCAACCGGCGCGACCGGGCCGGCGGGCGCGACCGGGCCGGCGGGCAAGATCCTGCTGGTGAGCTGCAGGAAGATCACCAAGCCGATCAAACGCCACGGCCACAGGGTCAAGGTCAACCGCAACCAGTGCACCACCAAGCCGATCAGCGGCAGGACCAGGTTCACGACCGCGGCTCGCGCGAGGCTGGTCGGCCGCCACGTGCTCTACGCGACCGGCCGAACCAGCCAAGACCGGCTGCTGCTGCACCCCCACCGGGCGATCCGGCCGGGCCGCTACACCCTGATCCTCGCGCGCCGTCACTCCCACCGGTGGATCACCACCCGCCAAGAGATCACGATCACCTGACCACGTGCCGGGGCGGCGCTACCGCCCCGGCACGCCAAACCTCTGCGCGGCAGTCCGTTGTGGCGTTTCGGGGCGGTACAGCCGCCCTGAAACGCCAAGCCTCCACCTCAGCGGGTGTTGTGGCGCCTCGGGGCGGTACAGCCGCCCTGAAACGCCAAACCTCCACCTCAGCGGGTGTTGTGGCGCCTCGGGGCGGTACAAACCGCACTCAGGGCCACCCCGATCAACGGCCTCGGAGCGGCGTCACACCAACTACGGAGAGGGGGGGATTCGAACCCCCGATACCCTTGCGGGTATACCGGTTTTCGAGACCGGCGCATTCAACCGCTCTGCCACCTCTCCAGGGACAGGCACCAAAAGTAGCGGCTTACGATTGGAACCGTGGCGCCCCGTGGCGCCCTGCCCTCACCGCCTGCTCGCAAAGAACGCCCGCAGCAGATTCGCGGCGTCCTCAGCCAGCAGCCCCCCGGAAACCTGCGGCCGGTGGTTGAACTCCGGGACGTTCAGGAGATCAACCACGCTGCCGGCGGCGCCCGCCTTGGGGTCGGTCGTGCCGAAGACCACCCGCGGGATCCGGGAGAGCACCACGGCCCCGGCGCACATCGCACACGGCTCCAGCGTCACGTACATCACCGCGTCCAGAACTCGCCAGGAACCCACGGTGTGGCTCGCCTCCCGCAGCGCCAGCATCTCCGCGTGCGCGGTTGGGTCGTTGCGCAGCTCCCGCTCGTTGTGGCCCGCGCCGATCACCTCCCCATCCCGCACCACAACTGCGCCAACCGGCACGTCATCGTGTTCGAGGGCGCGCTCCGCCTCGCGCAGCGCCAGGCGCATGTAGTACTCGTCGCGCGGGAAGAAGTGGCTGCTCATGGGCTTTCAGTGATGGTTCAGCGGCAATTCGCGACTGGGCGGCGGCCGCTCATCCTCAAGCAGTTTTACTTGAGCGGCGGCAAACTCGCGAAACTTTCACACTTCATGTGCTGTCCTATTGGAAACCCCGGCGCGCGTGCGGGGACGCTACTGCCCGCCGCCTGACGCTGCCTGATGTCCTTCGCCGACGCCGCATATGAGCATCTGGTCCACCGCCCGCTTCGCGCCGGGCGCGGTAGGCGCTACCCGAAGCGCCCAGGCGCGGCGCTGGCCGTAGGGCTGTTGCTGGCCGGCACCGCACTACCAATCAGCCACGCGCTGACCAGTGCCCAACCGGCGTTCCTTCGCCGTTCAGCCGGCCCCCCGCTCGCAGGTATCAAGCTGCCCTACACACAGCACGAGCTGATCGTCCACTACAGCGGGTCCGCATCCGCGCTGATCAAGGAGATCAGGCAGCACACGCGAATCACCGTGAGCATCGCCAAGCGGCCTGAGACAACCCCGCTTGAGCAGCTGTTGCGGTTGCCGCTTAACCTCACCCCGCCGCGCGCCGCAAGGCTTTTCGCCGGACTGCCTGGCATCGGCTACGCGGTGCCCGACTACATCGCGCACATCGCCGGCAGCTTTTATCCCAACGACAGCGGCCGGGCTCCCGGGGTCCCGCACGGCTGGGAGAAGCTGCAGTGGAACTTCCTGCCGCGTGTCGGGATCAATGCTCCGGCGGCCTGGGCGAACCTGCTTGCGGTCCACCGGGCGGGTGCTCGAGGAGTTGTGGTGGCGGTGGTTGACACTGGTATCGCCTTCCGCAACTGGAAGCGCTTTAGGCGCTCCCCCGACTTCAACTTGACGAAGTTCCGGCAGCCGTGCGACCTGGTCGCCGGCACGATCAGCGGCGGCGTCTGCACCGACCCGTACGCCCTTGACCGCGAGGGGCACGGCACCTTCGTCACCGGCACCATCGCGGAGTCCACCAACAACCACCTTGGTCTGACCGGCCTCGCCTACGAGGCGACGATCATGCCGGTCCGCGTCCTTGACTCGCAGGGCAACGGCGATTCGTCAACCATTGCGGCCGGCATTCGCTATGCGGTGCAACACGGGGCGCAGGTGATCAACCTCAGCATTGAGTTCTCGCCCGGTACCACGAGCCGTCAGATCCCTGATATGACGTCGGCGATCAACTACGCCAACAGCATGGGTGTGGTTGTGGTCGGGGCGGCCGGCAACGACGAGGACACCAAGGTGGACTATCCGGCGGCGCTGCCGAATGTGATCTCGGTCGGGGCCACCACGAGCGACCGCTGTCTTGCGATCTACTCGAACGTGGGTGCCCGGCTCGACCTGGTTGCTCCGGGCGGCGGTGATGACGCGGCCTCAGTTCCGGGCTCTACCTGCTATCCGACCCGCAACCTACCTGACGTCTACCAGATGACCTTTGCGGATTCGAGCCACCCCGGCTCCTTCAGCCTTCCGGGCGGCTGGTTCGGTACGTCAATGGCCACCCCTGATGTCTCGGCCGCGGCCGCGATGGTGATCGCCAGCGGTGTGCTGGGTCCGAATCCGACCCCCGCCCAGGTGTTGCAGCGCCTGGAGGCAACCGCCCACCCACTGGGAGACGGGCAGCCCAACAGCGACTACGGCTACGGCCTGATTGACGTTGGTGCCGCAACTCAGCGAGGTGGCCCGCTGACCCCACCGGCCACAACCACGACGACCACCACCACCACAACCCCCGCGCCCGGCAGTGCCGCGGCCGTGGTCCGCTAGCAGCCGCGCCCCCGCGCCCCGGCGCCCCGGCGCCCCCGCATCCCGCAGTGCCGCGGCCGTGGTCCGCTAGCAGCCAGTCCCGCCTCCCCGGCCTCAGCCGGTCCGCACGATCAGCACTGAGCAGGGCGCGTGGTGCGAGACCTTGTTGGGCACCGAGCCGAGCAGGAAGCGTTTGGCGCCGGTCATTCCCTTGTTGCCGACGACGATCAGGTCGCAGTTCTGCTCCTCCGCGATGTCAATGATCGCGTCGGCCGCGTCGCCCTGCCGCGCAAAGGTCTCAACTCCGCTCACGCCCGCCGCGATGGCCGCCTCACGTGCCTCGTCCAGGACGGCCAGCACGTCCTCACGCGGGCCCACCATCCACTCCGCGTCACTCGGGATCGCCCGGCTCTCCTCGCGCAGACGCAGCTCCGAGACCGGCTCATATGCGCTGACGATCAGCAGCCGCGCATCCAATTCAGCCGCCAGCGCCACGGCCTCGCCAACGGCTCGGGAGGCCACGCTGGAACCGTCCGTGCCAACAACGATCGAGCGGAACACCTAAGCGAGCCTCACGATCGCGATCACGATTCCAGCCACTACGAATATGAAGATCAGTACCTGCGTGTAGATCCAGAACTTCGGCATCGGGCCCCCACAACGCTAGCGTCAGCCGGCAACGGACAGAAGCTCGCGCTCACTGAGCCCGTCGAGCAGGCCGACGCTGCGCGGGATGCCGTCCTCGCCGATGCTGACCGCGCCGCCCGGCCAGTAGGGCGCCACGGCATTCAGTCCCCGCACGACCACGGGCTCGTACCGCCAGCTGCCGGTGTTCACCAGCGTCGGACCGGAGCCTGGCCGCCACAGCGAGTGGTTGTCAAAGGATCGCGGGCCCCGTCGGTGCACGTGCCCAAACACGATCCAGGACGCCTTGACGCCGAGCGCCTGCACGACCTTTCCCATGGCCGGCAGTGAGTGGCGCTGCATCTGGCGGTCCAGCGCGAAGGAGGTGAGCGGCGCCATCCGTGCCGGCAGGTGTCGATCAAGCCAGCGGTCGGGCAGCAGCCCATCACGCAGGTGCGGCTCTGGGTGGCGGCCGACGTACTCAAACGCGGCGGGCCGGGTTGCGCTTACGCGCATCGGCGGGTGCAGGCCGTAGGAGGAGACCGGGCGCAGGTAGTGGTTCAGGTAGTGGCCGTGCGTGGCCCAGATCTCCTCACCGAGCCAGACGCCCGGGTAGTGGACCTCCACGCGCGTGGCCTCGAGCCAGGAGAGCACGCGCGCGAGCCGGGGGCTCGCGTCGCCCGGCACCAGGTTCTCAGTCTCGAGCCCCGCTCCCTTGGCCTGCGCCCACGCTTGCACCAGCGCATGGTCATGGTTGCCGGGGACGAACAGCACCTGCTTGTCCTGCCCGAGCCGTTCCGCGATCCTGCGCAGCACCGGCTCCGCGACCGGAAACGTAAGGTCGGAGTGCGACTCGTGCATCTCCACGATGTCGCCCAGCAGCACCAGCCGGTCATATCCGTCCAGTGCCTGGAGCAGTGCAGCCAGCGGTCGTGGTCGCGAGAGGACACTCACCCCGCCGGGCTGGCCCAGGTGTATGTCGGAGATCACCAGCGTGCGCATTGCTCACTGATTAAACGCGTGGCGCGCCCCGCTTGGGCGCGCCACCTCTTCTGTGGCCCGGACCGACCCCCCCGCTCAGCGGGAGCCAGGCCGCTCAGGCGATGTAGATCTGCGGCTGGAACTCCACGGCGGCGCCGCGCGCCACCACCAGCACCGGCGCCCTGGTCTCGGTGATCGCGTTTTCCGCCTGGGCGGAGAGCAGGATGTGTCCGGGCTGCGCCTCGGGACGGGAGCCCATGATCACCAGATCCACGCCGTGGTTGCTGTCGGTGACGGTGGCTCCGAACTGGTTGGCCAGCGCGTGTGCGGTGTCAATCGCCGCCTCATCATCAAGGCCGGCCAGCAGTCCGATGGTCATGATCGGCCGTTGGCTGTAGCCGGCGGGCGCTATGGCAATGGCGGTCGGTCCTCCGTCCAGCAGTTGTTGCGTCGACTGCTGTGGCGCGACGCGGCCGGTCGGTGTGCGGTACTCCGAGCCAAAGACGATCAGCTGTGCGTCCAGCGCCTGCGCCAGTTCGCGCAGTCCCCGGCTGGTTGACGCGTTGATCACCACGCGTGTCTCCACGTCCGCATCGCCCAGGGCCGTGGCGCCACGCTCGAGCAGGGCGCTGGCCTCGTCCTCATCGCGGGCATCGGCGTGGTGACGTACGTAGGTCAGGACCAGGTGCGCGCCCGCCTCACCCAGTACGCGCGCGAGCGTCAGCGCGTCCGCGTCATTCCGCGTGCCGTCATAGGAAACGATCGTCGTCAGTGACACCTCTGAACCTCTCTCCAGGAGCAATTGATCGGGCGCACTGTCGCACCGGCTCTCCATCAGCACCAGTGAATCTGATCATCAGCAGGATAAGCTCCACTTATGCTGAGTCTGGTGCGCCTCAGGGTCCTCAGTGAGGTCGTCCGCTGCGGCTCGTTCTCCACGGCGGCCGATGCCCTGGACTACACCCAGTCCGCTGTCTCGCAGGCGGTTGCCCGCCTGGAGGCCGAGACCGGCGCAAAGCTGCTGGTTCGTGACCGCCGCGGGGTGCGGCCAACGGCCGCGGGCGCGGCGCTGCTGGCGCACGCGGACGGCATCTTCGCTCAGGTGCAGGCTGCCGAGGACGATCTGGCGGCGGTGCTGGGCGTGCGGGGCGGCCGCCTGCGGATCGCCTCCTTTGCATCGGCCGGCTCGACCCTGATCCCGCAGGCCGTGGCGGCCTTCCGGCGCCTGCACCCGGAGGTGGAGCTCTCCCTCGGCGAGGGCGAGCCGGAGGAGATCGCACCGCGGTTGCGGGCCGGTGAGTTCGACCTGGCGCTCCTGTTTGAGTTCCCGGGTCAGGAGCACCATTTCAACGGTCTCATCAAGCAGTCCCTGCTGCACGACCCGCTGTGGGTCGCGCTGCCCGTGCACCATCAGCTTGCGCGCAAGCATGACCTGGCGCTCCCGGACCTGCAGGGTGAGGACTGGGTGCAGACCTCAGCCCGCAGCGCCTGCGCGCAGCACGTGGTGACGGTCTGCCGGGAGGCCGGCTTTGAGCCGCGCGTCTCGTTTGAGTCCGATGATTACGACACGGTGCAGGGTCTCGTCGCGGCCGGCGTCGGGGTCGCGCTGATCCCCAGGCTCGCGCTCAGCCGACGCCAGCCGGGTCTGGTCGTGCGCAAGCTCGCGCCGGAGAATCCCGTGCGGCGCGTGTTCCTCGCCACCGGGCCCGAGCCCGGGGTGGTGCCCGCCGCCCACGTGATGCTGAGCATCCTCTCGCAGCGGGCCCGTGAGTTCATCGCGGAGGATTAGCGCTCGAGCCACCGCCACCCTCCCAACCCGCCACGCGGCCCTTGAGGAGCATGGGGGAGGTCGCTTGGTCTTTGGCCGAGCTCCCGGCACACGCTCGGCGGGACAAAACCGCAAACTTCGCCGCCGCAATCCGAACTTGGCGGATGGCGCTCGCTATATGAGCACTTTCTGACAAGTTCGCCGGGACAGCGCGAACTTGTCGATTTCTGCACGCCCGCCGCGGCCCGTCATGCCCACCCCCGGGCCCGTCACGCCCACCGCCGCTACAGGCGGTGGTGGAAGATCACGGCCTTGTGCAGCAGCCGGCGAGCTGCCTGGTAGGTACCTGTCGCGCCCAGCCCGATGGTCACCAGTCCGGCGGCGATGGCCACGGCGGCCAGGATCACCGGCCAGCGTCGCTGGAGGAACGCGCTGGCGCGGGCCAGCCTGACGTCGGCGGCGTCACCCGCGATCCACAGGATCAGCTGGATGACAATCAGCGGCGTCACGAAGCAGACGTTGAACAGCAGGATCAGACACACCTTGCGGACCAGCCCGATGCCCGACCCCTCAATCGCTGCCAGCGCCGCAAAGTAGGGGAAGGCGGTGGGCAGCTCAATCGCCATGATCGTCGCGCCCATCAGCCAACTGGCGGGGCGCTGCGAGCTGACGTTGGGAAGCTGCCGCTGACTGAGCCGGCCGCGGTGCATCAGCAGCAGCGCGGCGACCGCCAGCAGCACCGCGCCGGCGCACACCTCAAGCACATGGCGCACCACCAGGTCCGGCTTGGGCACCAGTGTGAGCACGAGCTCACCCGGGCCGAGCGCGATCAGCAACCCGCCCAGGAAGTACACGGTGAAGACGCCGGCGGTGAACTCGGCGAGCGTCCGCCGAGCGTGCGCGCCCGTGGCCAGGAACAGCCCAGGTGCGAGCGTAGTTGGATTCAGTGAGTCCGCCAGCCCGATCGAGATCACGATTCCGATCAGTCGCAGCATGAACCCGGATTGTCCTCTGTGCGCAAATGGGGATACTTCCAGGCATGCGCATCGCCGTGCTTGATGACTATCACCGAATCGCTCATACCCTTGCCGACTGGGGCTCGCTGGGTGTGGAGGTGGACTTCTTTGATCGCCCCATCGCTCGCGAACGGCTGCCTGAGGTGTTGTCGGGCTATGACACGCTCGTACTGATGCGGGAGCGCACGGCGTTTCCGCAGGAGGTTCTGGAGCAGCTCCCGGACCTGCAGGTGGTGGTCACCACCGGGATGCGCAACGCCTCCCTGGACGTCGGCTACCTCAAGCAGCGGGAGGTGCGGGTCCTGGGTACCGGCATCCCCGGTTACGGGCCCGTCTCCGAGGCGCCGCAACCGGGCGTCCCCAGCACCATCGAGCTGGCCTGGGCGCTGATCTTCGCCCTGGTCAAGCGGGTGCCTCAGGAGGATCGGGCAATGCGCCGCGGCGTCTGGCAGGAGGGTATGCCGACGAACCTGCGGGGCGCGACGCTCGGGCTGGCGGGTCTGGGCCGGTTGGGGGCGCAGATGGTCGCACCAGCGCAGGCCTTTGGGATGGAGGTGATCGCCTGGAGCCAGAACCTGACGCCGGAGCGTGCCGATGAGTGCGGGGTCCGCCACGTCAGCCGGGAACAGCTGTTGGCCGAGTCCGATGTGCTCTCCATCCATCTGGTGTTGAGCGACCGCACGCGCGGGCTGTTCGGCGCGGCGGAGCTTGAGCAGATGCGTCCCTCAGCTTTCCTGATCAACACATCCCGTGGCCCGATCGTGGTTGAGCATGCTCTGGTGGCGGCGCTGCAGGAGCGTCGGATCGCGGGCGCCGGTCTGGATGTCTATGACGTGGAGCCGCTGCCCGCCGAGCACGCGCTGCTCAACCTGGACAATGTTGTGCTGACCCCGCATCTGGGTTACGTCAGCCGTGAGGGGCTGGCCGAGATGTATGAGCAGGTGGTTGAGGACCTTGCCGCATATCTGCGCGGGGATCCGATCCGTGTGATCGCATGACCGCTGCGGGCGGGGCCTCGCTGCTGCGAGCCGCCGCGACGACGCTGCTGACAACGCTGGGTCTCTGGGTGGTGCCGCTCACCGGTGCCGTGGCAATGCCGGCGCCGCTGCCTGCCGGGGCCGCGACCGGCAGCAGCCAGAACGCCCTCATCTACCAGGTCGCCTGCCCGGCTGCCGGGAGCTGCGTGGGGGTGGGCGCCTACAGTGACGCGGGCAACCACAACCAGGCGCTGGTGGATGCGCAGACGGGCGGCGTCTGGAGCGCTGTCGGCATCAGCGACGCGAGCCTGCCCAACGCGGCTTCCGCGCCTCCGCCGCAGCCGTACCTGACGACCGTCGCCTGCACGTCTGCTGGCAACTGTGTCGCCGCGGACGCCTATGACGACTCAAGCAACAACGAGCAGGGTCTGATCGTCACCGACTCGGGCGGCTTCTGGACGCCGTCTGAAGCGCCACTCGGCGGCCTCACTCTGTTTGCCAACCCCGGGGTGGAGCTCTATCTGATGAGCTGCCCCGCAGCGGGTGCCTGCGTTGGGGTCGGCAGCTACGTTGCCGGCAACACCTACGCGCAGGGCCTGATCGAGACACAGACACCGTTCGGCTGGAGTGCGGGTGAGGCGCCGGTGCCCGCGGGTGCGGACAAGACGAGCACCCCCACGTTCTACGACCTCTCCTGCGTGGGCATTGGGAGCTGCGCGGCCGTTGGCTACTACACCGACCCGAGCGGCAACCAACAGGGCCTGCTGGAGAGCGACAGTGGCGGCACCTGGACCGCACAGGCGCTTGACCTCTCAGGCCTCAATCCCGCCACCGACCCGCAGGCGAGCCTGTATGCCGTCTCGTGTGCCGCGCCCGGCTACTGCTCCGCGGTCGGTAACTACGTGGATGCGACAGGCGCGCCTCAGGGCCTGCTCATCAGTGAGGTCGCTGGCGTCTGGCAGCCGCCGGTCAAGGCGAGCCTGCCCGGCAATGCCTCGAGCGTCGGGGTTGGATCAAATCCCGCGCAGAACGACCTGTATCTGAACGGGATCGCCTGCTCGTCCCCGGGCAACTGCACGGCCGTTGGCAGCTATGACGCGACTGACGCGAACAATCCGACCGGCCCACCGGACGTGCAAGCCTTGGCCATCACCCAGGGTTCCGGCGACTGGGCGGCCGGCGTGGCGGTGAGCCTGCCCAGCGGTGCCGCCGGCGATCCACTGGCCGCACTGGACTCGGTCAGCTGCCGCTCCGCCGCCGAGTGCGTTGCCGCTGGCACCTATGTCGACGCCACGGGGCAGAACCAGGCGCTGGTCGCGCGGCAAACAACCGACGGCTGG
The DNA here is from genome assembly GCA_021820105.1 of Actinomycetes bacterium. Classification (GTDB taxonomy): domain Bacteria; phylum Actinomycetota; class Thermoleophilia; order Solirubrobacterales; family Solirubrobacteraceae; genus Palsa-465. The sequence continues at coordinate 8,218 of JAKAED010000075.1, read as the reverse complement.
TCAGCTGCGGGCGCCGCTCTCTCCACGGCCTACGATGCAAGCGCGCCCTCAGGACCGTGGGCGAGCGTCGCCTGCGCCCAGGATGGGTACTGCGCGGCGGGTGGCTACGCGTTTGACAACGTCTCTGGGCTCAGCCATGCCTTCCTGGTGAGCGCGCCGGGCGCCCCGCTGTCGCCTGCCGGCTCCATCAGCGCCGGCCAGGCGATCATCACCTGGGGGCCGCCCGGCGACACGGGCGGACTGCCCGTCACCGGCTACACGGTCACCGCCAACGACATCAGCCACCCGGCGGCCGGCGGCCAGAAGGTCGCCGTCTCGGCCATGTCAACGCGCGCGACCATCAGCGGGCTGGTGCCGGCCGACGCCTACAGCTTCACAGTGACTGCCCAGAGCCTGCTCGGCATCGGGCTGCCAGCCACCTCCGCCGTCGTGCCGCCCGCAAGCTCGGGCGCTCCGGCGCCGCCCGCGGGGGCGGGAGCGGCGCCGACCGGAACCGATACCGGCACCGGACCAGCTGCAGGCCCGGTGACCCACCCCGCCGCGCAGACCGGCAGCAGGCCACCATCGCGCGCCCGGATCTACGCCTCGCTGCGCGGGCTGCTGCGGCCGCTGGGCGCATCCGCGCGCCGGCGCCGCGTAACCGTCGTTGTGTTCCGCTACCGCGCGCTGGAGGCCGGACGCGTGTCACTGCGCTGGTACCTACTGCAGGGTCGCGGCCCACACGCGCGCCGCCGGCTGTTCGCGTCAGCTGCGGTCAGCACGCCGCGCGCCGGCGCAGTGGCGGTCGAGCTTCACCTCACCAGCCTCGGCCAGCGTCTGCTGCGCAGCGATCAGCGCCTGCGGCTTCATGCCAACGCCGCCTTTGCCCCGCGTGCCGGGGGCCGGGTGACCCGGACCCGGGACTTCATTCGCTCCAGTCGGGGATGACTAACGGCGCGTGGCCACCGGTCGCGTGCGCCTGGCGGTGACCCGGTCAAAGTCAATTCGGGCCTCGCCAAGCTGGTCGTGGGTGTCGATCGGGGCGACGCGGTAGCGCGAGGTGGCCTCGGCAAGCTTGTTGGTGAGTTCATCAAGGTGCTCGGCCGCAATCTGTGAGCGCGCCGCGCCCTCGACAAAGCCGGTTGTGTTGAGCTCCAGTTCGTTCATGCTCTCGGCGATCTGGTCCATGCCGACGCTCTGCTGTTGCGCAGCCGCCGAGATCTGCCCGGCGGCGCCGGCGGCGCGGTGAATCGTCTCTGCAAGGCTCTGGATGCCGTCGCTGGCCTTGCCGGTCAGCTTGAGCCCACGGTCCACGACCTGGGTGCCGGCCTCACTGGCCTTGACCGCGCCCAGCGTCGCCTCGCGGACCTCGTTCAGGATCGACTCGATCCGGGCGGTGGCTTGCTTTGACTGCTCGGCAAGGCCCCGCACCTGGTCCGCGACGACGGCGAAGCTGCGGCCGTGCTCACCGGCGCGGGCCGCCTCGATGCCGGCGTTCAGGGCCAGCAGGTTGGAGCGGTCGGCGAGCTCGTTCACGGTTGCGGTGATGTCGCCGATCTGATCGGTGCGGTCCGACAGAGCGGCGATCTCAGTCGCGATGGTGGCGACCCGATCACGGATCTCCTCCATCGCGCCGGCGATCGCCTGCAGCGCTGCTGAACCCTCATCGCTGACCTTGACCGAATCGCTGGCGTCGCGGGCGACTTCCTCAGCCTGGTGCGCCATCTCGTCGGCGGCGGCACGCAGTTGCTGAACGGTGGCCGACGTTTGGGTTATCGCCGCGGACTGCTGCTCGGCCCCGCGCCCATGCTCGTGCGCGGAGGTCAGGATCTCCGCCGTGGAGTTGCCTATTGCGCTCACGCTTGACTGGATCTGGCCTGAGATGCCGGCCAGGCTCGAGACCATGCGGTTGAGGCTGCCGGCCAGCGCTCGCAGGTCCTCATCGCCCTGCGGCTCGACTGTGGCGGTCAGGTCCCCGTCGGCAACCTGTGAAGCAAACACCGAATAGCTGTGCACGGCGCGCTCCATGACCTCTCGGGTGGATCGCTCGCTGGCCGCCTGCTTCTCGAGGAATTCGCGCTCCGCGGCAGCGGACTTCTCAAGCGCCTCACGTTCGGCTGCGACGGCGCGCGCCTGCGCCTCGCGCTCGGCCTCAGCCGCGCGCTCCTGTGATTTGCGTTCCGCTTCGGCAGCCCGGGCCTGCGCCTCGCGCTCGGCCTCAGCCGCGCGGGCCTGGGTCTCACGTTCGACCTCGGCGGCATGCAGGCGCTCCTGCTCACGTTCCGCGGCCAGCTGCGTCATGCGCTTGAGCGCGAGGTAGAAACGGACGCCCGCGGCGACCAGCGTGGCGGTGGAGAGCGCAATCGCCACCTGCGTCGTGTTCGAGTGATTCAGGGAACTGATGAACAGGATCACCAGGGCGAGGATGGAGGCGACCGACGGCACCAGGAACCCGGAGGCCTTGGACTCGCTCGGAGGCTGCGAAGCTCCAGGCGCCGCCCAGGCGGAGGCTGAGATCAGGAACAGCGACCCCGGCCAGGCCATCGAGTTGACGACGAATCCGATGTCCGTGGCGACGATGCCACTGAACAACGCGGAGATGTCGCCGGCGGCGTTGAGCAGGCCGGCGGCGGCGATCAGGCCCCAGCGCAGGCGCTGGCCCCTGGGCAACAGGGCCACGCCAAGGAACGTGAGCCCGGCCAGCAACAGGTCACAGACGGGGTACACGAGGTTGACCGCGACCGAGTAGCTGCCTCCGCCCGCGGTATTGACGATCCAGTGGAAGGCAAAGGCGACCAGTAGGGCGGCGGTCACCAAGGTCGCGACCACACCGTCCAGATAGTTGGCCGACGTCAGCTTGTGGACGTCGCGCTGCATCAGAACCATGACCCCGACGTACGCCAGCGGGAAGAAGCCGTACCAGAGGATGTTGGCTGAGGAGAGCGTCGGCGGGTTGGCCATCGATGTCATTGCAAAGTCCCCTGACGCCCAGGAGAGCGAGCCGAACCCGAGCAGCAGACACCACTTGCGATCCGGCCGGCTGATCAGACCGCGCAGGATGATGAGCAGCGCCATCAGCGCCTCAAATGAGGCCACGCCCCAGCCATCGAGCCAGTCGTAGGTCACGCCGTTACCGCGGGCAAAGAGCAGCCCGGTGTAGGCAAGCACCACGGCGCCCAACCCGGCGTAGACAGCCTTGGCGGTCGGACTGACCTCGCTGCGCTGAAGGTACGGCTGGTCGATCGTTGACATCGGTAGTCCTCCCTGAGGCGTTTGCGCACAACTTCGGAGATCCCGGGGACTGATCGGCAGATGTGAACAGGAGGTTGAGCGCTGATCGGCGGCCGCCCGATGCGCCCTCCACGCTCGGCAGAAGCACCCGGGGCCGGTCTGCTGACCGGCCCCGGGGTGACTGCATGTAGTGCTCCCGGACCGGTGGCCGGGAGCGCTGCTGACTCAGCTCAGCGTGAAGCTGTGCTCACGGCTCACCTTCATCCGGCCGTGGTGGAACACCACCACGGCCAGCAGCCGCAGATGCTGGCCGCGGGCCACCAGGCTGCGGCCAAGGCGGCTGAGGTGAACGCGCACGTGCGCCAGGTGGTGCAGCAGCGTCGACGCCGTTCCGGAGCCGACCAGATGCCGGCGGCGGTGCTTCCCGTGTCCGGTCACCTCATACCAGCGCACCGACACTCGACCAGACTCCAACGGGCGATAGCTGAACGCAAACGCGTGTGCCCGCCGCAGCCGTGCCAGCCGCCCATGCGGACCGTGTGGCCTCAGCAAAAGGCGCAGTGAGCGGTAGATCTGGCCCCGTGATGGTCCCGTCTGCCGCTGCGGCACCGTCGGAGGCGTCGTCGTGGCCGGCGTGGGCGCCGGCACCTGCACGGTGTTGGTCGTGCTCGCAAGTCCGGTGCCCATTGCGCTCTCCGCCGTCACTGAGAACGTGTAGCTGTCCCCGGGAGCCAGCCCGGTGAACGTGGCGCTGTCCTGTGCTGCGGTCAGCGACACCTTCTGGCCGCCGCTTGCCGGATGCGTCAGATCGTTGGCCACAACCGTGTAGCCGGTCACCGGCAGGCCTCCGTTGTCGGCTGGTGCCGACCATGAGATCGATGCCTGCGTGCCGCTCACCGACGCGCTCGCCGACCCGGCCGCACCCGGTGCGTCGAGCACAAAGGGGATCTGCGGGTTCCCAGAGGCGCTGCTCTCGGTGTAGCCGGTGGTTGCGCAGTAGCCGCTCGGTGCGCAGGAGAGCGACGCCCAGTTGTAAACGCCTGGTTGCCCGAACGCATCAAAGGCCGTCTGCTGGGAGACCCCAACACTGGTCAGCGCACCGCTGGCCATCGGCCCCGCCAGAACCCCGTTGTCACCCGTGGCGGTCTCGTAGGTGCCTGCGACCTCACAGGACGTAGCCGATGAGCACGAGATCGAGTCGAGCGACATCTCGGGGTTTGTGGCCGCCTGGTCCCCGCTCGGCAGCGCGGCCTGCGTCCCCTGGGCCCAGTGGCCTGCGCTCTCAGTGAGCGTCAGCCCGACGATCTCATTGCTGGCCGTGGCGTCGTAGCTGCCCACCGCGGTGCAGTTCCCCACTGAAGCGCAGGAGACCGAGTTCAGCCAAAGATCGCGCTGATTTAGGTTGGAGAGCTGGGAGTCGGCCGGCAGGGCGGCCGACACCGCAGGCTCCCAGATGCCTCCAGTCTCGGTGACCAGCAGCGGCTGGTAGATCCCTGCGGCGGTCTGGTAGTGCCCAACGGCCGTGCAGTTGCCGGCTGACGGGCAGGAGAGCGCCGCCAGTGAGGCGTTCGGATTGAGGGACGTGCTCAGGCCGGAGAGATCGGCCGCGGCGGAGGCCCAGACACCGTTGGTCTCGGTGAGGATCAGCCCCTGCCTGTCGTTGCTGGAGTCGGCGTAGCTGCCGACGACCACGCAGTTTCCGGCAGACGCGCAGCTGAGCTGATAGATGTCTGGATAGGGGCTGGTGCTCAGGGCCGAGAGGTCGAGCTGGCTCGCAGGCGCCCAGCTGCCGTTGGTCTCGGTGACAACCATCAGCTGCTCCGTGCCGCTTGCGTCGTAGTAGTTCCCAACAGCGGTGCAGTTGCCCGCTGACAGGCAGGCCACTTCGTTGAGGAAGGCGTTGGGGTGTGTGCTCACCCCGTCGGGGCTGGTGGTCAGCGCCGACAGGTCAACCTCGACCGGCTTCCAGGTCCCGTTGGTCTCAGTCAGGACAAGGCCTTGAAACAGCGTATTGGCGTCTTCGTAGCCCCCAACCACAACGCAGTTGTCAACGGACACGCACGTGACCCTTGACAGGTAGGCGCTGACACCACCGAGGCTCGACAGATCCACGCGGGCGCTCGACCAGGTGCCGGCGGTCTCGGTGTAGATCATCGGCTGGTATAGGCTGTTGGCGTCGGCGTAACCGCCCACGGCGACGCAGTCACCGGCCGCGAGACATGAGCTGTTGTTCAGCCAGCTGTTCGAGGTTGCCGCTGGTGGCGGCACCGTCTCTGCCAAGGCGCCGCTGACAAGGCTGGCAAGGCATGCCGCAACCACCAGTGGCAGTGCGAGGAGCCTACGTTTCGTGAACAAGTAGATCCCTTCTTCAGTGGTTGGCAGGTGCTGCTTGGGCGGCCGGCGCCCAAGTGGCGACCTTGGGCGTCATCCATCCGACGCTCGAGTGATCGTCGTTTCCCGCCGCTCCGTCCGTCCACGGAGCGGAAGAAACCTAACCTATCGACCCGTGGTGCGCCAGACATCGGATGCTGCCGGGCAGGCGCCGGTGGCTGAGTGGCGGCCAGCGGGCCGCCACTCAAGCGATCAGCCGCTACACTCCTGCGGGCGCCGGAAGGCGTGCGCCAGCACGCCCATTGCTATCCGGTCTGAGGCATCCTTCAACACCTTACGGGGACTAGAACCATGGCCCGTGGAGACGTACGGATCGCTGCAACCCTCGCCTGCGAGGAGTGCAAGCGCCGCAACTATCAAACTAATAAGAGCAAGCGCAACAATCCCGAGCGGCTGCAGATGCGCAAGTACTGCAAGTGGTGCAAGCGACACACGCCGCACCGCGAGACCCGCTGATCAGGGATAGAAGGCAGCAAGTGGCTGGTTCCGAGCAGCTCAGCGAACCTCTCGAGGAGCACCACGGCGAACCCCAGGTCGCTGAGCACCGTCAGTCGCTGCTCGCTAGGCTGATCGGGTTCCTCCGCGGCAGCTGGCGCGAGCTGCAGCGGGTGCAGTGGCCCGATCGTCGTCAGGTCTTCCAGGCCACGGGGGTGGTGATCGGCTTCGTGATCGTTGCCGGTCTCTTCCTCGGACTGGCCGACCTGGTCGCTTCCAAGCTGATCCACCTGATCATTTAGTAGGTACGAAAAGAAATGTTCCGCTGGTACGTAGTCAACACATATTCAGGGCACGAGAACAAGGTCAAGCACAACCTGGAGCACCGGGTTGTCTCGCTCGGCCAGCAACGTGCCGTGCGGCAGATCGTGGTCCCCACGGAGTCGGTGTCCGAGATGAAGGACAACCAGAAGGTCACGGTCGAGCGGCGCACCATGCCCGGCTACGTGCTGGTCAATATGGACCTGACCGAGGACTCCTGGCAGCTCGTGAAGGGCACGCCCGGTGTCACCGGCTTCGTCGGCGCGTCAAATGAGCCCGTGCCGCTGACCCAGAGCGAGGTTGACCGGCTCCTGCATCAGGAGACGGCTGAGCGCCCGCGCAGCCGCGCGCAGTTCTCGATCGGTGAGTCCATCAAGGTCATCTCCGGTCCGCTCTCAGACTTCTCGGGTGAGATCTCAGAGGTCAACGAGGATGGTCAGAAGCTGAAGGTGCTGGTCTCGATCTTCGGCCGCGAAACCCCGGTCGAGGTGGGCTTCGACCAGGTCAAGAAGCTTTAGTGCTCACGCTGTAGGAGCGCAGTTCAAGGTGCACTAGGAGGACTCCGGATTGGCCGGAGTTCGCTCGAACTAGGAAGAGGAAAATGGCAAAGAAGGTCCTTACCAATATCAAGCTGCAGGCGGTTGGCGGTCAGGCCAGCCCCGCCCCGCCGGTCGGTCCGGCGCTGGGTCAGCACGGCGTCAACATCATGGAGTTCGTCAAGGCGTTCAACGCCCAGACGGCCAATGACATGGGCACCGTCATCCCCGTCGTGATCACGGTCTATGAGGATCGTTCGTTCACGTTCATCACCAAGCAGCCGCCGGCTGCGGTGCTGATCAAGCAGGCGCTGGGGATCGACAAGGGCTCCCCGGAGCCGCATCGCAACAAGGTTGCGAAGCTCACCGACGCCCAGCTGTCGGCAATCGCTGAGAAGAAGATGCAGGATCTCAACGCGAACGACCTGGAGGCCGCGAAGCTGATCATCGCCGGCACGGCTCGTTCCATGGGCGTGGAGGTGGTCTGAGATGGCAAAGCACGGCAAGTCATACGTGGAGGCGCGTCAGCGCTTCGACCGTGAGCGCGAGTACACGCCCGCTGAGGCGATTCAGCTCGTCAAGAAGCTCTCCACCGTCAAGTTCAATGAGTCCGTCGAGGTGCACGTCCGCACCGGCCTGAACGTCCGCCACGCGGACGAGCAGCTGCGCGGCACCGTGGCGCTCCCCAACGGCCTTGGCAAGGAGGTCCGCGTGGCGGTCTTTGCTCAGGGCGACAAGGCGCGCGAGGCCGAGGAGGCCGGTGCCGATGTGGTTGGCGCCGAGGACCTGGCCCAGCGCATTCAGGAGGGCTTTGACGACTTTGACGTCGCCATCGCCACCCCGGACCTGATGCCGGTCGTTGGTCGGCTCGGCCGCATCCTCGGTCCGTCGGGCAAGATGCCGAACCCCAAGGTCGGCACGGTCACGATGGACGTCGGCAGGGCTGTTGAGGAGTCCAAGGCCGGCAAGGTTGAGTACCGCACCGACCGCAACGCGATCGTGCACCTGGTGATCGGCAAGCGCGACTTTGAGGAGCGCGCCCTGCTGGAGAACTACCAGGCGGTGATTGAGGAGCTGATCCGCGCCAAGCCTTCAGCTGCCAAGGGCCGCTACATCCGCACGGTCACCTTCGCCTCGACGATGGGCCCCGGGGTCCGCGTCGATCCGTCCCGCACGCGGGACATCGTGGAAGAGGCTGTCGCCGCCTAGGGCGACGACTCGGCGGATAGCTTCACTCGCTTTGGGGCGGGCGGGTCGCGTTGCACGCGACCCGCCCGCCCTTTGCTTTGGCGCTCCGGCCGCGCCGCGCCGCGCCGCACCCCGCC
>JAKAED010000074.1 GCA_021820105.1 Actinomycetes bacterium | reverse complement strand
TCCGATCTCCGTCGCCCGGCACCCGGATCGTCGACGACACTCGACGGCTCATCAAACAGCATTGTGGGGCGCCGAGTCAGCTCATAAGCCGGCCAGGCGCGCTCGGTCAGCGGCTCACCGGCCGCAAGCGCGATCACGGTGTCGCGCACTCGCTCCGCAAGCCCGACGTCATCTGCCACCATCCCGTCGCCGACCTCCACCCAATCATGGGTACCGCTTGGAGTACCCAGTGGAGTGAAGAGGTAGAAGAGGTCGCAGGTGTGCACCGGCCCAAATCGCTGCCACGGGGGCGTGGCCGGCGCACGATCGAAGCGGCCGACGTGGACCGTGCCACCCGCTGCACACTGGGCCTCCGCGAGCCTGAGCGCTGGAATGCCGAAGTGGAAGTCAGTGAGGATGTCCGTGTACCAATCGTCGCCGGTCTCCTCATACAGCGCGCGCAGCCGCTCCCAGTGCGCCTCACCGAACAGGCGTCTCGCGAAGAGCTCCTTGTTCCTGGCGCCGTTGTCCGGGTCGAGGATCCGAAACAGGCCAACGTCCTTCAGCGCCCAGGTCACGATCAGGGGCACATCCCGAGCAACGCCGGCGCGCACCGCATCCATTGGATGCAGCGGCAGGACGTCATCGCCGAACACCGGAAGAACCACCTCGCCGTCAAACTGCTCGTCATGCTGGGAGTAGGCAGCCAGCGCCGCGGAGGCTTGCCTGAGCACCTCGGTGGGCAGTTCCGTGAGGCGCGCGGCATCCTTAGGGGCGAGCCCCAGCTCACTCAGGTACATCAGGGCGGAGCGGGTGGCGAGCTCCGGGGTGCGCACCTGCCTGGCGGCTCCGCTCATCAGCACCGCCGCGGAGAACTTCCCCCTCGTTGCCGGCATCGCGAGCATCGCCCCGACGGTCATTGCGCCCGAGGACTCGCCGGCGAGCGCGATGCGCTCCGGATCACCGCCAAAGGCCGCGATGTTCTCCCGCGTCCACTCCAGTGCCAGGCCGAGATCACGCAGCGCCAGATTCGTGTCGGCAGCCGTGGGTGCCAGATCTCCAAGATAGAGGTAACCGAAGGGGCCGATCCGGTAGTTCACGGAGACCACAACCAGTCCTCGCGAGGCCAGCGCGCTCGCGTCGATCTCATTTCCACTGCCCATCACAAAGGCCCCGCCGTGGACCCAGAAGAGCACCGGCAGACGCTCCGCAACCTTTGGCGCGTACACGTTCAGGTAGAGACAGTCCTCGCTCCCGTGGTCCGCGGCCTCATCATCGGGACCCATCGGCGTCTGCACAGCGCGGCTGGCGAATCGATGCGCGTCACGCACCCCGCTCCACGGTGGCGCCGGCACCGGCGCGCGAAAGCGGCGCTCCCCCAGCGGGGGGAGCGCATAGGGGATCCCGAGGAAGGCGAGAGCGTCACCACGCTCGACTCCGCGCAGCTTGCCCGCCGCCGTCTCCACCAGGGCACTCACCGTGGGTGGCCCTCCGGCATCGGGTACTCGTCAGCGTTCAGCACCCAACCGTCCTGCTCTGAGAAGTCAACCCGCGGTGGCGCGAAGATGTCGACGAGCTGGTTGATCTCGCGGCCGACCTGCTGGCTCGTGTGGATCGACTGCGCCGGAATCATCGCAAGCGACGGACCTGCGCAGATCTCATGCTCATCCTCGCGCCAGAGCCGCATGTCAGTCACCCAGGGCCAGCGGATGTGGTGCACAAATGAGCCGTCAAGGACAAGCGACCCCTGCTCGAAGTCATCGTGCGCGTGCGGTGACATCTTCGTCACATCACGCGGGCCGGGTCGAGGATATGAGTAGTTGACCATCAGTGACCTGGTGCGCCAGATTCTCCCGAAACGGTTCTGATCTGGACCCACATCCAGGCTGTACCGCCTGAGCCGGTAGCCACCAACGGGCTCTGGCCAGGCCGTGGCCGGTGCCAGATTGGGGGCATCCTCCCGGTAGACGTCCGCATTACCAGCTGCGTCGGCGAGATCCGGCGCCGACGCGGTGGTGAAGACGCAGGCCGCGCGTCCGCCGGCAGGCAGCCGGATCGCGCTGTCACCGGGCGGGATGATCAGGACCGACCGGCCCGGGACGGTCGTCGCCTCTCCATCCAGCGTCACCTCAGCGGCAGTGTCATCGGGTAAGAGGACGAAGTATTCGTCACTGTGACCCTGGCGCTGCAGCATCGCTTCATCGCTCAGCTCGCTGTAGGTCAGGACGAAGTGCTGTCCACGAGCAATCCAGGTCGACTCACCGGCTGCACTGCGCTGCGGTGGTGACTCATAGAACTTCACATAGCTGGTTGAGCCGAAACCGACGGTCTCTGAGCTTCCGGTGTTGATCCCAAGGCGACTCCTTGGGTCACTCTTGTCAAAGGGCAACGCTCTCTCCTGGTGATGGTCGGCGACGCTTCAGTTCAGTCACCGAGGTACTCGACGACATACATCCCGGAATTGAAGTCAGTGATGTAGGCGAGACCCTCCGCGTCGACAAACACGTCGGCCGTGTGTAGCGCGTGCGGCCGGTTCTTACGTCGCTCCGTCATACGCTCGGGCTTTGGTGGGACGAAGTACCCGACCTCCTCCGGCCGGAAGGGATCGGCGATATCAAACACGCGCAGTCCGGCGTTCTGGTAGGTGGCAAAGATAGTGCTCGACGAGACAAAGCTGCCAACGCGGTTCTCATGGAAATTGTGCGGCCCGAAGTGTCCCGGCTCGCTGCAGTACTCAAGCTCGCTCGGAGTGGGGAGCGTGGCGATTGAGATCGGGTTTGACGGCACCCGCATGTCAAAGACCCAGCTGTACTTAACTCCGTCCTCACAGTTGTCAAGGACCGCCTCGTCGGCGACCAGCAGCAAATCGCGGTCGAGCAACGGCAGACAGGAGTGCGTACCACCCCCAAACGGCGGAGACCAATTGCGGTGGACGATCAGCTCTGGCTTTGATGGGTCGCTGACATCAACGATCGTGAGTCCACCGTCCCGCCACCCGCCGTAGGCGATGCCATCGGCAACCACGGCGTGGTGAAGCGCGACCCGGTTGGTCCAGCTCGGGGTCTCGCCACCGTCGCGCCACATCCCCGGAATCCACCAGCGCCCAGCCTCAACGGGTGCCGTTGGATCGGCCATATCGATGATCAGCAGGATGTGGTCGGTGAAACCATCCAGCAGCGCAGACGCGTACGCGTAACGCCCGCCGTCGTACCAGATGCGGTGTAGGCCGCAACCGTCAACGGGTAGGTAGCCGATCTGTCGTGGTTGCGCAGGCCGAGAGATGTCGTAGACCCGCATGCCGGCGGCGAAGTCGACGCCGCGCGTGCCGTACAGTGAACTGTGGACGCCGTCTACGGACTTTCCGTAATACTCCCGCTCGACCGGCTTGACCATGTAGAAGTCGACGGAGTCGATGACGAGCAGCAGGTCATCATGAGTCTGCAGATGGATGTGCCATGAGCTTGGTGAGCCGTCCAGAAAGTTGACCTGGCGGGGTGCCCTGGGATCGGAGACGTCGATGACGCTCACACCTTCGTTCTTGCCGATGTAGGCATGGCCGTTGTGCACCATCACCTGCGTGCCACCGGGGCGTCCTCCCTGATCGGTGTAACCGACGAACCGGGTGTTGTGGACACGCAGTCCGTCGGTCGGATCCCAGCTCATGCGCTCCTCGCCTCCAGCACCTGGGGGTTGACCAAATTCTCGGGGATCTCTCCGCTCAGCATCTGCCAGACGTTCTCCATCGCGAGCTGCACCATCTCCCGTCGCAGATCCTGACTCCAGGCCGCGCAGTGCGGAGTGAGCAGGACCCTCGGCGCAGCGAGCAGGGGGTCATTGGGAGCGGGCGGTTCAGGAGCGTAGACGTCCGCGGCGACCCCGCCGAGCCGGCCGTCCACGAGCATCTCGACCATTGCGGACTGGTCCACGAGGTTGCCGCGAGCGGTATTGACAAGCAGCGCTCCGGCCCGCAACAGCTCAAGCCGAGCCCGATCCAGCAGCGGCCCCTCGCTGGCGGCTCTGCCGGACGCATGGAGCGTGACGACATCGGCCTGCCGCAGCAGGGAGTCCAGGTCAACTGGCTCGACCAGGCCGTTCGGCTCCGTTGGCCGGACGTCATACCCGAGCAGGCGCGGCCCGAACGCCGCGAGTCGCTCAGCCACAGCGCGTCCGATGTGCCCCAGGCCGATGATGCCGACGGTCGCGTTCCGCAGCGTCCGCGACATATGGTCGCCCGAACGCCACCCGCCCTCAGCGATGTAGCGGGCGTTGTAGAAGTGCAGCTGCTTCATCAGCCCGAGGATCAGAGCGATCGTGTGCTCGGCCACAGCATCCACCTCTGAGTGGACGGGAGTATTGGTAACCATCACCCCAAGCTCGGTCGCGGCATGCACGTCGATGACCTCAAAGCCGATTCCCAGCTTGGATACACAGCGGAGCTCCGGCAACTCCCGCATCACCTCCGCCGTGATCAGGGCGCCGCTGGCGCCCAACAGCGCCTGGTGCCCTCGGGCCGCACGCACCAGATCAACAGGATCCCATTTGGGGCGACGCTGACCTGTCGCGTAGAGCGGAGCACCCAGGGTCACCCTCACACCCCGTTCCTCCAACCAGTCGACCGGATGGTCCAGGGGGTCGTAGACGAAGACCCCGGGAGACTTCGGTCGCATCGGCGGGAAGCCGCTTGTGCTCAGCATAGGATCCGGATATAAGCATAAAAGGATCCAAACCTGCAAGCGTTTAGGCCGTTCTAGCCGTTTTTAGGCCTGAACCAACGCCAGATTCCCATCTGTTTGGATCCAAAGTGCTCAGCTTGATCGCTGTGATTCAGGTGAAGACTCTCATGCTGGCAGGCAGCGCCGCAGCTCCGGAGCGGCGAGCAACGATCCGTAGTCCAGCATTCAACAGCGGGTTCTGATGGTGCAGCCAGGCGCTGAGCGGGATTGGCACGGCCCCAAGCTTCAGCTTGGGCGCGAGTGTTGTGCAGCCGAGGTTCAGCCAGCGGAAATCAGCCTTGATGCCGGCGCGGATCACCTCGATCAGCAGTCGCAGATAGGCGGACTCGGCGCGGCCCGCTTCAGCGCTGAACCCGCACTGTAGGAAGTGCAGCCAGGGCCGGTCCTCCAGCAACAACCCAAACGCGGCGACGGTTCCATCGGGTCGGTGCAGCACGATCGCGAACGTATCGGACAGGTTCGCCATGGCTACGAAGTAAGGCTCGGTCAGGAGCTCCCGCCGAGTTTCCGTCGCGCGCTCATACACGAGCAGCCAGAGCCTGCTGAACTCGCCGGCCAGCGTACTGAAGTCACTGGTCTGTTCCACACGCAGATGTCCCGATGCACGGAGGATCTGCACGCGGCCGCACCGATGGGGTGCTCCACCGCGAGCCGGTGGAGCAACAGCGGACGCGACTGCAGTGCTGCCAGCTCGCACCGCTCCCAGGCACGCAGAAACGCGTACCCAAGCCCGGCGCTTCCGGGAGGCACAAGCCGGTCCCAAGCCGTCCGTTCAACCTCTCCCAGACCACCTGCCACCCGAACCGCCGGAGGCGTCTGCACAGCGCCGCCGTCCTGATGCCTGAGCGCTGGTCTGCTCCGCATGCGCTGGAGCTACCCATCCCGGCTGTGCTGAGGCAACTCGCGCGGACAGGCGGCGCTTCCGGCGGACTAGGCCCGCATCCGCTTCAGCGTGCCGCTGGTATCCCAGGCACCGCCCAGGTGCGAGGTGACGGCGTCGTAGATGGAAGCGCCGGCACGCTTCAGGCAGTCCACATCCCCGCCCGCACAGGTGACCCCGGCGGCGAGGTGACGCAGGTAGTGGTGGTAACCACCCGAGATGCTCTCCAGCGTAAGTGGTCCGTAGCAGCGGGCTCCAAGGCTCCATGTGCCCGCGGTCTCACGGGCGTTGATGGTGATCGTGATGTGCCGGCGCTGCACTCCATAACTGGTGTTGCGTGAGATGTAACCGCTCCAGCGGCCGCTCAGGGGTGCGGCGTGATGGGCATGCGGGTGCCGCGTCGCCGCAGCGGACACGCCGGTCAGCGCGACAAGCGCCACGCTCAGCAAGAGGCCCCTCAGATATTTCGATGACATCAGAGCGGCAGCCTATCTGGTTCCTTATCACCAATGCGAGCGAACTCCACGATCAACCGAGCTGAGCGCCGGGTCGCACTGCTGGTCGCCGGTTGCTTCTTCATGGAGATGCTCGACGGCACGATCGTCACCACCTCCGCCCCCAAGATCGCGCACGCGCTCCACGTGTCGCCTGGTTCGATCGCGCTGGTGATCACCGCCTACCTGGTCACGCTGGCGCTGCTGATTCCGTTGAGCGGCTGGATGGCCGCGCGCTTTGGTGGCCGGGCCACCTTCCTGGCGGCGATCACGATCTTCATGCTCGCCTCTGCCGGTTGCGCCGCCTCGGCGAGTTTCCCGCAGCTGGTTGCCATGCGCGTGCTGCAGGGGGTTGGTGGGGCGATGATGGTGCCGGTCGGCAGGCTCCTGGTGCTGTCGCGTGCCGAGCCGTCGAACCTGATCCGGCTCACGGCTGTGCTCGTGTGGCCGGGTCTTGTCGCCCCCGTGGTGGCGCCGCTGATCGGCGGCCTGATCACCACCTACGCGAACTGGCACTGGCTGTTCCTGATCAACCTGCCGCTTGGGGCGCTGGCGCTGACCGTGGCAGCGCGGATCGTGCACCCCGCACCACTGGGGCAGCCGGGCCGCCTGGATGTGACCGGTTTGATCCTCGCCGCCCTTGGGCTTGGGGGGCTGACGTTCGGCGCCGACCTGCTGGCCGCCCGTCACGTCAATGGCTCGCTCACGCTCGGGATCAGCCTGCCGGCGCTTGGTCTGCTGGTGCTGACGGTCCGGCACCTTCTGCGCACCGATGCGCCCCTGGTGGACCTGCGACTGACCCGTATCCACACCTTCAGATCCGCCCTGACCGGATCCGTCTTCCACTTCACAGCCATGAACGCCGCCCCATTCCTGGCGCCCCTCCTGTTCGAGCAGGTGTTCGGCTGGGGGGCGGTCAAGGCCGGCTCGATGGTGCTCTTCATCTTCGTCGGCAACGTCGGTGCCAAGACCGTCACGACCTTCATCTACTCGCGCCTGGGCTTCCGGCGGGTCCTGCTCGCCTCAACCGTCACGCTCGCGCTGTCCCTGATCCTGCTCGGCGTGGTCACAACAACCATTCCTCTGAGTCTGCTGGCGCTGATCCTGTTGCTCAGCGGGATCGGTCGGTCCGTCGGCGCGACCGGTTACTCAACCGTGGTCTTCAGCGACGTTCCCCAGGTGGAGATGCGCCACGCCAACGCGCTGTTCCTGACCGTCCAGCAACTTGCCGCCAGCTGGGGGGTCGCAGCCGGAGCGGTCGCGCTGCGACTGGGAACCCCGATCGGCCGGCTGTTCGGGGCACGCGCAGACGATCCCCATGCCGCCTACACGGTCGCACTCGTGCTCGTCGGCTGCATCGCGCTGCTCGCCTCCGCCACAGCGCTCCGCATGCACCCGAACTCGGGTGACGCGTTGCGGGGCCAGCACGCGCCGGCGCCGGCTCCAGTACAGACGGCCGACCTATGAAGCCGGAAGGGCGCGAAGCGCGGCCGTCTCCGGCCCCGTGAGCGGTCGCGACCCACGCTGCTCACCGTCCCAGGCAACAACTACCGCGCGCCCGTCAGCCGCCAGCTCGCCGTCTGCGCGGAAGATCTGCTGCGCCATGGTGATGCTGGAGCGGCCCACCGCCTCGATCTGCAGCGCCACCTCCACGTAGCGGTGCTGGAGCCGAACCTCACGCCGGTGGTTCAGCTCGACCCGGGCCATCACGTAAGAGCCGCCTGGCGGGACCGGCAGCGCGAACAGCATCTGGGTTCGCGCCTCCTCAAGAAGCTCGTGGTAGACCGCCTGATTCACGTGCCCGAGTTCATCGATGTCGCTGAAGCGCAGCGCGACCCGATAGCGACCCGGTCCGACCTGCTCAGTTCCTGCCGCTGACACCTTGAGATCGCATCCCTTCTAAATTCAGTGCGCCATGGAGCTCGTAACGGAAGCACACCCGACCGATTCGATGGTGGCCGCTCACTCGGCGGGCCGCCTGTTCCTGATTCATCGCCGTCCAGGGTTGGCCGACTGCGCCCCCTCTGGGAGGATCCGTCTGGATGCCCTCGCCCGCTGGATGCAGGATGTCGCGTTTGCTGACGTGGAGGATGCCGGCCTGGAGCAGATCGCGGTATGGGTGCTGCGTCGCCACCGGATCCGGGTCGAGCGGTTCCCCCGTTTCGGGGAGCGCTGTGAGGTGAGGACCTTCTGCAGTGGCATCGGGAGAATGTGGGCTGAGCGTCGTACGACAGTGGTACCCGCTGCCGCCGCAGAGGCCGACGGGGAACCGGCCAAGCCGCTTGTGGAGTCGGTGGCGCTGTGGGTTCATCTCGATCCGGAGCGGCGGCTTCCCAGCCCCGTGACGGCCACAGAGGCTGCGGTCTACGAAGAGGCGATGGCGGGGCGCACGATCCCTGCCCGTCTGCGTCACCCGCGCCCGACCAGTGTCGAACGGGAGTACAGGTGGCGTTTCCGGCACACCGACGCCGATGTTGCCGACCACGTCAACAACGCCGCCTACTGGGAGCCGCTGGAGGAGGAGCTGCTGGACTACGGAAGCGAGCTTGAGCAGGTCGATGCCGAGCTCGAGTTCCGCGCGGCTGCGCAGCCTGGGCTGAAACGCATTCTCGTCAGTGGTGCTCGTCGCTGGATCACCGATCCAGATAGCGATGAGGTCCATGCTTCGAGCCTGCTGCTGCAGGCTGTGACAGCCGATTCGCACCTCTGAGGCTCGCGCACTCCGCGCAACCCGCCCCGCGGACGCGTGTTGGGGTCGTTGACATCGGGTACAGGTCGGCCCTGACATACCTGGACAACCGGCCAATGCAAGCCGCGGCCTGACACGAGATCATCTTCAACTTGACTCAGTCAGAAGAGGGGAGCCAGTATGAACCGTCGACGCGCACACGCCTACAGCACCGTTGTCCGAACCCTCGCCGAGCTCGGGCCGAGCAAACTGCAGCCATCTGAGCAGGAGCGGATCCGTGAGACGGCGGACATGCTGATCTTCTGCGTCGACCTGCACGCGGATGAGGCCGCGCACGACTCGCTGGAGGACACCGAACTGCTGCTGGAGGTGCTTGTCCAGTGCGGCCGCTGGGAGCGGGCCACGGCACAACGGCTGACCGATGATCTACGTGCCTGCGGGCCGGCACCGCTGGACCTAAGTCAGGCGGCCTGATCCGGTGGCGCGGGTCCGCTGACCCGCGCCCACCGAGTCCGTTACGTGAGCAGTTCCTCGAGCGCCTCGAGATCAGCAGCGGCTGGCCGCCAGTTCGCCGCCGAGGCGTTGGCCACCAGTTGCTCAGGACTCGTAGCGCCGGTGATCACGCTGGCCACGACAGGCCACCTCAGCAGCGCGCCGATGGCAACGTCGGTCAGCGACACATCCCGCTCAGTCGCGTAAGCCGTCAGCGCGTCAATCAGCTCCCACTGTTCATCGGTGGCGATCTGCTCACGGCCGGACAGCCGAGCCCCGGCCGGCGCCTCCCGGTCGCGGCGGTACTTGCCGGTCAGGAGCCCTGAAGCCAGCGGGTAGTAGGGGATGAAGGCGAGCTCCAACTGCTCACAGAGCGGCAGCACATCATCCTCCGGCTGGCGGTGCAGAAGGCTGTACTCGTTCTGAATTGCGGTGAAACGCGTGTGGCCACCGTCCCGTGCCGCCTGGTCCGCTTCGCGAATCTGGGCGGCGGTGAAGTTCGAGGCCCCGATCGCCCGCACCTTGCCCGCACGCACGAGCTCATCAAGACCCGCAAGCGTTTCACCGATCGGGGTTATCCCGTCAGGCCGGTGGTACCAGTAGAGATCGATCACATCGGTCTGGAGCCGCCTCAGCGAGTTATCCACCGCGTGCCGGATGTATTCGGGCGCGCCGCGCGGCCCGTTCCATCCGTCGCCGAGGTCGATGCCGAACTTGGTGGCCAGCACGACCTGGTCGCGCCGGCCCTTGAGCACCTCGCCGAGGTATTCCTCACTTCTGGTGTTTGCGTAACGATCGGCCGTATCGAGGAACGTGACGCCGTTGGCAATCGCAGCGTCGAGGACGGCGCGTGTGCCGGCAAGGTCCAGCCGGACGCCGAGCTGGTTGCACCCCAGGCCCAACACCGACGCCGGGATACCGCTGTGCCCCAGGGGGCGGGTCTCCATGTTTGTCATGGCCTTCATGCTCGCAGCCAGCTAAACTCGCCGGTTCACCGAGCTGCGCGTGCAATTGCTACGCGGACGGTTTAGGCTCTACTTCTGTCCGGTAGGAGTTCAGCGGCTGCCAGACCAGGCCTGTAACCGAGCCTCACACCCCGATCCCATGATCCCCACCCGTTATCAGCCTTCGATGGACGTGCTGGCCGAGTTCATCCGGAAGCATCCGTGGTGGCAGTGGCTGACGCGTACCCCATTCTCAGCAAAGATGACCAAGTACGCGCTCAGCTCAGTGATCGCGTTCATGCTCTCCAACATCGCCTTTGCGTTCTGCTACTGGTTGGGCTGGGGCACGTCAATCCCGTCGGTGATTGCATTCTTCTCGGCGGCCATCCCCAACTGGATCATGAACCGTCGTTGGGCCTGGCAGCAGACCGGCCGGGCGCCGGTCAAGCAGATGGTGTCCTATGCGGCCGTATCGGGCATGGTTCTCCTGGTCACGGCCTTCGCGACCGGCCGGACCAACTGGTGGGTCAAGCACGATCTTCATGTCGCCAACCATCACGGCCTGCGACTGCTGATCGTGACCAGTTCCTTCGTGCTCGTGACCGTGATCCTGTTCTTTGTGAAGTTCGCGATCTATGAGTTTGTGATCTTCCGCGGGCATCGCACCCGGCGGGGTGGGCGACGCGTGGAAGACAGCGATCAGGGCGGCGTCGCCTTCGCTGATGGCGATCAGCAGCGAGCCGCTGGTCAGGCGCTTACACCACGCCGCCTCTCGGCCGGTGCCGAGGCGGCCGTTGAACCTGAGTTTGAACAGGTTCGTTGAGTCCGAACCCGCTCGCCAGGAGCGGCCCCGGACTCAACACACATGAGCTGCGCTGAGCGTACGGTCAGCGGGCGCGCTTGCGCCGTACTTCACGCATGAACGTGAAGATGATGGCGCGAGCGAAGCGCATACCGTAAAGCAGGTTGGGGCCCTTCTTGGTAAGGGTTGCCCCGTCAGGCCGGTCGCGCATGGTGGTTGCCACCTCCACAATCCGGAAGCCGTTCATAGCGGTCGCAATCAAGAGTTCAGACGTCTGGTACTGAGTCTGCTGGAGCTTGACCGTCTGCGGGATGATCGTGCGGAAGGCCCGGATCCCGGAGGCCGGGTCGGTGATGCGCTGGCGCAGCAGGACGCTGATGAGCCCGCCGAAGAAGATCACTCCGGCGTGCCGCACCGGATCGGTGGTGAGCTCGGTCCCCAGTCGCCGTGATCCGTTCACAAAGTCGGCTCGACCAGAGATGATCGGCTCCAGTACCCGGTCAAACTCGGTCTCGTCGTACTGACCGTCGGCGTCGGTGGTGGCGATGATCTCAGCCCCCCGCTTGTGCGCGAGCCAGTAGCCGAGCATGAAGATCAGACCCTGTCCACGATTGATCGGAACGTCGCAGACCAGGGCGCCTGCGGAGCGAGCCTCCTCCGCCGTACGATCGTCGGATCCGTCGACAACGACGATCACCTCGACCGCGCGGCCGTGTATCTCACGCGGGATGCCGCGCACCACGCTGGCCACAGTGGGCTCCTCGTTGTAGGCCGGGATGACAACGGCGATCGGTGCGCCCTCGCCGGCCGGGTATGCCGCGAAGAAGGCTCGGGCTGGCTCGCGCTCCTCAACGGGGCGCGCGAGGATCTCCTGCTCGAGCGTCGCTGAGCTGTCGGCGGCAGCCGTCACCTGGAACCAACCTGCCAAACGAAGCGGTGCGTGCGGTACATCAACATCTCCTTTTGCGGGCCAGCCGATCCCTGGCGGCATCCGCCGCTCATACTCGTCAGACTGCTCCCAGTTTTGAAAGCCTTTTCTGCGCCCGCCTGAGCCAGCGCCGCAGAGAGCGGGCAACGGCCGACCTTCAGCGCAGACGCCGGATGGTAGCGGGCTGAGGCCCTTGCTGCCATGTGCCGGGCGGGCACGGGATGCCGCGGACCACCGCACGACAACCGAAGCATGCATGCAAACCGCGGATCTGCATGCATGCCACTGGTTGGGTATGTAAGCTGCAGCCTTGGGGACAACGGAGAGAGGAGCGTCATGTCGACCTTGCGTGAGAAGCTGACGGAGCCCGGCGGATTTGTGATCGCCGCTGAATTGGTGACGTCTCGCGGCTTGCTCAGTCAGCACACCGGTCGCGCGCTCCACGAGATAGCCCATCAGCTGGCATCGGATCCGCGTTTCGACCTCCTGTCGATCACGGACAACGCAGGGGGCAACGTGATGCTGTCTCCGGAGACACTCGCTCGGAGCCTGGTGGAAGTCGGTCAGGAGGTGTCCATCCACCTCGCCTGCAAGGACTGGAACCGCAACGGGATCGAATCTCGCCTGTGGGAGATCGCGAGCGACGGCTTTCACAACATCCTCGCGCTCTCCGGGGATTATCCGGTTGCCGGACACGAAGGGGTCGCCGCCCCAGTGTTTGACATCGACTCCGTGGGGCTGATCAAGCTCCTGTCAGATATGAACGCCGGCATGTTGGACAGTCGAGCCCCGGGCGGGAGATTGGACCCCACTTCCTTCTTCATCGGGTGTGCTGTCACCAACCACAAACTGCATGAGCGCGAGGTGATGCCGCAGTACTTCAAACTCGCCAAGAAGGTGGCGGCAGGCGCGGAGTGGGGCTTCAACCAGATCGGCTGGAATGCCCGCAAGGACGACGAGCTGCTGAAGTGGGTCGGAGCCGCTGGAGTTCCGGTCAAGCTGATCGCCAACGTGTACCTGCTCACGCGAGGCGTGGCGCGCGTTTTCCATTCCGGGAAGGTTCCCGGTGTCGTTGTCTCCGATGAACTGCTGGCTGCGGCGGAGCGCTACGGAGCGGACGCCGATAAGGGCAGGAGCTTCTTTGTGGACGTTGCCGCAAAGCAGGTGGCGGTTGCACGCGGGCTCGGGTTCAGCGGCGCCTACATCGGTGGGCACATGCCCTTTGAGACCTATGACGAGATCCTGAACCGAGCAGCACAGATAGGCGACGGCTGGCTGGATGCCTCACGGGATCTCCACTACGACCGCCCAGGGGAGTTCTACCTGTTTGGCCGCGACCAGGAAACCGGGCTCTCAGACGGACGCGAGCGCGCCGAGTACCTGGAGTCCCGGCGCCGGCGCCAGACCGACCTGAAGGTGCCGGCTCGCTACCGCGCCAGCCGGCTGATGCATGAGACGGTCTTTGCACAGGACGCGCCGCTCTTCCCGCTCGGGACGAGGCTTTACAGAAGACTCGAGGAGTCTCCGCGCTCGCTGCAGCGAGCGGCTCATCTGGTCGAACAGGCGGCGAAGGTGCCGATGTTCGGCTGCCAGGACTGCGGCGACTGCTCGCTGCCGGATATCGCCTACGTCTGCCCAGAGGGGCCGTGCGCGAAGAACCAGCGCAACGGGCCGTGCGGCGGCACCCGTGACGGGCTCTGTGAGGTTTATGACAGCGAGTGCATCTGGGCGCAGGCCTACGAGCGACTCAAGGCGTATGGCGAGGAGCGGGAACTCGTCAGCGGGCCGGTCGTGATCAAGGACAATGCACTGCGCGGAACGAGTGCTTGGGCGAACACCTTTCTCGGGCGCGATCACAGCTCCCGGCAACACGGCAATCCGACTGAGAGCAAGGAAACCGCAAAGTGAGCAGATCAAACGTTGCCCGCCTGCTGGTCTCGTGCCGCGACCGTGAGGGCATCATCGCGACGCTCTCAGAAGCGCTGCGGGACGTCGGAGCCAACATCATCACCTCTGATCAGTTCTCCTCAGACCCCTACGGTGGAAGCTTCTCGCTCAGGATGGAGTTCTACGTTCCAGACGACGCCGAGGAGCGCCTCACCAAGCTCGAGGCACGCCTGAACGAGATCGCGTCGGTGCTGCATCTGGACCATCACCTGATTGATGCGCGCAGACGTAAGCGCGTGGCGCTGTTTGTATCGCGCTACGACCACTGTCTGCTTGACCTGCTCTGGCGCTGGCGCAGCGGCCAGTTGGATATGGACGTGGTGGCCGTTGTCTCCAACCACCCTGACCTGCAGGAGGAGGTTGCCCGCTTCGGTGTCCCCTACCACCACATTCCAATCACGCCGGAGACCAAGGCGGAGGCTGAGCAGGCGGAGCTAGATCTGCTCTCTGGGGAGGTCGAGTTGATTGTGATGGCACGCTACATGCAGGTGCTCTCCGAGGATTTCCTGAGCCGGATCGGGTGTCCGGTCATCAACATCCATCACTCCTTCCTGCCGGCGTTTGCCGGAGCCGGTCCCTACCAGCGGGCCCACAGCCGGGGGGTCAAGCTGATTGGAGCCACGGCACACTACGCAACCCAGGACCTTGACGAGGGTCCGATCATCGAGCAGGACGTGATCCGGGTGACGCACCGTGAGAGCGCGGCCGAGCTCGAGCGCATCGGCGCTGATGTGGAGCGACTTGTCCTGGCACGAGCCGTTGGTTGGCATCTGCAGGACCGCATCCTGTTGCAGGGACACCGCACCATAGTCTTCTGAGGCGAGCGCCCAGCGGCGAGAGCGAAGCAACGATTGGAGCGGCGGATGGCAGCGGAGCTGATCGATGGAACCAGGATCGCCGGACGTGTCCGGGCGGAGGTCGCGGAGGCCATCGCGGCGATGCCGATCAAGCCTGGACTGGCGACGATCCTCGTTGGCGACGATCCCGCCTCAAAGGTGTACGTGGGTTCAAAGCGTCGCACCTGCCAGGAGCTTGGGATCCGCGACCTGCATCAGCACGTGTCAGCACAGATCACGCAGGACGCCCTGGCCGCGCTCATCACACGGCTTGGGGCGGACCCCGAGGTCACGGGGATCCTGCTGCAGCTGCCGCTCCCGCCCCACCTCGACCCCCAGCCGCTGATTGAGCTGATCCCGGCCGATAAGGATGTCGACGGGCTCTCGATCCTTTCGGCTGGCCGCCTTGTCAGAGGTGTACCCGGGCTCTACCCCTGCACGCCGCTTGGCGTGATGGAGCTGCTCGACGCGTACCACGTGCAGCTTGCCGGCACTGACGTCGTGGTTGTCGGACGTTCCAATCTGGTCGGGTGGCCGCTCGCCCAGATGCTGCTGCAGCGCGACGCGACCGTGACGAGCTGCCACAAGGAGACGCGGAACCTTGTGCGCGTCTGCCGCCACGCGGACGTACTGATCGTCGCCACCGGAGCGCTGGGCTTCTTTGACAGTGACTATGTGCGCCCCGGGGCGACCGTGATTGACGTGGGCATCCACCGCACGGAGCACGGCATCACCGGGGACGTCGTGTTTGATGAGGTCGCCCAGGTCGCCGACCTGATCACCCCGGTTCCCGGCGGCGTCGGCCCAATGACGATCGCCATGCTCATGCGCAACACGCTTCGTGCGGCCGAGCTGCAGGGATACGAGCTGGGCGACGGACCCTCATCGCAGGAGGCCTGACCGGCCGGCTAGGCGGTTTGCGCCACGGCACTCGGTCCCTTGCATACAATGGCCAGACCTGCATGCACATGAGCACGGAGGCGGCCGCCACAGCATTGGCCCGCCTGCGCACGCACTGACGAGGCCTCGCTCCGAGCCGGCAGGGAATCCAACAACACGCAGCAGAAGAGAAGGAGAGAGAGTTGGCACCTTCCAATCTCCAGGAAGTGCTGGACGCCGCCGGCAACACCGTTGAGCACCTTCGCAACTCGCCCCTGGGCACATACGTCTACCCGGTCGTCCCGTCCGAGTTCAGCAACTGGCGCCGTGAGCAGAAGGCCTGGCGCGAGACCGCCGTGCTCTATGACCAGTCTCACCACATGGTCAATGTCTTCCTGAAGGGCCCCGACGCGATCAAGGTGATTGAGCGGACGGCCATCAACTCGGTGGCGAACTTCCCGGTCGGACGCGCCAAGCAGTACATCCCCACCGCATCCAACGGTGGCGTGATCGGCGACGGGATCCTCTTCCACGATGCGGAGGAGAGCTACATCTTCGTGGGCCGGGCACCGGCGTCCAACTGGCTCAAGTACCACGCCGAGACCGGTGGCTACAACGACCTGGAGCTCATCTACGACGACCGGTCTCCCTCGCGTCCGTACGGCAAAGCCGTCACCCGCAGGCTCTGGCGCTTTGAGATCCAGGGACCAAACGCATGGCCGGTGATCGAGAAGCTCAACGGCGGACCGGTTGAGCAGCTCAAGTTCTTCCACATGGCGACCATGAAGATCGCCGGCGAGACCTACCCGACGCTGCGCCACGGCATGGCCGGCGCCCCCGGACTGGAGATCTGGGGTCCATATGAGAGCTACGAGCGGGTCCGGGAGGCGATTCTGGAGGCCGGCGCCGAGTTTGGCCTGCTGCCCGTTGGCTCGCGCGCATACTCGTCCAACACCCTGGAGTCCGGCTGGATCCCCTCACCGCTCCCGGCGATCTACTCGAGTGAGGCCGAGCGCCCCTACCGTGAGTGGCTTCCGGCCAACAGCTATGAGGCCACCCAGGTGCTCTCAGGCAGCTTCGAGTCCAGCAACATCGAGGATTACTACACCAACCCCTACGACCTCGGGTACGGACACATCATCAAGTTCGACCACGACTTCATCGGGCGTGAGGCGCTCGAGCAGCTCAAGCCGGAGGAGCAGCGTAAGAAGGTGACGCTGGCGTGGGATGCTGAGGACCTGGGTGAGATCCTCACCTCACTGCTGGACGTCGAGGGCCCTGGCTATCAGGTCTTTGACCTTCCCAACGCAAACTACGGATCGTCCAACTTCGACTCCGTGATTGACGCTGACGGAAACGTGGTCGGCCTGTCGATGTTCACCGGCTACAGCGCCAACGAACGTCGTGGCCTGTCGCTGGCGACGGTCGCGGCAGAGATCCCGGTCGGCACGGAGCTGCGAGTCATCTGGGGCGAGTCCGGCCCCAACGGAAAGACCAACGTAGAGCCGCACGTCCAGAAGGAGGTGCGCGTGGTCGTCTCGCCGGTTCCCTACGCGGTCACCGCGCGGACGGAATACGCCGAGGGCTGGCGAACCGCCGCGGCCAAGTAACGCACGCCCACACGAACGTGGTGCACGGGGCGGGGTTCAGCGGAACCCCGCCCCGCGTCTTTTCTGATCCTGAGCAGCTCGCTGCAGTGCCGCTTAAAGCACCTGGGCCGGCGTCTTACGAGCCGGCCCAGGTGCGGGAGAGGAGAGAGATGAAGCTGTGCGCCGCGCGTGCTGCTCGGCCTACAAGATTCATCGGCAAGAACGATGGTGTCCTGAAGCGATTGATATGTCCAATAGCAAGCTATGAGCATAGCCATAAGCAAACCATCTAAGTCATCGCTCAGGCTGGTGAACGGGCGGGCGGTGAGCCTGGCCGGATCTATGCTTTTGATCGACTCCCGATGCGTGAAGCGCTGATCATCGTCGACTTTCAGCGGGACTTCACGCCGCCGGACGGTGCATTGGCAGTGCCCCAGGGAGACCGGATCGCCGACCGTCTCAACGACCTCGCGGCCGACTCCCGCTTTGCGTACGTGGTCGCCACCCGAGACTGGCATCCACCGGACCACAGCTCGTTCCTGGCCCATGGAGGCTCCTGGCCCGAGCACTGCGTGCGCGGCACCTTGGGCGCGGAGCTGCACCCGGCGCTCGACACAGCGCGGATCGACACGATCCTCGACAAGGGGCAGGCCGGGGAGACCGACGGCTATTCCGCGTTTGAGGGTGGCGAACTTGCGGCGCTCCTGCGCGAACTGGACGTGACCGCCGTAAGCGTGGTGGGTCTCGCAACGGATTACTGCGTGCTCAACACCGCA
Source organism: Actinomycetes bacterium (assembly GCA_021820105.1). GTDB lineage: Bacteria > Actinomycetota > Thermoleophilia > Solirubrobacterales > Solirubrobacteraceae > Palsa-465. The sequence goes on along the minus strand of JAKAED010000074.1, from coordinate 979 downwards.
CGCGACGCGCTGCGCGAGGGCCTGGTGGTGACCGTTGATATCTCGGCGACGCGGGCCGTGGACCTTCAGCCGGGTGACGGGGAGCGAGCGCTGGAAGAACTCCGCACGCTCGGTGCTGAAGTTGTCGACCTCAGCAAGCGCGTTTGATCCCGGGGCTAGGATCCTGTGATGATCCTCCACATCTGGGATCGGATTGGCTGATGCAGCCATGACCGTCAGCGTCTTTGACCTCTTCTCGGTTGGGATCGGCCCTTCAAGCTCCCATACCGTCGGGCCGATGCGTGCGGCGCGCCGGTTTGTGGAGGCGCTTGAGCGGGACGGGGCGCTCGACCAGGTCGCGCAGGTCCACGTCGCTCTCTACGGGTCACTCGCCCTCACCGGCAGAGCCCACGGGACGCATACGGCCGTTCTGCTCGGTCTGGAGGGGGAGTCGCCTGAGTCGGTGGACGTGGACTCGATTGCAGCGAGGGTCAGCGCGATCGAGCGATCGAGCTCCCTGAACCTGCTCGGCCGCCGGACCGTGAGCTTCGTGCCGGAGCGAGACATCGCGCTGGTCCGGGGTGAACGCCGGCCCGAGTACTCCAATGCGCTCACGTTCACCGCATCGTCGGGGAGTGGGGCACAGCTAGACGCTCAGACCTTCTTCTCAATCGGCGGTGGCTTCATCCTGGATGAGATTGAGCTGGATCGGGCCCCGACGCGCCCCAGGCCGGTGCCATACCCGTTCACAACGGCCGCCGAGTTGGTCACACACGCGGAGGAGTCTCAGCTCACCGTCGGAGAGCTCGCGCGTGCCAACGAGCTGGCGACCCTGAGCGAGGAGGAGATGGAGAGCCGGCTGCGGACGATCTGGAGAGCCATGCAGGATTGCGTCGCCCGCGGGTTGACCCAGGAGGGCGTGCTGCCCGGAAGCCTCGGGATACCGCGACGCGCAGCGCGCCTGCATGCACAGTTGCAGGCGGCCGCCGCCAGCGAGCCG
>JAKAED010000228.1 GCA_021820105.1 Actinomycetes bacterium | reverse complement strand
CGGTGGCCGAGCTCGACCTCGCCGAGGCCGTGCGCGGAGCCAGCGTCGTGGTGCCGGTGCGGCGCGAAGTGACCTGCAGCACCTGCCGCGGCAGCGGCCGTGCCCGCGGCGGTGCCTGCCCGCGCTGCCACGGCGCCGGCGTACTCGTGCGCACCGACCGGCTGCGCGTCAAGCTCCCGGCCGGGGTCGGCGACGGCGACCGGGTGCGCGCCAGTCTCAAGGGCGACGGCCGCGGCGAGGTGGCGGTCGTGGTGAAGGTGCGAGCGCACCCGTTCTTCGAGCGCAAGGGCGACGACATCCACACGACCGTCCCGGTGACGTTCACGGAGGCGTACCTCGGCGCGGAGGTCGAGATCGGCACGATCCACGGGCCCGTGCGCGCCAAGATCCCGGCCGGCACCCAGTCGGGGCAGCGCTTCCGGCTGCGCGGCAAGGGGGTGCGCAACGTCAAGACCGGCGTCAACGGCGATCACTACTACACCGTGCAAGTGACGGTGCCGCGCGTCGTCTCGCCCGCCGGCCGCGACGCCGCGCGCAAGGTCGCCGACCTGTACGCCGGCACCGGCGACCCGCGTGCCGGCCTGCCGCGCTCGCTGTAGCAGCCACCCACTGAGAGACTCAACCTTGTGGGGCGGGTGTCCAGTTGTCCTTGTCGTTCCCGTGGAAGCGGGAACCCAGTGGGGGCTCACGAGTGGCGATGGCCTGGGTCCCCGCGTTCGCAAGGATGACGACTCCTTTGCGGGGATGACGGCGTGCACGGGGATGACGGCTGCGGGGCGGGCGTCTCGCCCGCCCGGCGATGGCCGAGGTGAACGGCCTGCAGCAAGCACGCAGGGCCAGCGCGCGCGGCCGCGACGGCCGCGCCATGCACAACCACCGTCTGGGGTGGGTCGTTCGATTCTCTGAAGTCTGGCGCTATCCTCACGTCCGTGGAGAGCGAGTTTTCATGATGCAGGTCGCCGCGGGCGGGGTGCGGGCGAGGAGGGCCGCGTTGGCTCTGCTTGTCCTCTACGCCGTGCTGCTTGGGGCGCTGCTCGCCAGGCACGAGATGTGGCGCGACGAGCTGCAGGCCTGGACGCTCGCGCGCGACTCGCACAACCTCGTCGACCTCTGGCGCCACACCCGCTACGAGGGTCACCCCCTCTTGTGGCACGCGATGCTCATGCCGCTGGCACATGCGGTGGACGATCCGCAGGCGATGCAGGTCGCGCACTGGGTCATCGCGGTGGCCGCGGCCGCGGTCGTCATGCTGGCGGCTCCGTTTCCCCTCTGGCTGCGGACGGCGCTCGTGTGCTCGTACTACCCGCTCTACGAGTACGGGGTGATCAGTCGAAACTACGCTCTCACCGTGTTGGGGATCTGGCTCGTGTGTGTGGCCGTGACACGCCATTCCCCGGTGCAGGCCGCTGCCGCAGGGGCGGTGGCCGCCAACGCGAGCCCGATGGGCTTTCTGCTCGCACCGGGAATCTGCGCCGCTATCGTGCTCGACCGCGAGCCCCCGCTGCGCCGCCGTCTGGTCGCGACCGCCGGCCTCACCGTCGCAGCGGCGGCCGCGCTCGTGCAGATGCTGGCCGCGGCCGACTACGAGCACGCACGGGGCTGGACGCTGACCTTCGAACCGCTCCGCGTCGCCTACCTGGCGCGCGGCTACGCACGGGCGTTGCTCCCACTTCAAGTGCCCGGCCTCCATTTCTGGGAGAGCTCGGCGCTGTTCCCATGGCCTCCCGCGGCGGGAGCGGCGGGCTGGGCGTGGACCCTCGTCGCGATGCTGGTTGTGGGTGGCTTGCTGGCAGTCGCTGCCTGGACGTCGCGACGCTCGAGGCGGTCCGCCGCGGCCCTGGCCGTCGGCGCCGCTTCGCTCCTGGCGTTCGCCTACGTCAAGTTTCCCGGCGCCATTCGTCACCAGGGGTTCCTCTGGATCTGGCTGGTGGCGGCTCTGTGGATGGCCGTCGGCGACGGCGGGTTGACGCGCCGCGGCGCCGCGTGGTTGCTCGCTCCCGGCCTGGCCTGCGGTCTGGCGGCGAGCGCGGTGGCGGCCTGGTGGGATTGGCGGGCTCCTTTCTCCGGCGCGGAGTGCGCCGCTCGGAGCATCCTGAAACAGGGCCTCAGTAGGCTGCCGCTCGTCGCCGGAGTGGACTGGGCCGCCTCCGGCGTTGCCGGGTACCTGCCACACGGGAAGCTGATCTACCCGGCAGCGGGACGGAGTGGCAGCTTCGTGCTGTGGAACGAAGCGCGCACGCGGCAGGACCGTTTCACACCCGCCGATCAGGTCGCGGCGGCGCGCGCTGCGGACCGGGGGGAGGGGAGCCTGCTGTTGACGAACGCGCCGCTTCCAGCCGGTTCTGGCTGCCAGCTCCGCTTCGCGTGCGACCACACGATCGTCGCCGACGAGAGCCTGTGGGGCTACGTGTGCGAGAAATCGCCGGGCGAGGCGGCACCGTAACGGGGTGAGGGCCAACGCGGCCGTACCTGGTCCGCGCGCAGCCGAGACAGTCGCGCCGCGTACGGCCACTGCGTGGGGCGGGCCCGTTGTTGATGTTTTGTCGTTCCCGCGAAGGCGGGAACCCGGTGGAGGCTCACGAGTGACGATGGCCTGGATCCCCGCGTTCGCGGGGACGACGACTGGAGCCACGCGGGGACGGCGACAGAGATGCGGGACAGAAACGTTGGGACGCAAGAACGATGGCAGAAGGTTGGACCAAGGTGTAACAGAACGAGGGAGCCGGAGCCCCCTCGTGACGCAGCGCTTGGTGCGGGTTCAGCGCGCCAGGTTCTCGACGAGCGGGATCGCCTGGTCGAGCGTCAGACCGTTGGCGACCGCCAGTGTGCGCTTCGAGCTCCACCCGTTATCGGTGGCGATGACGTACTCGAGACGGTTGCCGTTGACGACGCGGTAAACGACGGGGCTGAGACTGGCGCCCAGCACGAGGCGGGCGTTCTCCATGCTGACGTCCTGGGTCATCGGGAACGTCTTCGTCACGCCAAAGATCGGCATCTGGCGCCGTCGCTGGGTCGTCGCGACCATGCCGCCGCTGCTCGTGGAAGAATCAGGATCGAGCACGAACCGCACCTCGACGAGCTGGAAGAAGCAGTTGCGCTCGGAGCCGAAAAACATGAGCACGCGATCGTGGGAAACCTGGTTGGCGAACATGGGGTGTTCGAGAACCTCAGGCGGCGGCGGATCGCTGCACGCCAGGCCGATGTCGGCGTAACTATCGAGGTTCTGGGTGAGCAGTGCGCTCTGGTCGTCCGGGGCGGCGGTGAGGCGAAGCAACGCATAACTGCCGTGCTGCTGTGTCGTCCCATCCCACCAGAGTACGTGGAGGAAGCTGTCCTGAACGAGCGTCGCCTTGGTCGGGTCGGTGGGAGCAGCCGGATCAGGAACGGATAGGTCGGACTCGCTGAGCTGGATCGTCGGGTTGCGCGGGTGAGTCCCTGGGTCAGGCGTCAGGTGCACGACCCGCTCCCAGGAGCCGGCGTGCCACACGGCGGCCATGATCTCGGAAACCTGGTCCGACCAGTTGCGTTGCCAGACGACCACCACCTTGCCGGTCAGCTCGTCGGCGGCAACCTGGAGCTGACTGTCGTTGGCCCCAGCCAACCCCAGATCGAACGGCACGGTACTCTGCACGACCTGCTCGCCGTCGCGAGTCCCGGTGAGGAGCAGTCCGCCGGGCCCGGAGCTGGCCGTCCACAGGACGCCGTTACGATCGAGGAAGTACGGGTCTGCCGCGAAGGCCGCGCCCGCGGCGAGAAGCGTTAACAGGGTCAGGATCGTCCGCCGCATCGCGTCCTCAAGCTTTCAGGTTGATGACATCGCGCACGTTGAACGCGCGCAGGAACGACTTCATCCCGCGGAAGTCCGGATAGTGCTCGGCGAGTGCTTCCAGGTAGCCTTCTGCCGCCGCCTCGTCCTCGAGGTCCATCGCTGCATCAGCCAGCAGCATCAGCGTGTTGCGCGCGACCG
>JAKAED010000227.1 GCA_021820105.1 Actinomycetes bacterium | reverse complement strand
GGTCGGTCGCACCGTCACTGCGGACACGGTCGCGGCCCTGCTGACGATCCTTGGCTACTCGTTGTACGACACGATCATCGTGTTTGACCGGGTCCGAGAAAACATCCCGCGCATGCCTAGGGCGGCCTTCTCACAGATCGTCAACCGCTCCATGTCAGAGGTGCTCACGCGATCTCTGATAACCACCTCATGCACCCTGTTGCCGGTGATCGCGCTGCTCGCGTTTGGTGGAGCCACGCTTCGCGACTTTGCCTTCGCGCTGCTGATCGGCGTCGCCTCCGGCGCGTATTCATCGATCTTCATCGCCTCTCCGGTGCTCACCCACTGGAAGGAGCGCGAGCACGGCTACCGGTCAAGGCGCGAACGGATCACCGCCGACTTTGGTGTGGTGCCGGCCTACGCCGATGGCGGTGACGTCGATCCGACGCCGCGTCGGGCGCGCTCCACCTCAAGGTTGACGGCGCCGCAGGATGAGAACGTCTCAGCTGCTGAGTTCGAGCAGATGAAACGAGACCTGGGTCTGGACGAGGACCAACCGCGCCGCCGCCGGACGTCACGCCTGGCTGAGCACACGGCACACACCACCGAGAGCAACGAGGCGACAGCGACCAGGACGCCGGCGCTGCGTCCGCAGAGTTCCAAACGCTCTACGCTCACGCCGCCGCCCCCGGTGCCGGTCGACGAGACCGATGTGATGCCGCCGCTGGAAGTCGCTGCCGCTGAGGACGAGACTCCGGTGCCGCCCACAGCAGACGATGCGCCGGCGGTGACACCGGCACCTGATGAGCCGGAGAACGATGGCGTGGCGGAGGTTCGCAACGGGCAGCCGTCGCCCAGACGCGCCAAGCAGCGCAACCGGCGGCACGGGAGGAAGCGCTGATGGGACTGCTCGCCTGGGTGATGATGGGGCTCGCCATCTGGCACTTCACGATCTGGCTGCCTGACCGCTACTGGGGCGGGATTGTCGGTGCCTTCATCGGAGCGATCGTCGGAGCCGCTCTGCTCGGCCTGATAATTCACGGTTTCGCGATCCCCGGCCGACACGACACCAACCTGCTGACAGCGCTTGAGGGCATCCCGGGCGCACTGATTGGCATCGGTCTGATCTACCTGGAGGGTGGCCGGCGCGAGCGTGCCGGTGCCTCCGCGCACGTCGGCGCCCGCTGACGTCGGCCACAGCGGACAGGAGGACCGGCGTTTTCCGTCGGGGCACGCACCTACCCTGCTGGGATGGCCAGCCTGGCACTGATCGAAGCATCACCTGAGCCGCTGCTCAGCCCGCAGCTGGTGCTTGCGAGCTACGACCTGAACGCCGCGCTGCGCCTCGAGCAGGAGTTGGGCGTCAGCCATGTCGTTGCGCAGATCCTGGTCCGTCGCGGATACGACCAGCCGGACGCCGCAAGGCTGTTTCTGGCAGCGCAGGAGCGCCACGAGCCCAGCAGCTTCGCCGGCATCGACCAGGTGCTCGAGACCATCCGTCAGCATCTGCGTCAGCGCTCACGGATCATCGTGCACGGTGATTACGACGTTGATGGCGTCTGTGCCACAGCCGTGCTCGTGAGGGCGCTGCAATCACTCGGTGCAGATGTCGGGTGGTACCTGCCAAGCCGCTCAGAGGACGGTTACGGCCTGTCGGAGGCGACTGTCGAGCGCCTCTGTCAGAGCGGCACAGAACTGCTGATCACCGTTGACTGTGGCATCACGGCGGTGGAGCAGGTCGCCATGGCCCGAAGGCGCGGCATGGCTGTGGTGGTCACGGATCACCACTCACCACGTCCGGGCGGCGAACTGCCTGATTGCCCGATCCTGCATCCGCAGATCGGCAACTACCCGGTGGCTGATCTTTGCGGCACGGCCGTTGCTCACAAACTCGCTGAGGCGCTCGGAGCGGCCACCGCCGCGGAGGATCTGGAGCTGGTCGCCCTGGCGACGGTCGCTGACCTGATGCCGTTGCGTGCTGAGAACCGGCGTCTGGTTCGTGAGGGTCTGCGGCAGATGGCGGGAACGCAGCGCCCCGGGATGCGGGCGCTGATGCGGGTTGCCCGCGCTGATCCCAGCGCACTTGATGCTTCGTGTCTGGGATTCCGGCTTGCGCCGAGGATCAATGCCGCAGGGCGGATGGGACGCGCCGACGCTGCGCTCGAGCTGCTGCTCACCGACGATGAGAGCAGAGCGGAGGCAATCGCACGGGAGCTGGATTCGATCAACTCCAGTCGTCGCGCGACTGAGCAGCGGATCGCCTGGGAGGCCGAGGCGCTCGCGGACGCAATGGGTGAGCGCAGTGCCTATGTCCTGGCCGGTCCAGGGTGGCACGCCGGAGTGATCGGCATCGTCGCGTCCAGAATCGTGCAGCGCCACAACCGGCCGGCAATCATGCTCGCGCTTGATCCCAAGGCAAGCGACGCACCGGCTCAGGGATCAGGACGCAGCATCCCCGGATTCGATCTGCTGCACGCGCTGGAGAGCACAGCTGAGCACCTGGTGACCTACGGCGGACACCGTGCAGCTGCAGGTCTGAGCATCCGGCCTGAGAGCATCCCGGCGTTCAGAGACGCGTTTGAACGCCATGCGGAGGAGATGCTCACGGCAGAGCTGCTGACGCGGGTCGAACGTGCTGACGCGGTAGTGTCGGGGCCGGATCTGTCACTCGCGCTGGCCGAGGAGCTGGCGGCACTGGGACCGTTCGGCAACGGCAACCCTGAGGTGCGGCTCTACGTGCCCGGAGGGAGCTTCGACGGTCTGCGACCGATGGGAGATGGCGGCCAACATCTACGGCTGAATCTCAACTCCGGCGGAGTCCGTGCCAACGTTGTGGCGTTCGGCTGTGACGGCCGGGTCTCGGGCGCGGACGGCGCGCCCGTCGACGCCACTTTCACGCTGGAGCGCAACACGTGGAACGGTGTCGTCGAGCCTCGGCTGATCCTCAAGCACGGCGAACCGTGCGCCGCGCGCGAGATACAGGTGATCGGCGAACCCGATGACTTCGTGATGGCCGCGCTGATGGAGTTTGACCGCGATCTGGACGGTGAGTACGAGGACGAGCTGCTGGACGAACTTAGACCGGCGCTGGGGAGAGTTGTGCTGGATCGTCGTGGACGGGGAGCGCTCGCCACGATCGCAGACGCGCAGGCGGCTGCCGGAACAGAGGAGCCGGTGCTGGTCATCTGCGCCAGCGCCCCGCGGCGACTGGCGGCCCTGGCTCAACGGCGGGGTGGGTTCGTGCTGACGTCCCACCAGGCGATTGAGGAAGAGCCCGAGCAGATCGGTGAGTTCGGGCACGTGGTTGTGCTCGATCCACCCGCGTCCCCTTTGCAGGAGGCGACAGCCCGCTTTGGCAGCGGCTATACGCATCTGGCGTGGGGCGAGGCTGAGCTACGCTTTGCACAGCAGATGCATGAGTCGGAGTACGTACTCCGTGCTTCGCTCGTAGCCCTCTACCGAGCCCTGAGGGAACGTGGGAGGGTGGCCGGCGAGGAGCTCGAGCGCCTGCTCCGTGGCGACGGATCGCACGCTCGCTCCGCCAGGTTGGCTGGGCGGCTGCTGCGGGTGCTCACGGAGCTTGAGCTCGTCAGCCTCGACCCGGATCTGCCGGCCCTGGAACTGGCCAGCGCTCAGCAGACCGAGCTTGAGCACTCGTCGGCCTACAGGCGATACTTGCAGGTGAATGAGGCGGGTCAGCAATTTCTGAGCGGACAACAACCACGGCTAGCAAGCTGAACGACGGCGCAGCTGGGGCGACGATGCCCCCGTACGTGCCCGGTGCCGCTGAGACGTTCAAGGGCGCTGGCGGTGGTTCGGTGAAACCGCCGACCTCGGTGCCGCTGTCACAGGCGACGGATGCGGTGGAACCGCCGCCGCAGCTCAGCGAGTTTGAACAACGCCTGTTGAGCGACCTGTTCGCGGTGGTTGAGGAGCATGCGGATGAGGCCGCTGTCGCGGTTGACCGTGATCGCGTCCGCGAGGCCTTCA
>JAKAED010000226.1 GCA_021820105.1 Actinomycetes bacterium | reverse complement strand
ACACAGTGGCTGCGCGTACTGCTCGCCGCGCTGGAGCGGCTCTACAACCACCTGCACTACCTGGGGCATCTCTGTCACACGACGACCCTCAAGGTCGGCGAGGCACAAGGCAAATACCTCGAGGAGCGCGCCAAGCAGATGAACTGCCGGGTGAGCGGCAGCCGGTTGCTGCGGGGTCTCATCGCTCCCGGCGGGTTGCGGCGCGAGCCTCGGCTCACGGGCCTGGCAGCCGATCTCGTGCGGATCGAGCAGGAATTCCAGCGCTACGCGGACCAGCTGACCTCTACCAGCAGCCACTTCGACCGGCTGATCACCACCGGGATGCTCGGCCGGCGGCTCGCCTTTGACCAAGGCGCCACGGGACCGGTGGAGCGGGCCTCGGGACTCGATCGCGACCCGCGGCGCGATCAGCCCTACGGAGCTTACGGCGAGTTACCTCTGCGCGTTGCTGTGAGTGACGGCTGCGACGCCCACGCTCGCCAGCAAGTGCGCATCGAGGAGATCACGCACAGCCTCACTCTCATCCAGGCCGTTCTCGAGGGACTGCCCGAGGGCCCGCTGCGCGCCGACTGCCACCCGCCGCCACAGAGCGAAGGACTCGGCTGGGCCGAGACGCCGCGCGGAACCGCGTACTACGCTGTGCATCTGGATACCGAAGGGCGGCTCGCTCGGGTGAAGATTAAATCGCCCAGCTTCTCAAACTGGCGTGTCTTCCCCTACACGGTGCATGACACAAACATGATGGACTATTCGATCAACGAGGCGAGCTTCGGCCTGACGGTGGCCGGATGTGACCGCTGACGGAGAGCACCGATGCCCATGAAGCTGATGCCGCTGTGGACACTGTACGGCCTCACCCGAGGCAAAGCGACCACGCGCTGGCGCGGGGAAGGCACAGAACCCGGCCAGGCCGGCTTTCTTGGCATGCCGCGCTTTGACTCGTCGAAATGCCGGGAGGGCTGCCGCGAGTGCGCGGACAGTTGTCTACCGGGCGCCATCAGCCTCGTTCCCGGGGAAGACCGGGAACGTGTGAAAGTCGACTACGGGCGCTGCGTCGTCTGCCAGATGTGTGTCGAAGCGTGCCCGACAGACGCGTTCACGACGTCGAACGACTGGGCGTTCGGCAGTCGCACTCGGGAGGAACTCATCTGGACGCGAGCCGTCAGTTCCGCCGACGGAACGGAGCTGAAGCGCGAGATCCGGCGCGTGTTCGGACGCAGTCTGCACGTCCGGCACGTCGATGCCGGCTCCTGCAACGGCTGCGAGTCCGAGCTGCAGGCGCTGAACAACCCATACTACAACCTGCATCGACTCGGAGTGTTTTTCACCGCGTCTCCGCGTTTCGCTGACTTGCTGCTGGTCACCGGACCCGTGACCTATGCCATGCGCGGACCCTTGCTCGAGACCTACGAGGCCATGCCGGAGCCGCGCTTCGTGATGGCGAGCGGCACTTGCGCGGTCTCGGGAGGATCCAATGGCGGCGGCTATGCCTGCGGCAATGGGTTGGAGGACCTGCTGCCGGTGGATGTGTACCTGCCAGGCTGCCCGCCCAACCCACCGGCGGTCATTCATGCGCTGCTGATGCTGCTTCAGCGCGCACCGCAGCGCGTGCACGGCGGCCAGATGAGCTCTGGCGGGCAACCGCAGGGAGACCCTGATGCCTGACTTGTTGATTGCAGCATTCTGGCTCTGGGTCGCGGGCCTGCTGTGTGCGCTGGCGCGGCTGACCTTCCCGGCCCGATGGCTGATCGCGCTCGGGGCGGCCACGGGAATCTGGGCGGTCTGCGACACCCTTCCGCAGGCCGCCGGCTGGCTGACCGTGCCGGTCACTTTGGTCGACCACGCGCTACGGCTGCACTTCTCGCCCGAGGCGCTCTGGTTGATGGGATTCGGCCTGCTGCCGGCGGCGCTCGCCATCGCGCTTTGCAGCCCCATCCGTCCCGCGCGCCCCGCCTGGCTCGTCGGCACGGCGCTATCTCTGATCGGTGCACTAGGGGTTTTCGGCGTGCAAGACGCCTACGCCTTCCTCATCGCCTGGGAGCTGATGAGCTTGGGCGGCGCGGTGATGATCCTCTCCGAGAGGACCTCAGTTAAGGCCGGGCGACGGACCCTCTACATGCTGGCGCTGCTGGAGATCGGGGCCGTGTCCATCCTCCTCGCGCTGCTGATGTTGGCGCAGCACGCTGGTGGCACGGTAGCGTTTGACGGCTTTGCGCTCAGCGCGCACACGCTCTCCACGGGTGCGCGCACTGCGATCGGATTGCTGGCGCTCGTCGGCTTCGGCGCCAAGCTCGGCCTGTTGCCCTTTTACGAATGGTTTCCCGGCGCTTACGGCAACGGCAGCGGCGCCACGGGCGCGATTCTCTCCGGCGTGGTGCTCAATGCTGCCTTCTTTGCGCTCTCTCGCGCGCTCTTGGACTGGCTCGCCCTCGGCGGTGGGCTGTTTGCCCTGGGAATCCTCGTCACGGCGGTCGGCGTGCTGACCTCAATTCTTGCCGCGCTCTACGCCTTCCAGCAAGATGATTGGCGCCGCCTGCTCGGCTTCTCAACCGCGGAAAATGCGGCCATCGCGGTGACGACCCTCGGGGCGTGCCTGCTGTTTCGGGCGGGGGGTGAGAGCGCACTCGCTGGGCTGGCCTGGACGGTCGCCGTGCTGCATCTATCAGGCCACGCGCTCGCCAAGGGTGGGATGTTCCTCGGTGCCGATGGAGTGTATGCGGCGGGCGGCACGTACCGCCTCGCCCAGCGGGGATGGCTGCGCGCGACGGGCTTCATTTTCGGTCTCGGAGCGCTATTTGCGGCGATGAGCCTCGCGGCCATGCCGCCGCAGATCGGCTTCGTGACCGAGTGGTTCACCTTCCAGACCCTGTTCCAGGGCTTCCATCTGGCCACCCTCGGTGGCCGATTGACGCTGGCGCTCGCTGGCGCGGGAATGGCGTTGACGGCAGCAATCGCGTTCGCGACGTTCATCAAGGCGTTCGGTATCGGACTGCTCGGCGACGGACACAAACCGCAGGCCCCGCATGTCGGACCGGGCTACAGCTCGGCGGTGTTCGTCCTCGGCCTAGCGGTCCTCTTCTCGGCCGTAGGGATGCCCATCTGGCTGCACGGCCTCGAGAACGCCACGCTGGCGGAGTTCGGAGTCAACGCCGCCGGGGCGATGACGACAGGCTGGCTTCTCGTACCGCTGACGGACAAATTCGCCTTCATTTCCCCCTCGCTGCTGATCATCGTCATGCCGCTGCTCGCCATCCTGCCGCTATTGCTGCTGCTCAACGGCCGTCGCCATCCCGTACGGCGCGCACGGGTCTGGTTCGGAGGACTGCTTGAAGATCCTCAGCGCTCAGCGACGACTTCCCTGACATTCTCAAACGCCATGCGTACGTTCTACAGTTTTATCTACCGGCCGACGCTCGATACGGCGCGCGAGCACCGCGCCGCCGCCTACTTCGTTCTCAAGTTGAAATTCGAGCACGACGTGGCGGATGTGTTCGGCCCAGCGCTGTTCGAACCGATCCGCCGGACGGTCTGGCGACTCGCCGGACGGCTGCGGGCGCTCCAATCAGGAGATATGAACTTCTACCTGGGGCTAATCGGTGCGCTACTCATCGTGATCCTCGCCCTGACGCTGCGCTGAAGGCCGATCCCCACCAGCCGGGAGCTCGCGCGCCACGATTACCCCGGATCCGTGACCGAACACCCGGGCATACATATCGGCCTCGTAGCTGGTGGACAGCGGTGCACATACAATCAACTTGAACATCCAGTGACCATCCGGAAGGCGCTCGGCGCGCAAGAACAACGTTGGGTTGGACGGCGAGCGCTGCTGACTATCCGCCAGGTCGAAAAGGTGTGTCACGACCGTAGGTTGGAGGCTAGGAGCGGAATCGAACCGCTGTGGGCGGCTTTGCAGGCCGCTCGTATCTTGTCAAATCCATAGCTTGGTGGTGTTTTGACACACTTTGACACCCCGGAGCCACAGTCGCGCTGGCCCG
>JAKAED010000073.1 GCA_021820105.1 Actinomycetes bacterium | reverse complement strand
GCTCACAAAACCCCGTCATGCCCGCGCAGAAGATCGCCGGCTGCGCGTACGCGGTGCCGTCGTCCACACGAGCAAATGGGTCCTCACCCACAATCTGGATCGCCAACTCAAGCAGGTCAGGTCTTACGCGAGCCACCTGATCGCGCATCTCCGGCGTCTGGCTGCCCTGGCCGGGAAATAGAAGTGCTGTGGACATATCCGCCTACCGTACGCGTCCACGCGGACCTCAGCACTGCCAACGGCGCAGCCATCCCCCGGTCGGGGGGCGGCTCACGCGGCCTGCCGGTGGCTCGGCGCAGCCCTGCCCGTCAGTTGCGCGGAGCTGTGGCGTGCGATCTGCCGCCCCAACCAATCCAGTGCCACCGGCCCTCCGGCGACCGCCCCGGTGATGTGATCAAAGCCTCCACGGGTGCTGCGGAGGCTCACATCGACGCCAAGCGCGCGCCAGTCCTCGAGCAGTTGCTCAGATTGCTCAAATGCGACCAGCTGATCGTGGCGAGAGTGGTGCAGCAGCATTGGAGCGCTGGGAGCGATGTCGCCGAGCCGATTCTCCCGTAGCCGGCTCCGCCACGGGGGCAGCCCCAGCACGTTCGGCTCCGTCAGCCGCTCCACACGCGCAAAGCGAGGGCCTCTGAACGCCGCCTGCAGGATGTTCGTCTGGCGCAGTGCGTCCAGCACCTCCGAGCCCTGACCGACCAGGTAAGGCTCCAGTTCCAGCTCTGGATACGCGGCCGCGAAGCCGATCGCGCCGTAGGCGACAAAGAATGAGAAGAACGAGCCGTCGAGTGTCGGCCCCGCCAGCTCAACGTCCGCGGCGGGAGCGCCGGCGGCCACCCCGGCGAGCTCCAGTTCCGGAGCGTAGGACGGTTGCAGCTGCCCAGCCCAAGCAGCGGCGGTGCCGCCTTCGGAGTAGCCCATGATCGCGACCGGCCCGGCGCTTGGAAGTTCCATGGGCGCCAGCTGACGGGCAGCACGAATCGCATCCAGGACGTTGCGCCCAAGCGCGCGGCCGACCATGTAGGTGTGGTCCCCGGGCGTCCCCAGGCCCTGGTAGTCGGTGGCGACCACCGCGTAGCCTCGGGCCAGCACCAGCGCGATGGGAGTCGCCTCCCAGTCAAGGCCGACTGAGAGCAACCTTGATGGCGCCGCATCGTCTCCGATCCCGTGTGTGGCAACGGCGTAGGCGATCAGCGGCAGCGCGCTTCCGCTCCGGACGCCGGCGGGGAGCAGCAGTGTGCCCGAGACCGCTGTGGGTTCTCCCATCGCGCCGGTGCAGCGGTAGAGGATGCGCCAGGCTCGCGCGCGCAGCCGCACCCCGGGCATCAGGTAGGCGTGCATCGGCTCAGCTCGGATCAGCTCGCCCGGGGCAAGGGCCTCAAGTCCGGCCGGAGGCTCATAGAAGCCGGGACTCCAATGGATGCGGCGGCGGGGAGCCGTAAGCAAAGCCAGATGCGATCCCGTACTGCGGACGCGCTGCGGGGTACGTGCCACCTGAGCGCCCGTGGTCCGTGCGATACCCCCGGCGGTCCGTGCAATGTCAACGACGCTCACAACACCTGCTCCCTCTGACCCAATCAGCGAAACGCTGAGTCGAGTTAAAGCGTATCGACCCTGACGGGCGTCCCCTCAAAGTCGACCAGGGGCGCGGCGCTCAGCGGGAGAGCGCGCGCTCGCCCAGCGGATACCGGCGCCGGATCGCATACAGAGTCGTGCGCTCGGCCGCCGGCCGGCCAGCTGAATGTGCGGCGGCGATCAGATCCTCGGGGTCGAGCTTCACTCCGTGGTAGCTGCCCGCCAACCGGCTGATCGACTCCTCCATCAGCGTGCCGCCCAGATCGTTGACGCCCCAGCGCAGGGACTCGGTCGCCGCGTCAAGGCCCATCTTCACCCAACTCGCCTGCAGGTTCCTGACCGTGTGGCCAAGGGCCAGCCGGAAGACCGCCGTGTGCTTGAGATTCTCCTCTGGCGTGATCTCCTCGATCCCGTGAGTGCGGCCCAGCAGTGTCTGAAACGGGATGAAGGAGAGGGGGACGAACTCAGTGAAGCCACCCGTGCGCTCCTGCAACGAGCGCACGACCCGCATGTGCTCGGCAAGCTCCCACGGCTCCTCGATGTGCCCGAACATGACGGTGGCGGTGGATCTCAGGCCGGCGCGGTGTGAGGCCTCGATGATCTCCACCCAGCGAGCGACAGGCAGCTTGTTGGGAGAGATCCGCTCACGAACCCCGTCGTGCAGGACCTCCGCCGCGGTCCCAGGCGTGGAGCCCAGACCCGCTTCGCGCAGACGCGCAAACACCACGTCCGGTGAGAGACCGGAGATGTCGCACATGTGGGCGATCTCCATCGGCGAGTACGCATGCAGGTGCAGCTCGACTCCCGCTCGGCGCCCATGCTCCTTGGCAAACCGCAGCCAGCTCTCATAGGTCTCAAGCGTCCAGTCCGGATGAATCCCGGACTGGATGCAGAGCTCGGTCGCACCGAACTCAACGGCCGCGTCTATGCGCGCGGCGAACTCCTCCTCCGAATGCTCGTAGGCGTCGGGCGAGCGCTTGCCCTGACCGAAGCCGCAGAACGCGCAGCCCACTGTGCACACATTGGAGACATTGATGTTGCGGTTCACGACGAAGGTGACGGTCTCCCCCGCCAGGTCCGCGCGCAGCTGATCAGCGGCCGCCCGCAGCTCCTCGATCACCTCTGGCCGCTGCTCGGCAAACAACGCCGTCAGCTCCTCAGCGCTCAGCTCCTGGCCACGAGCTCCCTTCTCGATCGCACGGGCGGCGACATCGGGACCGACCCGCACCTCAGCACGGCGGCCCGAACCGCGGCGTGGGATGAACGACCAGTAGTCGGTCCTGATCAGGTCGAGCACACCTTGAGCGACCCACTCGGTGTCGATGTACTCGGGATAGACACAGAGGCGTTCAGACAGCGCGTAACCATCCTCGGCCAGGCGCTTGCGCACCTGCGCCGGCGAGGGAAACGGGTGCTCCGGACTGATGTGATCACCGTTGGCTGATAGACCGCCCAGATCCGTGGCCCCTGCCGCGACCAGCTCGGGCCACCAGTCTGAGAGGTTCGGCGGCACCTGTACGCCGACCCCCGGCATCAGCTCACGCGCCGCCACGATCAACTCCTTGAGCTCATCGATCGTCACCGGGCTGGACCAGGCGGGGGCATCCAACTGCGGGCCATGACCAATCCCCGTACGCCAGTACTCGGCGGCGGCCTCGGTCGCGATCTCAGCGGGTTCACGTCCGTAGTAGCTCTGGTGGGGCACGAAGTTCTGGATGATCACCTCCTGGAGATGTCCGAACTCAGCGTGGACCGCCGCCAGCGCCTCAAGCGCGGCGAGACGCTCTTCACGGCTCTCACCAATCCCCACGAGAATCCCGCTCGTGAAGGGGATCCGCAACGCCCCGGCAGCCCTGATCGTGTCAAGCCGCTTGGCAGGATGCTTGGTCGGGGAGCCCTGGTGTGCGACCAGATCCGGGTTCACGGACTCAAGCATCAGCCCCTGAGAAGCGGTCACCTCACGTAGACGTCCCAGCTGCTCAGCATCAAGCACGCCAAGGTTCGTGTGCGGCAGCAGACCTCGCTGCAGAGCCTGCTCACAGACCCACACGACATAGGCCACGAAGTCCTCGAACCCCAGCGCTTCAAGCCGTGCGCGAACGCCCGCATTGACCTCCGGGTGCTCGCCGGTGAGCACGAGCAGTTCCTTGGCCCGATGGCGCTTGACCGCACGATCGAGCAGCGCCAGCACCTCCTCAGGCTCGTGGAGATGTGCCTGGTGCGTCGCAAAGGCGCAGTACTTGCAGTAGCAGCGGCAGGTGCGCGACAGCGAGAGGGTGACATTGCGGCTGTAGGTGACACGGCGTCGCATGGGTTGCCAATTCTACGGAGTGCGTATCCTGGCCCGTCGATGCGACGTCCGCGAAGACACCTGAATGCCATGGTTCTGGCCGCCGTGCTTGTCCTCTGCGGCGGCGCGGCCACGGCGCAACCCGCGGCGGCGCCGTCGGTGTCGCTGATGCTCGACTTCACACCGAACGCGATTCACACGGGGATCTACACGGCCATAGCACGGCACTATGACCGGGCCAACGGCATCCACCTGCAGGTTCGCGTCCCGGGTCAGAGCACGGACGCGGTCTCGCTGCTGAGCGCCGGACGTGTGGATTTTGCCATCCTGGACATCCATGATCTGGCGATCGCCGACCAGCAGGGACGACGGCTGGTCGGGATCATGGCCCTGGAGCAGCGGCCGCTCGCGTCAGTGATCGCGCAGCCGCGCTTCAAGAGCCCCAGGCAACTCGATGGCCAGACAGTCGGTGTCACGGGAGCCCCGAGCGACACGGCGGTACTCGACTCGATCGTCGCCGGCGCCGGCGGCAAGCCGCACAGCCTGAAGACGATCACGATCGGCTACAACGCGGTGCCCGACCTGATCTCGCACAGAGTCGCAGCGGCCACCGCCTTCTGGAACGACGAGGGCGTGCAGCTCTCGCATCAGCACCCCCCCTTCCACGTCTTCCGGGTCGAGCAATTCGGAGCGCCGTCCTATCCGGAACTGGTGGTCTGCACCACCTCCGCGGAGTTGAAGCGGCACCGAGCCGTTGCTCAAGCCCTGGTGCGGACACTGGTTTCCGGCTACCGCTACACCGTGGCGCATCCAGCACAGGCCCAGCACTACCTGGAGTCGGAGGTCAGCGGACTGTCAGGTGCCGCTGTCAGCCAGCAGTTGAGGGCCGAGCTACCAGCGTTTCTGCCGAGCGGTGGAGGCGGCTACGGCGTGCTGAAACCGTCTGTCCTGAACAGCTGGGCTCGGTGGGAGGCCAGGTTCGGCATCGTCAAACGTCGGCCGGACGTGGCAAGGATGTTCGACCGCAGCCTGCTGCCCCGCTAGGCGAGGCCCGCGAAGCAGCGGCGAGCGGGCCGCTTACTGAGCGCGCAGCTTGCGGAACTCTTCACGGACGGACTCTGGGCGACCCCACATCTGCTTGACCTCGACGCGGCCCGTGCGCGTCTCGCGCACCGCCAATTCGCCGTCAAGTCCGGTGTCGTCCAACAGCCGCAGCGCCGCATGTACCGCAGGGACGGAGGCGGCATGACCGAAGCGGTGGGCGACCAGCAGTCGCCAGTGCCATTCGCGCTTGGAGTACGGCTGCGCGTTGCAGGTCACAAGCAGGGTCGAGGCCTCCACATAGCGACGCTCGTCGAAGATGCGCAGATCCAGTTCCAGGTCGGTCCAGTCGTCCGGTAGTGACTCGACGATCTCAGTGAATGTCTCGGCCAGGGCCATCTGACGCGAACAGTAGCGAGACGCTCAGCGGAGCGCACTCACGCGTCTGCCACCCTTAGCGGGATGAGCGTTATGACCAGCACTGCGCGGGACTACACCACTCTCAAGGAGGGTGTCGGCCTGCTCGATCGTTCAGAACGAGGCAAGCTCGCACTCGGCGGTGCCGATGCCAAGGAATTCCTGCACGGTCAGGTGACCCAGGACGTTGTCGGGCTGACCGCGGGACACGGCCGCTACGCCGCGTTTCTGACGCCCAAGGGCAAGATGCTGGGAGATCTCCGGATCCTTGATGCGGGCGACGAGCTGCTGCTTGACACCGAACGGGTCGCGTTGCAGGCGCTCTTCAACATGATCCGTCGCTACTCGCTCGGCTATGCAGTGCAGCTGCATAAACGCACGTTGGAGCGAGGTTTGTTTTCGCTCATCGGCCCGCTGGCCGATGAGCTCATCCAGAGTCTGGGTGTGCGGCCGGGACCCGCGGAGCACGACCACGTCTCCTTCGAGCTTGGGGGCCGTGAGCTCCGGGCGATCCGGACCGATGTCGGGATCGATCTGCTGTTCGATGCGCACGAGCTCGGCGCGGTACGGGAGGCGACACTCGCCGCCGGCGCCGCAGAGGTTTCCGAGGCGGCGGCGGAGATCCTGCGGATCGAGCGTGGACGGCCACGCTATGGCGTCGATCTCGACGATTCGGTGATCCCGCAGGAGGCGGGCCTCAATGAGCGCGCCGTGTCGTTCACCAAAGGCTGCTATGTCGGCCAGGAGACGGTTGCCAGGCTCTTCTACCGCGGCAAGCCCAACCGCGAGCTGCGCGGTCTGCGCTCGGCGGTGCAGCTCGCGCCCGGAACCGAACTGCTGCTCGCCGAGCGAGTTGTGGGAACCGTCACGAGCTCCGCAAACTCTCCGCAGCACGGTGCCATCGCCCTGGCCCTGGTGCGTCGCGAGGCACCTCCGGGCGCGATCGTCCACAGCGCCGATGGCCACGAGGCGGTCGTCGGCGAGCTGCCGTTCACCTGAGCATGGTTCGCGCACTGGGCGGATAAAGAGCACCTAACCGCCCCTAACTAACGCACAACCACTGCAACCGCCTGACCGCGTACCATCGAGGCTGTCAAAGAGGAGAAGGAGCCGCTCGTGACAACGGTCATCCCCGACACAGAAAAGCTGCGCGAACTCGACGATGAAGAGCGTCGCGCTTGGAATGAGTACTACGACAACGTTCAGGACCTGATCGGCTTGGAGTACGAGCGGGTTGAGCCTGAATCCTGGGACTCGCTGCAGGGTGAGCTGCGCCGAATCGAGCGGCGCCGCCGGCTGCTGAGCGTTTCCAACGTCTGATCTGACCTCCGTGCGTCTGCGGGCGCGCAGCGACCGCGTGGCGTTGTCCGCGACGCACGGATTCAGACCAGGGTAAGATCCAGGCGATGGCAAGCGGAGTCATGCACGTTCAGTGGTACGCGACGGTGTTTCGCGGCGACATGTTCGCCGACGCCGTCGCGGAGGTGGCCGCGCCGGTCTCACTCGAGTACGGAGCCACCCGTTACACCGTGCAGCGCTCCCAGGACGACGCGTACCGGATCCTTCAACAGGTCTGGTTTCAGTCCAAGGACGACTGGTACCGCTACTGGGAGGGTCCCGAGATGCGGGAGTTCCGCGCACGCTACTCCGGGAAGTACCAGATCCCAATCACCTATGCCTGGCACGATGAGTATGCGGCCGGAGGCCAGGCACCGGAGACGGTGACGCTCGCCGACCTCAACCCCGAGCCGAACCCCACGCCCTACGCGGGCGCCTGACCGACTGCAGCCCGTCGACGTAGGCCCGCCAGCGTGAGCAGGCAGATGGCTGCGACAAAGAGCGTCGGTGCTGCGTCGCCGAATCCCTTTGCGGCCGCCCCCGCGCCGGCCGACCCCAGCAACTGGCCCAGCGCCCAGGCGAGGTTGGTCAAAGCGGCGGCGTGCGCCTGATCGATTCCACTCGCGTCCGCCAACTCCGACAGGAGCGCCATCACCGGGGCCCAGAAGAGACCCAGCGGGACTGAGATCAGCAGCAGAATCAGCGCCAGCGACGTGGTGCTCCGACCGAGTGAGAAGCACGCCAGCCCGACTCCGGCGCCCAGCAGGCCGATGCGCAACGGCACAGCGCCGCCGTGGCGGTCAGAGAAGCGGCCGACTCTGGGCGAGATCACGGCCTCGATCCCGGCCGAGAGGAGGAACACCGCCCCGATCATCCCGGCGCCGGCCCCGAGGCGATGGAGCTGCAGCGGTCCCAGGACGTTGATCACCCCGCTCACCGCGGCGGGTAGGAGCATCAGCCACATGGCAACCCGCATGTCCGGCCGCCAAACCTCGCGCAGCATCGCCGCCACCGGTTGGGCGGACTGCGTTTGCGCGTCCCGCAGCCCGGCAATTGGAACCAGCAGCAGCGAGCCCACCAGGGCCAGGCCGCCGAAGAGCGCCGCGCGGCCCGTGGCACTGGCAAGCGCCCCGACCGCCGGACCGAGCAGCGCACCGGCGATTGAGGTGCCCAGCACCTTCCCGATCACGGCACCGCGTTGCTGGACCGGCGTGAACGCGATGATCCAGGCCAGCCCACCAGCCCACGCGCAGGAACCTCCGAGCCCTTCCACGAAGCGAGCCAGGTCAAGGCCGACGGCGCTGTTCAGCAGGCCGAAGCCCACGGTCGAGATCGCAACCAGAAGCAGACCGCTGATCAGCGCGAAGCGCGGGCCCCGGCGCACCGCCAGCGCTCCCGCCGGCAAAGCGCCGACCAGGGTCCCGGCCGGATAGCCGGCCGTCATCACACCGGCTGCGAGCTTTGAGAGCCGCAGGTGGTGGCTCAGCCCCGGCAGCAGCGGTGTGATCACCGCATAAAAGACCGTCTCCAGAAAGACAGCACCGCTGACGACCGCCACGAGCCGTGCGCGGTCGCTGCCCCAGCTCAACGTCTCACCCGCAGTGCTAGCGCCAGGCGGAAGCGAGCCTCAGGATCATCCAACCGCTCACCGAACAGCTCCCGCAGCCTCCCCAGGCGGTAACGCGCCGTCTGCGGGTGGATCGCCAGCTGTTGGGCCACACCGGGCAGCCGACCCTGCTCGTCGAGCCAGGCGGCGAGCGTGGCGGTGAGACGCTGCCTGGAACCTATCGGCAGCGTCGCGAGCGGCGCGAGCTGTGCCGTCGCAAATTCGGCCGCCAGGATCGGATCGGCAGCCAGGAGCAGCTCACCAGCGTGGTCGTGGGCGCAGATCAGAGCCTCTGTGGTGGCGGGGGCGAGCGCGAGCGCAGCTCGCGCTCGCCTGAAGCTCAATGCCGCATCCCCCCAGACCACGCTCGTTCCCAGGCCTGCACGGACCCGAGCGTGCCGGAGCGCGCGCTCGAGCTCGGCGCGGCGTCCGGGAGCATCCGGATCTGGCACGAGCGCACAGATCACATCGCCCAGATGCTCGCTGATCGTCCCCACCGGCAGGCTCGGAGCCGGTTGTCGGCGTGTCTCCGCTTGGCTGGATGGTGGCTCGGAGTCGCCTCTGCGATCGGCCGGGATGGCCAGGACGGCGAGCGTGCGGGGCAGTTCCCAGACCGCCTCACGTGCCGCGACCTCGACCAGCTCAGGGTCGGCAGCCGGCTCGCGGACCAGCAGCCGGACCAGCCGGCGTCGGGCCAGTTCCGCCTCCCCGGCGATCTGTGTCTGCTCGAGCGCATAGCCCTCGGCAGACTCGGCCGAGAGCATGTCGATGTAGGCGAAGATGGCCTCCGCCAGCAGGTACAGGGTGCTGGGCTCGAGGCCGCTGGCCTCACCGGCGGCCGCCACCCGTCGCCACATCACGCGGGCACCGATTCGGTAGGCATTCAGCAGTGAGTCGAGCGTTCTGCCGGAGCGCATCTCGCCGCGACCGAGCCTTCGGTAGACGTCGGAACGTGGCACCGGTCCGGAGGCTTCGATCTCACGGACGAGGTGCACGAGCGCCTGCTCCACGCCGGCACGCACGCCGATCCCGAACTCCCCCTCAAGCGGCCGCTGGTAGGCGGGGATCGTACCCACGGCCTCGATGATCTCCCCGACCAGCGCAGGCAACAGGGGGCGGATCACGGCAGCGACCTGCGGCGGAAGTTCATACCAGGGCTGCTTCGACATTATCTGTGTAAGGGTTACAAATTCCGGCGGCAAGCCGGTCGCATGAGTGCGCCAGAGTGTTGCGGATAAATGAATCCGCGTCTGGTTCCTAGAGCGAGAAGCGCTAGCCCTCTTCGAGCGGCGCCATGGTCAGGCCAGCGCCGTCAAGGCTGGCCCAATAGCCTTCAGCCTCGTCACGCGGACCGCTCCAGACGATCGCGCACCCGGTGTTGTGGATGCGGTCCGCCAGCCGGTAGCCCTCCGCGAGGCTGACTCCCGGAATGACGGCTGCGAGCGTTTCAGCGACGTGATCGAAAGTGTTGTGATGGTCGTTGACCACGACCACTCGCCACTGTCCTCCGAAACCGCTGCCGGGCCCCTGCACGCGGGGTAGTTCAACGGTCAGCGTCATGTCCCTGCAAGGATACCCCCGCATGCGCAGCACTCAAAGCCGGCATGCATGCTTGCAGTCAAGCAACTGAAGGTCTGGCCTTGGGCATCAGGTGCTTTGCAGATCCCAATAGCGGCGCAGCCCGGCATAAGCCTGATCCAGCGGAACCGCCGCAATGAACGAGTCGTAGGCGTCGGGGTCCACGGCCGCGCGGAGATCAGCCTGGACTGACTCCATCCAGCCCGTTCGGTCCCGATCGCTGGCCAGGGCCGCCCAGCGCTCCAACCGATCACCCAGTTCATCCAGCTGACGCTCGACGTCGTCGTGCGCGCCGAAGTGTGTGACGGCCAGGCGCTGAGGACTCCAGGCACGAATCAGTTCGATCGAGCGATGCCAGGCGGCCAGGTCAATGTCAGGCGGGGGCGTCGGCGGCAGCGTCGGCGCGTGCGGTTCCACTCGCACCCCTCCGACATCCCCGACGAAGGCCGTGCCGCTGTCGTGCAGAAAGGAGACGTGATGCTTCGCGTGTCCCGGCGTGTAGGCGACCTCAAAGCTCTCAGAGCCGAACGTCAGCCGCTCACCACCAGCCAGCACATGCATACGATGCTCCGGGACCGGCACGAATTCACCCCACGTCGAGAGCATGTTGGCCTCCCCGTAGAGCTGGGCGGCACTGGCCCAGAGCCGCTCCGGGTTGACCATGTGTGGAGCTCCACGCTCGTGTACATACAGCTCCAGCTCCGGATACCTCCGCATCAGGGTGCCGACCCCGCCCGCGTGATCAAAATGGATGTGGGTGAGCAGGATCGCCCGCGGCGTGAGCCCGTCAAGCTCGCTCAGTACCCGCTCCAGTGACAGCGTCGGCCCAGGGTCGATCAGGACCTCCCCCACCTGCCAGCAGCAGATCCAGTGGCGTCGCCCCAGATGGAGCGTGTCAACGGCTCGCATTCAGCTGCGGCTGGCCGTCGCTCGGAAAGCGTTCAGCTGCGCGATCGGCCAGCTCCGTGAGCTGTCGCGCCAGATCGCGAGCGTCCGCCACGATCCGCTCACGCTCGCCCCAGATCCGGTCTGTATCGAGGTCGAGCTCGTGCACGCGCTGCTCGGCGACCGCAGTTACGTGGGCGGCCTCTCGCTGGGCCCGGTCGCGAAGCTCCTCTGCCTCGCGTTCTGCGGTGAAGACGATCTCATCAGCTGTCTGATGAGCCTGTTTGAGGACGTCGGCCACCTCGCCGCCAACTCGCTCCAGGGCACTGCGGACGGCGGCGTCGGGAGTCTGCTGCTGGGCCTGTAGATCACGGATCTGTCGCTGGAGCTGAGTCACGTAGGCGTCGACCTCCTCGCGGTCGTAACCCCGTCTGGCCGGCTTGAACAGGCCGTCCCCGCTCCTCATCAGCTCTTCGCTCATCGGCAGAAGCCTAACTGTTATCTCAGCGGAATGAGAGCATCGCCCTGCGAGTCTCCGACAGCGCCGCGATCGGCCTGCAAATCGGCGCCTAGAATCGGGTAGGGGATGACAGTGTCCGACCCTCTTGTCGACGGCCACGGCCGGCAGATCACAGACCTTCGGGTGTCGGTGACTGACCGCTGTAACTTCCGCTGCCAGTACTGCATGCCGGCGGCCGGGCTGCCATGGCTGGAACGCGCTGAGGTACTCAGCTTCGAAGAGGTTACGCGCCTGGTCTCGGTGCTCGCCGGTATGGGCGTCCACGACGTGCGACTGACGGGCGGAGAGCCGCTGGTGCGACGGGATTTCCCGCGATTGGTGGCGATGCTGGCGGCGGTCGAGGGTGTGCGCGACCTGGCGATCACGACCAATGGATTCCTGCTGGAGCGCGACGCTGGGGCGCTGATCGAGGCCGCAGCAAAGGGCGGTGTCGGCAGGGTCAGGTTCAACGTCTCAGTCGACTCCCTGCAGCGCGAGCGCTTCCATGAACTCACGCGGCGCGACGCCCTTGATCAGGTGCTGCGCGGTCTTGACGCACTGGCCGAGTTCCCGCAGGCCCACCCGATCAAGATCAATGCCGTGGCCCTGCGCGGCTTCAGCGAAGCTGAGGTGCCGGCCTTTGTCGAGCTCGCCCGCAACAGTGTCTTTGAGGTTCGCTTCATTGAGTTCATGCCGCTTGATGCCGACCGCGCATGGACCTCCGAGCAGGTGCTTACCGGCGCTGAGCTGCATGCGTTGATCGACGCCCTGCACCCGCTGGAGCCGCTTGTGCGAGAGCCAAGCGCGACGGCACGCGTCTACCGCTTCGCGGATGGCCAAGGCCGGATCGGGTTCATCAATCCCGTCTCGGAGCCCTTCTGCTCGGACTGCAACCGCATCAGGCTGACGGCTGACGGACGACTCCGGACATGCCTGTTCTCCCTCAATGAGACCGACCTGCGCACGCCGCTGCGAGCCGGCGCCGATGACAGTGAACTGGCGCTGCTCATCCGGCAGGCCGTCTGGCGCAAGGAGCTGAAGCACCACATCGGTGAGGCAGGCTTCATCCAGCCCGATCGCACGATGTCCGCGATCGGCGGATGAGCGACGACCAAAGCATGTCTAGAATCGAGCCAATGGAGGGCTCAACCGAGGTCAGGGCCTGGCTTCGCTGTTACCGCTGTTGGTCGCAGAACCTCGAGGTTCAGCTGCACTACGAGGGCATCCACCGGATCGACCCTGAAACCGGCGAGCGCACGGACGTGGTCGACGAGATGCAGGAGGCTGTTGTGCAATGCCTCGAATGCATGCACGACCAACCCCATCTGGGCTTTCACAACGGGCGCGTGGAGCCGATCGAGGATCGTTGGGAGCGGATGATCACCGGCACGCCGTGGATCGCCTCATGCACGGTCACAGTCGACGCTGAGGACGTTGAGACCTGCTCAGGACCGGAGGCGGGAGACGCGCTCTCCTATGCCGCCTTTGGGGACCACGGCACACGTGAGTTCTTCACGCACGTCCGCTTCCACAAGCACGATGAGGAGCGGATCGTCGTGCACCTGCTGGTCGAGCTCTACGCACGCACCGCCGAGGAGGCAACCGAGGTGCTGGAGGTCGCGGCCCGCGGGACTCTGGCGATCACTTCTCTGGCGGAGGAATCCCGTCCCCCGGCGTCGACCGGGCGCAGCACGCACTGACTCGTCAGTTGGTTGCCAGTTCACCGACGGTCGCGCCTGACCCGCGTCAGGCCCATCTCCGTGAGCAAGAGCGCGACCGCAACGGGCACGGTTGCGGGAAGGTCGTTCAGCACCAGAAACAGCAGATCGAAGAGTCCTGCCACCGTGAGCGTGAGCAGTGCCGCGAAGCGCTGTACACGCGGCCTGGGGGCGAACACGGCGCCGAGCAGCGCGGCCACGAACAGGTCTCCGTAACCCATCGTGACGCTGCCAAACTGCTCGCTCTGCAACTGCGGTAGTCCCCCGCCCGGCTTGGCGGCCACAAGCAGGTTGTTGGGAGCCTGCAGCTGATCGGTGACGATCAGCCAGACATCCGCGCATGACATGGCGACGATGCCGAGCTTGAGCCAGCGCGCTGGTGTGACGGCCGCCAGCAGTACACCCAAGCTGACGCAACTGAGCGCCGAGAGTACGGCGGCAGCACCCTGACCCCAGAGCGTCGGCTGTGCGAACCAGGCGAGCATGAAGAGAGGCAGCGCAAGCAGCGAGAGCCACGGACGAGCTCCCCGCAGCAGCCAACCAAGCGCCGCGGCCGCCAGCAATGGCACCGCCACCAGCGCCAGGTAGGTCAGCCAGGAGGCGGTCGAGGATGCGTATCTGATGGCGAAGATCACCCCAACGATCGAGGCGACCGGGATCAGCGCCCACCCCCGGCCGCGCAGGCGACGCAGCCGCGCGGCCCATGCTGGATCGAGGGCGCGTGGCGCTGCCACGACGCCGGCCTGCAGGGCCAGCAGGCCGGCGTCGGATGGGATCAGGGCGAGCGTCGTCTCAGCTCAGACGCTGTTCCAGGGCCCGCAGTTGCTCCCGCAACCGCTCAGGGAGCGCATCGCCGAACTTCGCGTAATGCGCGTGAACCTGTGGGATCTGGTGCTTCCAACCGGCCACATCAACGGTGAGCAACTCCTGCAACTGAGCGTCGCTGACATCCAGGCCGCCGGTGTCGATGCCGCCCTCACCGAGCGCCGGGAGCAGACCGATCTCAGTCTCCACCGCTTCAGCGGTGCCCTCGCAGCGGCGGAAGATCCATTCCAGGACGCGCGAATTCTCCCCATACCCGGGCCACAGGAACTTGCCGTCGGCCCCTTTACGGAACCAGTTGACGTAAAAGACCTTGGGAAGCTTCACGCCCTTGAGCAAGCCCAGATCCAGCCAGTGCTGCCAGTAGTCAGCCATGTTGTAGCCACAGAATGGGAGCATCGCCATTGGATCGAAGCGGAGCGTGCCCACCGTCCCGGTCGAGGCCGCCGTAGTTTCAGAGGACATGATCGAGCCGAGGAACACGCCGTGATCCCAATCGAGTGCCTCATGTACGAGCGGCACCACGGTCGCCCGACGTCCGCCAAAGAGGAAGGCATCGATCGGCACTCCGGCCGGGTCCTCCCACTCGGGAGCGATCGATGGGCACTGTCCCGCCGGTGCTGTGAAACGCGCATTGGGATGCGCGGCGGGAGTCTCCGATCCGGGGGTCCAGTCGTTGCCCTTCCAGTCGATCGCGTGCTCGGGAGCCACCGCGGTGAGTCCCTCCCACCAGACGTCACCGTCGTCCGTGAGCGCGCAGTTGGTGAAGATCGTGTTGCTGCCGATCGTGTCAATCGCGTTGGGGTTGGTGAGCACTCCGGTGCCTGGCGCAACCCCGAAGAAGCCGTTCTCCGGGTTGACAGCGCGCAGCCTGCCCTCCTCATCGAACTTCATCCAGGCGATGTCATCGCCGATCGTCTGGACCTGCCACCCGGGCAGCGTGGGGATCAGCATCGCCAGGTTCGTCTTGCCGCAAGCGCTCGGGAAAGCAGCCGCCACATACTTCACGACGCCTTCGGGCGACGTCAGCTTGAGGATCAGCATGTGCTCGGCGAGCCAGCCCTCATCGCGCGCCATCACCGAGGCGATCCGCAGTGCAAAGCACTTCTTGCCGAGCAGCGCGTTGCCGCCGTATCCCGACCCGAACGACCAGATCTCACGTGTCTCCGGGAAGTGGACGATGTACTTGTCCTCGGCGTTACATGGCCAGGGGACATCCTCGGCGCCGTCGACCAGCGGCATACCGACGGAGTGCACGCAGGGCACAAACTCGCCGTCGTCGCCGAGCGCATCGAGCGCGGCCTGCCCCATGCGGGTCATGATCCGCTGGGAGACGGCGACGTAGGGCGAGTCGGTCAACTCAACGCCGATGTATGAGATCGGTGAGCCGATCGGACCCATGCTGAAGGGGACGACGTACATGGTGCGCCCTCGCATGCACCCCTCGAACAGGCCGTTGAGCGTCAACCGCATCTCCTGCGGATCCGCCCAGTTGTTTGTCGGGCCGGCGTCGTGCTGGTGCTGCGAGCAGATGAAGGTGCGATCCTCCACGCGCGCCACGTCGCTTGGATCGGAAAGAGCCAGGTAGCAGTTCGGTCTTCTGCTGTCCGACAGTCGCTGAAAGGTGCCCGCGTCGATCAGGGCCTGAGCAAGCGCGTCGTATTCCTCCTGCGAGCCGTCACACCAGTGGATCTGGTCCGGTTGGGTAAGCGCGGCGATGCTCTCCACCCAGGCACGCAGACCCGCGTGGTTTGTGCCGGGCGCCTGTTTGGTCACGGTGTGCGACATCTTTTGATACTGCTCCTTCCTCGGCGCTGCTCTCGCTAGCGCTGCTCTCGATCGGAAACACGGATGCGGGAGCTGCGCGCCGACGACAGCGGAACACAAGACCGCACGTGAAAGAGGTGCTTCAGCCTGGCTGGCGCCATACGCCATCCTAACCCAGCTTTACCCGTAAACGAAACGTGAACGAGATTTGCGTGATACGTTTGCGTGATAGGAGTTATTCGTCCGTGTGAATCGCTTCCGCAGGACGCTCGGCCGCGACAGCCGCAATACTCCCGCGCCGATGAGGATCTCAGCTAAGGCCGATTACGCAGTCAGGGCGATGGTCGAACTCGCGGCCGCAGCCGGCGACAAGCCAGTCAAGGCCGAGCGGATCGCGACCGCCCAGGAAATCCCCCTGAACTTTCTGGAGAACATCCTCGGCGAGCTGCGCCATGCGGGTCTTGTGCGCTCTCACCGCGGCGCTGAAGGCGGGTTCCGGTTGGCCAGGGACCCTGCCGAGATCACCGTCGCGGATGTGATGCGCGCCGTTGAGGGCCCCCTGGCGAGCGTGCGCGGCGCGCCTCCGGAGGAGTCGCAATACGAGGGAGCCTCGGAGGCGCTCCTACGGGTCTGGATCGCGGTTCGGGCAAATCTCCGCCGGGTCATTGAGCAGGTGACGGTCGCGGATGTGGCGGCGGGCACAATCCCGCCGGAGATCGACGCCCTGGCTGACGATCCCGAAGCGTGGGTCACCCGCTGACCTGCCGCCCGCCCATGTCCGAGTCCATAGTCGTGGAGGTGCAGGACCGGGTCGCCTGGATCAGACTGAACCGGCCTGAGTCGCTGAACGCTCTCACTCCCACTATGGGCCGCGAGCTGCTCGCCGCGGTGGAGCGCCTTGGCCACGACAGATCCGTGCGCGTACTGGTGCTCGCCGGCACAGGCAGCGGGTTCTGCTCAGGCGCGGACCTCAGAGAGATCGCCGCGCAGGAGCTCGGAACCGGCGTCGATCTGGGTGCCACCCTGCGAGATATCTTCCATCCGCTCATCCTGCAACTGCGCACGCTCGAGAAACCGATCATCGCCGCCGTTCAGGGCGGTGCCGTGGGCCTTGGGTGCGCGCTGGCGCTGGCCGCGGATCTTGTGGTGGCGGGCGCCGCGTCCTATCTGCTGATGGCGTTCACGAACATTGGGCTGACATTGGACGGCGGCTCCTCCGCGCTGCTGACCGGACGTGCCGGCTACGGACGCGCAGCCGAGATGTCCCTGCTTGCCGAACGAGTGGATGCCAACCGTGCCCACGACTGGGGCCTGGTCAATCAGGTGGTGGCTGACGAACAGCTGCAGGCAGCGGCCGGTGCCATCGCAGCGCGCCTGGCAGCCGGACCGCCAGGCGCGTACGCCGCCACCAAGCGCGCGCTCAACCAGGCCGCCTTCCCGCGCCTGCGCGAGCAACTTGAGCTGGAGGTGGCGCTGCAGCAGGAGCGGGCCATGTCCGCCGATTTCAAGGAGGGCGTGCAAGCATTTCTGGAGAAGCGCCCCCCGCAGTTCACCGGCGACTGAGGAGATGCTGTCATGAACCTGGCCAAGATCCTGGCGGACACCACAACCGACAACGCGGAGCGGATCGCAGTGCGTCTGGACGACTTCGCGTTGAACTACGGACTGCTCCAGCAGGCGGCGATGCGCACGGCCGGAATGCTCCGTCAGCAGGGGGTCGAGGCGGGCGACCGGGTGGCACTGATGCTCCCCAACGTGCCCCACTTTGTCGGTGCCTACTACGGGAGCCTGCAGATCGGGGCTGTAGTGGTCCCGCTGAATGTGCTCAACAAGCGTCGGGAGATCGAGTACTACCTGCGGGATTCCGGCGCCAAGCTGCTGTTTGCCTGGCACGACTTTGCGGCCGAGGCCGAGCCGGCCGCGAGCGCGACGGGCTGCGAGTTTGTGCCGGTCACCCCGGGCGAGTTCGAGCAGGCGCTGTTCCAGACAGAGGCAGTCAGCGAACTGGTGCAGCGCGAGCCGGACGACACGGCGGTGCTGCTCTACACGTCGGGCACGACCGGTACCCCCAAGGGCGCCGAACTGACCCACGCCAATCTGCTCAGCAACTGTGTTGCTTCTCGAGGCCTGTTCTCGCTTGCCGCGGGTACGGTTGTATTGGGTGCGCTGCCGCTGTTTCACTCCTTTGGGCAGACCTGCGCGATGAACACCTGCGTGCTGGCGGGCGGGACGCTGAGCCTGCTGCCCAGATTCGATCCTGTGAAGGCACTCGAGATCATCGAGCGTGACCGGGTGGCGGTGTTCGAGGGCGTCCCGAGCATGTATGGAGCAATGCTGAACGTGCCCGACCGTGAGCGGTTTGACACATCGACTCTGCGGGTCTGCGCCTCGGGTGGAGCGGCCATGCCGGTCGAGCTCATGCGGGGTTTTGAACAGGCCTTCAACTGCCAGATCCTGGAGGGCTACGGGCTCTCAGAGACCTCGCCGGTCGCGTCGTTCAACCATCCCGACCGGGAACGCAAACCCGGGTCGATCGGCACCCCGATAGGCGGTGTGGAGATGCGGGTCGTGGACGACGCCGACCGGGAGCTGCCGAGTGGCGAGGTCGGTGAGATCGTGGTGCGGGGTGAGAACGTGATGAGGGGCTACTGGAACCGGCCGGAGGCAACGGCCGAGGCGATGCGCGGAGGCTGGTTTCACACGGGCGATCTGGCGCGTGTGGACGGCGACGGATACTTCTTCATCGTCGATCGCAAGAAGGACATGATCATCCGCAACGGCTTCAACGTGTATCCGCGGGAGGTCGAGGAGGTGCTCTACGAGCATCCTGCGGTCAGAGAGGCGGCGGTCATCGGCATCCCACACAATGAGTTTGGCGAGGAGATTGCGGCCGCGGTGTCACTCAAGGAGGGCGCGACAGCGACGGTCGACGAGCTGATCGCCTTTGTCAGGGAGCGGGTCGCCGCGTACAAGTACCCGCGCGTGGTCTGGCTCGTGGACGACCTCCCAAAGGGTCCAACCGGCAAGATCCTCAAACGCGAACTGAGGCTCCCGGTGGAGCGTTGACCGAGCCACAGGTGCGGATCCGGGCAGCCCAACCGGATGACGTGGAGTTGATCTTCGCGCTGATTAGGGCGTTGGCGGAGTACGAGCGCGCCCCTGAGCAGGTCGTGGGCACACCTGAGCTGCTCAGCAGGTGGCTGTTCGGGGAGGATGCCGCGGCCGAGGCTCTGATCGCGGAAGTGGATGACGTTCCAGCGGGCTTTGCGCTGTTTCACGGCACGTTCTCCACGTGGGAGTGCCGACCCGGAATCTGGCTCGAGGACCTGTTCGTCCTCCCTGAGCACCGTCGCTTCGGGGTGGGCGGGCGCCTGCTCAGCCGGCTGGCGAGGATCACGGTGGAGCGCGGCTACACGCGCCTGTCGTGGACGGCGCTTGACTGGAATGAGCCCGCACTCACCTTCTACCGAAAGCTGGGTGCGACCGTGTTGGATGAATGGACCAACCATCGCCTGAGCGGCGCCACCCTGCATGCGGTGGCGGCCGCGGCCGACTAGCGCACCCCTGGGTCAATCAGATAGAGGGGCCCCGCCGTTGGCGGGGCCCCTCCTTAGCAGACCTATAA
>JAKAED010000072.1 GCA_021820105.1 Actinomycetes bacterium | reverse complement strand
GCGAATCGCCGCATGCTGCTGTCGATGGCCGCCCACGAGATCAGCCGGCACCGCCGGGCCGACGCGCGCTTCACGCTGGTGATGCTCGACCTTGACGGATTCAAGCGGCTCAACGATCGCTACGGCCATGCCGCCGGGGACGAGATGCTCTGCGCAGTGGCCGACGCGCTCACCCAGACGCTCCGTTCGCAGGACACGATCGCCCGGTTGGGCGGCGACGAGTTCTGCGTGATCGCCCCGGAGACCGATCAACCCCATGCGCTGGCCGAGAAGATCGTCCAAGCCGTGACGGAGATCGCGATCGGCGCTGCGGAGCTGCGGACCAGCGTCGGTGTCGCGCTCTTCCCTGAGGACGGGCACGGAATCGAGTCGTTGATGCAGGCTGCCGACGAGCGTCTGCTGGCAGCCAAGCGCAGCCGCTCAGCGGATTCCCGGCGGCGCGCCGCTTAGGCGCGCTGTACGCTGCGCTGACGGTGTCAGCCGAAGGTGAAGAGCTCTCAGCCCTGTATGCATCCCCGGCGCTGCAGTGGCCGGCCAATGTCGCCAACCTGCCTGAGAAGCGCATCGTCGCCGAGCGGATCGCGGCGCGCGTGCGCGATGGTGAGCTGATCGGGATCGGTTCCGGCTCGGCCACCTACATGGCGCTTTGGGCGATCGGAGCCCGTGTACGGAGCGAATCACTCGCGATCAGGATCGTCACCACGTCCTATGAGACGGAGACGGCTGCCGCGACGCTGGGTATTCCCACCGTGCCCCTTGGCTCGGCTCGGCCGGTATGGGGTGTGGACGGAGCTGATGAGGTCGACCCGCACGGACGCGTGCTCAAGGGGCGCGGAGGCGCCATGTTCATGGAGAAGCTCCTATGGGCCACATGCGGGCGGATCTATCTGGCGATCGATCCCAGCAAGCGTGTGCAGCGCCTGGGACAGGGCTTTCCAGTGCCGATCGAGGTCCACCGCAGGGCCGTTGAGCACGTCGGCTCAGCGCTGGAGCAGCACGGCTGCGTTCGCTGGTCGTTACGGTTGGCAGGGGGCAAGGACGGGCCCGTCATCACCGAGTGGGGAAACCTTGTGATCGATGCCTGGTTCGCTGAGGTGCCGCATGGTCTGCACAGCCGACTCAAGGCGCTCCCCGGAGTGATCGAGACCGGGCTCTTTGAGGGCTTTGACTTCGAGTTCGCGTAACCGTCCAAGCGCACCACGGGCGCCGAAGCAGCGGCGAGGCGCCCGCGTTATTCGGATTGGCGACCGAGGATCGCCACGAACCGATCGATCCGCCTACGGGCCTCGTCGTCGAGCGGGCCATCGGCCTCGTTCAGCAGAGTCATGGGGCCGCGTTCGCGCGCCCACTTGCGTGCAGAATCGCTGAACTCCGGCGCGACCCACACCAGCGGCAGCGATTCGGCATACGCGATCACCGTCTGCTCCTGGAGTTCGCGGCTCCCCTCGCTACGGACAACGGCGATCGCGTTCAGACCCAGATCGTGAGCAGCCTGGTTGACAGGGCCCAGATCCACCTCCGCCTGGAGTGCCACCTCGCCCTCTTTGAGCATGTCGCGAGCCCACCCGGCAGGGGCGCCCGCAAGCGCCGATGGGACACAAACTAGTCGGAAACGTGGTTCGGCCATGGCGCGAACGCTACCTTGAATTCGCGCTCGGTGGTTCGCGGTCCTCCGGCGTGGCCAGCCAATTTGTGATCCTCTTGTGATCGCAGCCAAATGGCGGGCGGTTCCGCGGGGGCGCTGCGTAGGATGCGCTCGGTGTCAAACCGGAGGCCAGACCTGCGCAACTCATCGCTGCTGCGATTGCTGACGGGCTTCGGGCTCACCAATGTCTCTGAGTGGGGATTCATCGCAGCGCTGAGCGTCCATGCCTTTCGGGCAGGGGGGGCGCTTTACGTCGGCCTGCTCGGCATCCGGTTCCTGGCGGGTTCCGTGAGCAGTGCTCTGCTGGCGCCGCTCGCGGCCAGCAGACGCGGCGTCCTCAGCCAGATCGCGCTGTTGCGGGCGCTGCTGCTCGGGGCAGCCGCGGTGATGGCGATCGGCGGTCTGAACTTCCTGCTGGTGTTGCTCTTTGTTGTGCTCGACGCGGTCGTGGCCGCCGTGTACCGGCCGGCACAGTCGCGACTGATGCCGTCGCTGGCTCACTCTCCGCAGGAACTCACCACGGCGGTGGCCGGCACGAGCATGGCCAAGACGGTTGGCCAGGCGGCGGGCGCACTGCTCGGAGGTGGAGCCGTCGGGCTGGTGACGCCCGGGGCCGCAATGGCCGGCGAGGCGAGCGTGATGCTCCTGGCGATGCTCTGTACCGCTGGGCTGGGTGGGGCTCCAGCGACAGAGGTTGCTGCCATGCCACGACGGCTGCGTCAGGGGCTGGCCGCGTTTCCGGGCGTCTTGAGCGATGTCCACGCCTGGCCGCTGGTGCTTGCCAGCGTGCTGCGGACGCTGGTGCGTGGCCTTTGGGGTGCGTTGCTGGTGGTCGTGGCCCTGCATCTGCTCCATGCCGGGAGCTCGAGCGTCGGTCTGCTGCAGGCCGCGACCGGTCTCGGCGTGCTGATCGCGTTGCCGGTCACGGTCGCGCAGATCGGGCGGGCGCGGCTGGCGCTGCCCTGCCTGATCTCGTTCGTCGCCGCCGGGATCGCGGTCGGATTGGTGTCGGCCGCCACCGCCATATCCGCGGTGGCCGTGCTGGTCTTCCTCTGGGGTGGCGCGATGGCACTCGCGGATGCCACTTCCGTTTCCCTGCTGCACAGAGTCCTGCCGACGCAGGCGTTCTCGCGGACCATCGCCGTCATGGAGTCGCTGAAGCTCTTGACGGAGGGGGCGGGGGCGCTGTTGGCTCCGGCGCTGGTGGCGCTCTTCGGACTGCGGGCCGCACTGATCCTGGCGGGTCTCCCGCTACCGGTGCTGATGCTCGGCACCTGGGCGCGCCTGCGCCGCTCAGACCAATTTGCGGCGGGACGCGGCGCGGTCGTATCGCGGCTGCACCGCGTCGGGTTGTTCCGCGGAATGGACATGGCATCGCTCGAGCAACTCGCGGCGGTCGCCGAGCCCATCATGGTTGCCGCCGGTGACGAGCCGATCGTTCAGGGTGAGGGTGGAGACCGCTTTTACGTGATCGCCTCGGGCGAGGCGGACGTTCTGATCAACGGTTTTCCCGTCCGCCACCTGACCGCCGAGGATGACTTCGGTGAACGGGCGCTGCTAAGGAACACGCCACGTACCGCGACAGTTCGCGCAAGCACCGAGATGGAACTGCTCGCGATCGAGCGCGACGCCTTCCTGCAGGCGCTGACCGGTGAGGCCGGCGTGCACTTCCAGCCGCCGGAACTGGTGAATCTGCCGCTGGCTGATGTGCTCACGGCGCTGCCGATCTTCGGGTCGCTGGATCGCGACGACATCCGCAAGCTCGAGCGTGCCGCTGTCCGTGAGGATGTGGGCGCCGGAGAGGTTCTGTTCGATGTGGGAGACGAGAGCACCTGCGCCTACGTGATTCTCAGAGGCCGCGTCGAACTCGAGCGGGATGGAGCCGTCAGTTCCGTGCTGCTGCCCGGTGACATATTCGGCGAGCTGAGCGTCATGCACGGCACCACACGACTCGGAAGAGCGGTGGTGAAAGAACCGCTTAGTGCCGCGGTGCTGCCGGCGGCTGCGCTGCTCGCCATTCGGCGCGAGCCAACTCCCCAGGCATAGCCGCGGTTGCGCCACAGCCGGATTGAGATCTCACCCGGATAAAGACAACTGTATCGCCTAAGTCAATCAAGTTGGTTGTGTATGCTACCCCTGGTGGACGCGCGAGACTGGGCAGGAGGACCGTGCATATAGACCCCTACATCGTTCTCGGCGGCGCCATAGTCGGGTTACTGGTCGGCATGACCGGGGCCGGAGGTGGCGCGCTGATGACACCCATGCTCATCCTGCTGTTTGGCGTAGCCCCAACGGCGGCCATATCGAGTGATCTCGTTGCCTCGGTGGTCATGCGCCCCATCGGCGCGAGCGTGCACCTGCGCGCCAGAACGGTGCATCGACGGCTCGTCATCCTGATGGCTTCCGGCTCAGTGCCGGCGGCCGTGCTTGGCTCATATCTGCTCAGTCGACTCGGTCACGCCCGCTCCGATGTGAGGGAGATCGAGCTGATCCTGGGGTTGGCCCTGTTGGCAGGATCAGCGGCGATGGTTGTGCGCTACGCGCTTGATCGCCGAGCAGGGGGTGAGCGCGACGAGCAACTCCACGAACTCACTCCGCGCCCGTTTGTAACGGTGCTGATCGGCATCCTGGGCGGCCTGATGGTCGGCATGACCTCAGTCGGCGCGGGGTCACTGATGGTCGTGCTGCTGCTGTTCATCTACCCATCCATAAGTGCCAAGCAGTTGGTCGGTACCGACCTGACGCAGGCCGTCCCGCTCACGCTCGCCGCCGCCATCGGCTCGTTGCTCTTCGGCCATGTGGAGTTCGGATTGACTGGCTCGCTGATTCTGGGTTCTGTGCCGGCGGTGTTCTTGGGATCGCTGCTCTCATCGAGCGTCCCGGACCGCTACATCCGTCCGGTGATCGCGTTTGTCATCCTGGCCTCAGGTCTGAAATACGTGGGACTCGGTCCCGTCGTGCTGGGCTGGACGCTGGTGGTCGTCCTCCTGCTTGGCGCAGGGTTCGTCACCCACGAACTGCGGTCCGGACGGGAGCGGGCAACCGAACGTTCGTCGAGAGTCCTTCACTGAACGCCGCATTTGCCCGAAACTTCGCTCTATGAGTTCAGCAGTAAGTGGTCCGGGCGCGATGCCGGATCTGCACGCAATGGCAGCACTTATGGTGCTGGAGAAGACACAGGCGGGAACTGCCGCAGCTGTACAGGCGCTGAGCAAGACCACCGGAGGCGGCGCGGCACCGATCATCAGTTCCAGCGCCACCGCCCCCGGCGCGCTTGAGGTCTTTGCTTGAGCACCGTCAATCCGCGTTGATCGCGTCCAGCCGCGTGGCCAGCAGCACTGCGGCGTGCTCCTGCGCCGCGTAGGCGGCGCGCAGCGCCTCGAAGGGGTCAGAGCCGCCGTTATCCCCGTCCGGCAGCGGGAGCGGATGATCAATCAGCACGGCCTGCACCTGGGCAACCAGCTGCTCGTCATCAATGCAGCTGGCGAGTGTGACCAGCGCGTCAGCTCTCACCCGGGCACCGTCCACAAACGCGCCGATCACGGTCTCCGCTGCAAGCGGCGCCCCACCAAACACGCGTGCATGCAGTACTGCCGGATTGACCGCGTGCGGCCTGATCAGCTGTGCGCGCGCCGCCGCCGACAGTCCCGCCGCCACGCCGATGTGATCGATCGCCCGCGTGATTCCCTGCGCGTCGACCGGAAGCGAGTCGCCGATCTCCGGGGGGAGGCTCGTCAACAGGTCGCGATGCGCAGCGGCGGCGTCGGCGAGCAGCGCCTCCACGAGGGCACGGTGCGAGCGGGCCATATCCTCAAGTTAGCGGTGGTCACGGCGGTGCCCGGCCGCCCGGCCGCCCGGCCGCCGCGGCCCGCTCAGCTGAGCGGTGGATAGGTCTCGGTGATCAGCAGCATCAGCGCGTCGGCCCGGGTTGTGTAACGCAGGGAGAATGCGAGCGCGTCCTGCAGCGTCTCGGGCTGGCGTCCGGTGATGACGATCACAAACCACGAGATCAGCGTGACGAACGAGATCACGATCCCGAGGGCGTAACGGATCACGTAGGCGAGGATCGCGTGGAACCCGCGGAACAGCACCTTCAGGCGGCTGTAGCGGGCGAGCGGAGGCGCTATCTCAACCCGCACCGGATAGCTCGGATCATCGCCGCCGCTGAACGGCGGGTAGCGGTCCACGCCCAGGTACATGTACGCGCTCAGGCGGGTGATGTAGCGCAGGAATCCACCGATGAACTGATAGAGCCCGCCGGGCCAGCGGCCGGTTATCAGCAGGGCAAACCAGGCCACGACAAGAGCCACGTAGCCGGCGATTCCGTATACGCAGGCGAACAACAGGTGTGGGATCACCAACAGCCAGCGGAAGAACGTGGAAAGACGGCTGCGGCGCTTGACGTAATCCATCTCAAATCCGACTGGGTAGGACATCGATCCTCTGCTTGCGTTCGTGTGGACTTGCGGCTCCGGCGCTCAAGCGGCGGCTGCGCCGTTGAAGTGGCCGCGATCGTAGTCAGTATGGACGCAGGGGGCTGGTCCTCGCGTCGCAAGAGCGCGGGTTAGCCTCGGCGGTGTTCAAGGCCACTTCGGCCAGTGCCGCATACGACCGTGTTGGAGGACCAGCCCATGCCTGACGTTATCTCGACTGCCCCTGCCCGTCCACGCTTGTGGGTCGCTTTGGATGTGCACAAGTTCTCGATCGTCGCCGCGACGCTGCCGCCTGAGGGCGGCAAGCCGGAGGTCGCGAGGATTGAGACGACGGAGAAAGCGATCCGGCGTTACATCACCAAGCTCGGTGGTCCCGACGGGCTCGCGGTCAGCTATGAGGCCGGGCCGGGTGGGTTTGCGCTGCACCGGTTGCTCACGCAGATGGGCGTGGCGTGTGATGTGATCGCGCCGTCTTTGATTCCGATCCGCGCCGGCGACAGGGTCAAGACTGACAAGCGTGACGCGAAGAAGCTCGTCACCCTGTTCCGTGCGGGCTTGTTGCGGTTCGTTGCGCCGCCGACGCTCGAGACTGAGGGGTTGAGGGACTTGTTGCGCTGCCGTGATGATCTGCGCTGCGCCCGGACCGCGGCGCGCAACCGGGTGCTCAAGCAACTGTTGCGCCATCACCGCATCTACCGCGACGGGACCGCGTGGACCAAGAAGCACCGGGCCTGGGTCAACGCCCAGCGCCTCGAGGATCCGCTCGCTGACCTCGCCCTTGAGCAGATCCTTGCGCATCTCGACGGGATTGAACGCCAACTCGATCTCCTCGACCAGGAGCTGGACCGGATCGCGAAGACCGACCGGTGGGCCAGCCAGGTCACGGCGCTGTGCGCGTTCCGCGGCATCTCGACCTTGACCGCGCTCGGGCTAATCGCTGAGATCGGTGACTTCGCCCGCTTCTCCCATCCGCGTGAGCTTGCGTCCTGGCTCGGGATCACGCCGAGCGAGTACTCCTCCGGAGAGTCCCAGCACCGCGGGCACATCACCAAGGCCGGGAACAAGCACGCACGCCGGCTGCTGGTGGAAGCGGCCTGGCACTACCGGCATGCGCCACGCCGCCCAGCGACCGGACCGCAACCGGACGAGCGTGCCTGGCAGGCGCAGGTGCGTCTGCATCACCGCTACCGGCACCTCACCCAGACCGGGAAGCGAACGACCGTGACGAACATCGCGATCGCCCGCGAGCTCGTCGCCTTCCTCTGGGCAGCGATGACCGACCAGCCACTCCGTGGCACCGATCCCGTCGACCCTCAGGAGGCCATCGCCGCCTGAGACGCGGACAGGACCGTTGGTGAGGCCGGGCGGCCGGTGCGGGCCGCCGGAGGATCCTCGCCGGGTCTATTCGTTAGCCAACACGCGATGCTAGTTCGAGGCAGCTCACGACCGGACACTGTCCTGCGGTCCCGACCCGCGCATCTCAGAGTGACAGTCGTCGTTGCACTCGCACCTGCCGCCCGGCCCCACCAACCACCACCATGACCAACAACAACGACGACTACCACTCACAGAAATTTCAGTCGAGCCTTGACATCGGCGTCCATCTCAGACCCTATGGAGGTCGGTGCGTCGGCGCGAGCAAGCCTGCTCGTTCAGCCCAGCAGCTGCTCGGCCAGCAGGACGAGCGCCAAGGCGCTCAGAACCGCTCCCGCCAGGCGCTCAGCTCCCTCGCGCACCCGCTCACCGATTCGGTGGCCGAGGCTCAGCCCGAGGGCTGAGACGATCACGGTCTGGGCGCCAATGGCTGCCACCACGATCACCAGCGGTAGCCTCAGCAGGCCGAGCGTGAAGCCGATCGCGAACTCATCCAGGCTGACGCTGATGCCGAGCGTGATCGCCTTCAGGCCACGCCCCTCCACCAGCCGCTCAAGACTCTCCTCCTCCTGTTCTTCGCGGTCGAAGAACAGCGTGTAGAGGCCGAAACAGAGCAGGCCCGCGATCGCAACATAGGTGGCCGCGTCGCCGATCAGGTGACCGAGCGGAGCGCCGATCGCCACCCCGATCAGCGGCATCCCCATCTCGAAGGTGACCATGATGCCGACAACTCGCCTGCGGATCGCACGGTCTGGGCGTGAGAGCCCGATCGCCGCGGCAATCGCGAAGGAGTCGAGGCCCAACGGTAGGACCAGGGCCAGGAGCTTTGCCACCACTGACCCGACACTACTGGTTGGGTATGGAGCTCACGCCGTTCTGGACGCAGGAACCTGCGCGAGCCACCCCGTCAGCTCACCAAGTGCCGCGGGGATCACGAAGTAATACGCCCAGAGCCCGCGTCGCTCAGAGCCAACCAGGCCGGCCTCGC
Organism: Actinomycetes bacterium; assembly: GCA_021820105.1. Classification (GTDB taxonomy): domain Bacteria; phylum Actinomycetota; class Thermoleophilia; order Solirubrobacterales; family Solirubrobacteraceae; genus Palsa-465. The sequence continues at coordinate 10,728 of JAKAED010000072.1, read as the reverse complement.
GCAGCACCTTCAGATGGTGGGAGATCGTCGGCTGAGACAGATCAAACAGCGGCACCAGCTCGCACACGCACACCTCACCGGCGTGCTGTCTGAGCACGTCAACCAGTTGGACGCGGACGGGGTCTCCCAGGGCCTTGGCCACGGTGGCGATGCGGGCGGCTTCAGCGTGTCCGACCTCGGGATAGACGAGCGGCTGGCTGCAGACCTGTCCGGGGGCCCGCTTGGTTTTGGGCAAGAGTCGCAGCGGCTTGAGCTCGGAAGACATCAGTTGATGGATATCTATTGAAGTGACATATGTCAATCCGTAGACTGCCCGCCGTGCAAGCGCCGACCCGCACCATTGATACTGGTCAACCACTGGGGCGACGGCTCTTGGCCGAGCTGCTCGGGTCAGCGTTTCTGGCCGCCGTGGTGATCGGCTCGGGAATCGCGGCCCAGCGCCTCTCGCCGCATGACATTGGTCTGCAGTTGCTTGAGAACTCCGCTGCAACAGCGGTCGGGCTGTACGCGATCATCCTCATGTTCGGACCGGTTTCAGGCGGGCACTTCAACCCGGTGGTCTCGTTGGTTGACGCGGGCTTTGGTGGCCTTGAGTGGCGCGACGCGGCGGCCTACATACCTGTGCAGACGCTCGGGTGCATGGCGGGGGCGGTTGCTGCCAACGGCATGTTCGCAAAGGCGGCCATCGCCATTTCCCCCCACCATCGAGCGACACCAGCGCACCTGCTGGGCGAGGTCATAGCCACGGCCGGGTTGATCCTCGTGATCTTTGCGCTCGCTCGCACGCACAGATCCTCACAGGCACCCGCAGCCGTGGGCGCGTATATCGGCGCCGCGTACTGGTTCACCAGCTCAACGAGTTTCGCCAACCCGGCAATCACGGTCGGACGGATGCTCACCGACACGTTCGCCGGTATCGCTCCCGCATCTGTGCCGGCCTTCATTGTCGCGCAGGCTCTTGGTGGCCTGCTCGGCTCGCTGGCAATCCGACGCCTCTACCCCCAGCTCACGGCACGCGACGCCGCGACCGTCGTGCTCCCGCAGGTCTCATGAGCACGGTCCTCTTTGTCTGCCGGCAGAACGCAGGCCGCTCGCAGATGAGCCGGGCGCTATTCGAAATGGCGTCACACGGGAGGCACCGCGGCCTATCAGCCGGCACTGGCCCGGCGGAACAGGTGCACCCTGAGGTTGTGGAGGTGATGCGTGAGCTGGGGATGGACCTGGCGGAGCGCAGGCCGCAGTCGCTCACGGAGGAGTTGGCTGCGCAGGCAGATGTTGTGGTCACCATGGGCTGTGGTGACCAGTGCCCATTCATCCCCGGCAAGCGCTACATCGACTGGGAGCTGCCAGACCCGGCAAACCAGCCGGTTGAGGCAGTTCGCGCCATTCGCGATGAGATCGGTCGGCGAGTAGATGCGCTGATCGCCGAGCTTGATGGCGCCTGAGCCATGAGCTGGATAGCGCCCCACATGCAGCTGATCACCGCGTAGCCGGCCGGGAGCGCATCCGTACAGCGCCGCCGACTGTGGTCAGGTGGTCTGAGGACTCTCTTCGCTGTCAGATGGGCTGACCGCTCAGCTGCGGCATGGGGACGCCGCGACGGGCATCATGCGGCACGAGTATGTGCTCCTGGCGCGAGTGGGAGGGGCGAGACGGCGATCGGGGACTGGTTGTGCGTTGTGTGCCCGCAGGCATCTGCTGAGTGAGATGGACTTCTGCCCGCCAACCGCACTGCTGGTCTGTCACGCCGCGATAGAACTGCGGAGTCCCGCATCCGTGCCGGCAGGGGCATCTAGAGCCACGCGCCGAAATCCACTCTTCGCGCGGGACACCGTCAGCGTGCCAGTGGACTAGGTGCCCTGCATAGGAGGAGTGGGTTTGTAAAGGTGGTGCACCAGCGCTCGGCGGCGCGTGCGAGGAGCTCGCTGCAAAGATCACTCATGCTCATGCCATCAGTGTGATTGCCGCATCGAGGAACTGTTGTGCTGTCAGAGGTAGCGTGGCCGCAGCAGCTATGAGGCTGGAGCGAGCCGCTGCGGCACTGCCGGACGGTGCCGCCTCGTACGCGGTGATGGCGTTAAACACTGTCGTCGCCTGCGCCGAGGTGAGCGATCCAGCCGTTTGGAGTCCGGTTGCCAGCTCCGCGAGGTTGGCCGGATTCAACTGTAGATCCGCGGTCGGTGCCGGTGAGGGTGTGATGGGTGTCTTCAAGGCGCTGGCGAGGGTGAATTTGCCCGGCCGCATGCCCGGCGCGGCCTGCCTCAGCGCGGAGGTGAACGCAGAGGGGCTGACACCGGCCGAGCGCAGAGCGCGCGCCATGGCTGCGGGTACATGCCCTGACAGAGGTTGCTTGAAGAGAGACGCAGTCTCGCGCGCTGACAACCGCTTCAGGACATGGAGGCGCTCGAGAACTCGCGCCAGCGATCGCGCAGTGCTGTCGGCCTGGTGGCCGACAGACTGCTGCCAGGAGTCATACACGGCCAGCGCGTCGGCCTGGGTCTGCTCAGCGCCGGTGTCGCCGGCACTTTGGGCGGTACTGGCACGATTCATCGTGGTTACGATCGCCGCGTCGATGCTGAGCAGTTCGGCCTGCGCGGACTCGTAGCGGCGCTCCGCTGAGGCCAGGGAGTGGCAGGCCTTGAGGTCTCGCTTCGCCATCTTGGCGCAGCCATCCTGGGAGGTTCGTGCTGTCACGGACGCCGGCAGCACGACCGACCGATAATTGGGATCCGGTGGATCCAGCCGAGCGCTGGCCGTCTGATACGCCTCCATCGCGCTCTGCCGGCAGTCACGCTCGGAGTAGTACTTGCTGAGCATCCTCGCAAAGGGAGCCATCGCAAAGTAATTCTCCTGCGCGGCACACTGCTCGACGGCGCGCCGGTATTGCTCTGAGAGCCGGCCTATTGCCTGGGACTTGACGGAGTCCTTCAATCGGACCCACTCGGCGCTGTTGATGTACAGACCGCCCTGGTAGACCTGATTGATCGGTCCAATCGGGTCACTTGCCGGAAAATACTGGGACCCGCCCGCGGTGATACTGCCGTAGAAGCCGCTTTGGAGCTGTAGGTTGACGGTCACCGGGATCTTGAAGGATTCGATTCCCTTGTTAGCGCCAGTCCCACAACTTGGCGACGAATTTGCCGACGTCGTGCTGATGATCGGAACATTCACCGTGAGCACTTGCGTAACCCCCTGCGCCGGATCCGCCGTGAGCGTCCCCGTTGCCTGCTGCCCCGGATCCTGGCTAAACGTGAAGATGCACGTGACGCCGAGCTGGTAGGTGGTTTGGGTTAAAGGCGCGCGGGTGTATGAGATGCTCGTAGGGTTCTGCAGCGTGTAGCTCGGACTCTGCGCCGTAGACCCAGGGGCAAGGGCAAAGACCGGGTTGCTGATTGTGAGCTGGGCTTCGTCGGAGGCGTCCTGCGTGCCGCCGTTTGTGACGTAGGCGGAATACGTCCTCTGCACCTCGATGCTGCCGCTGTACTGCTGTGTCGTTCCAGCCTGCGCAGCAGGAGCTGTGGCAAACAGGCCACAGATCATCAGAGTCGCCAGGTAGGCCCGTCCGCGTCTCACAACAACCGCCTCCAGATCCCAAGTGCCGATTGATACGCGCCGATTCGCGGCAAGCATATCCAGTGAGCGCGTGAGATAGCACCCGCTTCTCCGCGCCACCCCAAATGTTGTCCGGCCGCGTTGTACAAGACCGCTTGAAGGCGCTCGCGCCAGGCCCCAAAAACAGAGAAACCCCGCGATTAGCGGGGCTTCTCTGACAAGCGGCTGAAGAGACTCGAACCCTCGGCCTTCTGCATGGCAAAGGTCTGAGCCTGTTCTACGAGGTTAGGCGAAGCAGCGGAAAGTCCTGCAAAACCAGACAAAGCGGGCCGGGCGCGATGACGTGCCACAACGCCAAGACTCCAGCTGGGTGCCTCATGAGTGCCTCAAAAGTCGCGCAGCGGGATCCCGACGCCGTTACCGGTCGGCTATCAGAGTGCTATTGGCCGGCGGGTCGGGTAGCTGGGGCCTGCTGTGTCGCGAACCGTCGTCGGCTGCTCGAGCTCGCAACGCCTTGAGCGCCTGTTCGGTGCTCTCCCTGAGGAGGTCAGGCAGAGGCGTGCCTGTGTGCGCGACCTTAGAGACGTCCATTGCCTCAGAGAGCTTGATCATGAGCGAATGATATGTCCGGTATTGCGTCGGGCGAGCAATCGACGAGAACGCCGGGTTCTGAGGCCCAGAAGGTTCAGTTGGTCGACCCGCTTCGGCGAGTTCTCTCTATGGGTTGGTCCTCAAGGGCGCGGGTGACGACTGCGCCAACGAGTTTCAGGTCTCCGTACCATCGAGCTGCTCTGGCGTGAGGGTTGGGTCGAGCTCTTGAAGGTCGGGCCCGGTGAAGATGAGAACGTCGCGGTTGCGCTCGAAAATCCCCCGATTGCCCTGTAATCGACTCGCCAGCGTGTCCAGTCCGGTGGAGCATCGACGCCCCATGTGGACTCGTCTGGGATTGACGGCATCCCTTGCGGGGGGGTAGCGCGCCACGCTGGCTGCGAGGTGCCGGGCAAGCAGCGGCGGCCGGCCTGACGATCCGCAGTTTGCGATCGTGCTGCATAGGCAACCGCGACTGGCGGGGTCCAGGACTCGCTCCCTCAGATCCGCGCATTCCGCGTCTCTTGGCGTTGGGGTCGAGATACCTCTGCCCGCCTGAAAGCACGTTCGGGCGGATTGCGCCCGGTCGGCCGGCTCAGGGTGTCGGTTCGATGCGCGGTCGGAGTTGGTCGGCGAGTTGCTCGGGGGTGGTGCCGGAGCTGAAGCCGATGATCCAGGCCGCGAGCTCTGCATCTGTCGCCGACAGTGCATTGGCGTTGAGCTCGAGGAAGGTCAGCATCGCGATCAGGGCGGTCCGTTTATTGCCATCCACAAACGGTTGCGTTTCGGCGATCCCATGCGCGAGCACTGCCGCCTGCAGGGCCAGGTCAGCCTGCTGATAGTGCTCGTAGCTCGCCGGCCGCCCGAGCGCGCCTTCCAGAGCGCCCCGGCTACGAAGATGGTCGGCAGCCTGCTTGACGGTCAGGCTGAAGATCGCGGCGTAGATCTCCAGTGCGTCATCGAGGGTGAGATAGACGAACTCTTCCTCGTTGGGGTCGCCGCTCACTTCGACGCGTCGTGCTCAGCATCGTGGTCGGCGAGGATCTGAAGCGCCGCATGACGCTCACTGACCTGGCGGGCCGCGATCTGTCGTACCCGTTCGCGCACCATCTCGGTCGGGAGGATCCGCAGCTCCCCATCAGCTAGCTCCTCGACCAGGACCGAGGTGCCCGGCACATAGCCACTCGCCTCGAGCTCGCGTGGGAGCGAGACGACATTGCTGTTCCCGACACGTCGCACTTTCACGATCTTCATGCCCGTGAGTATATACGAGGATATTCCGTTGGGTCATGACGCACGGCCGGCTGGGCGACCGGACAGATCCGGGTTCCGTGCCGCATCCCGCGCGTTGCACGGTGCGCTGACGCCGAGTTCGAGATGCCCGTACGGCGATGGATGCGGGGCCGGAGCGAGCGGTTCAGAGCGGCCAGATCGGGCTGGAGACGGTTCCCGGCATCGCCTTTTCCCAGACCTCTCCAAGGCACCTGAGATCTGGTTCGTCGAGGCGGGAGAGGAGCAATTCGCGCACGACTCGGTGATGAGTGACCTGCGCTTCACGTAGGCGTCGAAGCCCGGCAGCCGTAAGGCCGACGAGGAAGCTGCGCCGGTCGGCGGGGTTGGTGGAGCGCTCGACGAGGTCGAGTTTGGCAAGGCGATCGACCGAGCGGGAGATTCCGCTGGGAGTCAGGTTGCGGCGAAGCCCAAGTTCCCCGATCGGCAGGCGGTGCTCAGGAGCCGTAACGAGCGTGATCAGCACGCCGTAGGAGTCGATCCCGAAGCCGTGCGCCTTGAGTACCGCGCGATCAAGCTCGCGGAACACGGTCGAGTGGACGCGCAGCATCCCTCGCCATGCCGCGAACTCCTCGGCGGTGAAGGGATCTGGTTCGGCCGGTTCGGCGCGTGTGACCGGGGCGTCAGGGTCCCGCATCAGGAACTACTTGACGGGCGCAAATAAAGCGATACTGTTTGCATCACGCAAATAGTTTACCTTCCGCTAGGAGGACCCGATGACCGCAGCCACCACGTCACCCAAGACGCTCGCGCCAGACGAAGGGCTGCGCCTGGGGTCCGGCCCCGGCCGCGATCTCATCTTCAAAGTCACGGGTGAGGACACCCACGGCGCGTTCGACTACTTCATCTGCGAGGTCGCGCCGCACGGCGGACCGCCGCTCCACGTGCATCACGAGCAGGACGAGACGCTCCACGTCCAGGCCGGCCGCTTCAAGGTCAGAGTCGGCGAGCAGGAACAGATCCTGGAACCGGGCGGCTTTGCGTACATGCCGAAAGGCCTGCCCCACGCATTCCTCAACCTGACCGACCAACCGGCCGAGCTGATCATTATGTTCGCCCCAGGCGGTGGGCACACGTTCTTCCGGGAACTCGAACCCGCCACCCGCACCGCTAACCCTGACCGCGCCGCGATCGCGGCCATCTTCGAACGCCACGGCATGACCCTTCTCGGCCCGCCACTCAGCGCCGACTGACAGCCCCGAACGCCGCGATCCTTCGCGGCGGCAGGCTCAGCCCACCCAGGGGATACCAAGTGATCCGCTTCCACTTCCGCGCCCGAATCGAGAGGAGCGGCAGCGCTGCGGTCGCCGCCCCCAGACGAAGTTGCGGAAGTGAGCGGTCGGCGGGCGATGTGGCAGCTGCGCGGACACGCACGTGCCAGCAGCGCGATGCACGTGGAAACACAAAAGCAGCCCTCGCCGCCAAGTCCGACCTCCGCCCCGCAAGTCGCCAACACCGAGGCGCAGAAGATTCCGTGCCCGCCAGCCCGATGCCTATGCATGCATGGCCCCAGGAACGCCGCGATCGGCCGCGCCGCCGGCACCGGGAGCTCCGTCGCAGACGCGGTAAGTCGCCGTAGGGATCGCGAGACCTCGGGCGAGCCGCATGATTGCTTCCAGGAAATGCAGTTGTGACGGTTTTGCACCATTTTTTGCGTGAGCTTGCAGGGCAGCCTTGCCCACCGAGAGAATCCCCGACCAATGGCCCTAGCCGACCTGATCGTCGATGCATGCGCCGCTCGTCCGCACCCGCTCGTTGCCGTGCGGCACGAGGGGAGCTGGGGCTCTGCCTGCAAGCCGCAGCGGTTCACCTGCGACGACGGGGCGCTGTACTCAGTGAAGTTCATCCAGAACCGTCACGGCGATGGGCGCGGTGCCTTCAACGAGCAGGTCGTCGCGCTCTGCGGCGAGCTCATCGGCGCCCCCGTGCCCCCGGTCAGGCTCATCGAGGTGCCGGCGGCGCTGACGGACGTAATGAACCGCAACCCTGCGGCATACCTGCTCGACTTCGCGCCGCAACCGGGGATCCACCACGGGTCGAAGTGGATGGACGACTGCTCGGACCGCGCGGGCGTTGAGCACGTAGACGAGAACCGCCAGCGCCTCGGATCACTCGAGGTGCTCTACACGTGGCTCATCTGCCGGTCCGACCACCAGTTGATCTACAGCAACAAGACGCCGCGCGAGGTGTACTCCGTGGACCACACGACGTTCCTGCCCGGTGAGTTCAACTGGAACGCGGCGAGCCTCCTGCCCGAGTACGCGATCGTGGTTCCCGACGCGTCCTTCCAGGGGAAGGGACTCACGGACGCCGACCGCGGTCCGGCGCTGGACCGTCTGCGCCGGGTGACGGAGGGCGAGGTCGCCGTGGTGGTCTCTCGACCGCCTGACGAGTGGGGGTATCGTCTGCTGACCGGCTCGCGCTCGCCGAGTACGTCCTGGCTCGGCGCGACAGTGTGCTCAACCACTACCAGCCGACCACCACCTAGATGGCTACCTACGCATACTCACTTCTTCAGTACGTACCCGACCCCGTCCGGAACGAGCGCCTCAACGTCGGGGTGCTGATCGTCGGGGACGATGTGGCGTACTTCGGATCCCGCGTGCTCCCAAAGAGCCAGCAGGCCAGGCTGCGCCGCCTCGGGCTCGAGAACGACTTCGCGTTCCTCGATGAGTTCGCCAAGGACCTCAAGACCGAGGCGATCGGCGACGGTGCGCTGCCTGGCTCGATCCAGAGCAGCTGGGACTTCGACAAGCTCATGAACCTCAGCGCGACATGGGGCGGGACACTCCAGATCACCACCCCGCGACCGGTAATCCACGATGCGACCGGCGCCGCGCTGCTCGCGGACCTGTACACGCGGCTGGTCGCCACGCCGCGGCCGCCGAAGAAAGACCAAGCCCGTGACCGCACGTGGGTCAACCGACGGGTCCGCAACCGAATCCGCGCCGCCGCGCTTGCGCGCCAGCCAGCGTTCGACCTCGCGCACTATCTGACGGCCAAACCGAGGATCGGGGGCGAGTTAGAGACCCACGTCTTCGACTTCCGACTTGGCAACGGATCCGTCGTGGAACTCACCCGGAGCCTGTCGCTGGAGTCGGACAATGAGGATTACGTCCGCCGGGAGATTGACGTCCTAGCCTGGGCCATCACCGATGTAAGAAACGCTGACCCTACTGTCCCGGTGTCTGTGATCTCCGTCGGCGCCGGTCCGCAGGGCGGGCGCGCCAAGAAGTTGATGCAAGGCTTGGAAGCCACCTACGTCAGCGAGAACGAGATCGAGGACTGGGCGGAGGCGACGGCCGAGCGACTCGTTCTGATCGCCGACGCGGAAGCAGTGGCCTAAGCCGACAGCTCCGCTGGCTTCACGAGGCCTGATCCATTGACAATGAGGCGTCGGCGGCCTGTGTTGGCTGCCGCCCAGTGCTTTCCCAATAAGCAATCGCCCGGCCTACTTAGCCCGTCGCGATCCCTATAGACCGTATGGAGGACCGGCGCTGCTGGAGTCGAAGGTAGGTCGGTACCCCCAGTGCTGGGGGTGTTGTTCGCGTCGAAGGTTCCAGCTTCGACGCGGGCCCACAATCACAGGAGGTACCGACATGCCTGACGGTATTCGTTGGGTCGGTCTTGACGTGCATGCGCGTGAGTCGACGCTTGCTGTGTTTGATCAGGGCACGGGCGAGGTCGTGACGCGGCGGGTGGTCGGTCGCCCGCACGAGCTGTTGCGGTGGTTGCTTGAGGTGCCGCGGCCGGCGAGGATGGTTTATGAGGCCGGGCCGACCGGCTACGGGCTCGCGCGCCGCGCCCGCCAGGAAGGGATCGAGCTTTCGGTATGCGCGCCGAGCAAGACCGAGCGTCAGCCGCTGGATCGCGTCAAGACCGATAAGCGTGACGCGATTCGGTTGGCACGGTTGTTGGCCGCCGGCGAGTTGACGCTCGTCACCGTCCCGTCGATTGAGCGTGAGCAGCTGCGTGATCTCGTTCGCTGCCGCGAGGACATCCGCGCGGATCTGATGCGCGCCCGGCACCGGATCGGGAAGTTCCTGTTGCGTCGCGAGATCTATTACGAAGGCCCGGCGGTCGCGTGGTCACGCGCGCACCGGTCGTGGTTGACCTCGGTGCAGTTCGCCGATCAGGCCTCACAGGCGACGCTGGCTGATTATCTGCACGCCCATGACGTGCTGATCTCCCCCCGTGACCTGGTCGAGGCCGAACTCGCGAAGGTGGCGCTGACGGCCCCGTGCGCGGCGACCGTCGCCAGATTGCGGTGTCTACGCGGGATCGACACTCTGTCCGCGCTGGGGCTGTGTGCCGAAAACGGAGAGTGGTCACGTTTCGATCACCCCGACCAGCTCGCCGCCTACCTCGGGATCGTCCCAAGCGAGCACACCACCGGCCAGCAACGGCGACTAGGGTCGATCACCAAGGCAGGCTCCACGCACGCGCGGCGGCTGATGATCGAAGCGGCCTACCACTACCGTCGCGGCCCAGCGGTCGGCGCGCCACTCGAGCGCCGCCAACGCGGGCAAGCGCCCGAGATCATCAACATCTCCTGGCGTGCGCAACGCCGCCTGAACGCGCGCTGGCGACAGCTCAAAGACACCCGTCACAAACCGAACGGGATCGTCGCCGTCGCGATCGCGCGCGAGCTTGCCGGCTACTGCTGGGAGATCGCGACCTGTCCCACCAGCTCAGACCCCGTGACCGTCACGCCGATCACAAGTCGGAGGCTCACCAACTCACGCTAACCCCGACTTGACAGCCCGCTGCGGCCAGCGAGGCGGCCCGAGCATCCCGGCTCGCGCACAACAACTCCGCGATTCGTCGCCTGAGCAACCACCCCACCCGGGTGGCGGCGCTCGACTATAGACAGCGGACGTGCGACGAACAAAGGTCCTGGGGTAACCAGCCCCCGAATATGAGCATGACCACCGTCGCGAACCCGGGAACCGCTCGGACCGCCCCGCCAGCCGCAACCACAGCAGCCCCCACCCCAGCGAAACAAATGGCTGTCAACCCGCGCTCCTTGACAACCGTCCCTCCATATGGGCGACTTACCGCGTCTGCGACGGAGCTCCCGGTGCCGGCGGCGCGGCCGATCGCGGCGTTCCTGGGGCCATGCATGCGTAGGCATCGGGCTGGCGGCCACGGAATCTTCTGCGCCTCGGTGCTGGCGAAACTCGGGTGTAAGGTCTCATCGTTCGCCTCGCCTGCTCTGCACTCCGGGCACGTCCAAGCACTCAACTGAGCACGCGGGTTTGCGGCGCGGCATATGCTGAAGGCGCTCATGGCAGCCCT